>NZ_BAABAB010000050.1:88772-113319 GCF_039537205.1 Microlunatus ginsengisoli | reverse complement strand
TCACCGGGCGAACGGTGCCCTGTATCCGCGGTGTGACGATCTGATGAATCATCGGACACGCCAGCGCTCAGCTGGTCCGAGCTGGCCCCCGAACGACGTAGCGTCGGACCTACGAGCCGCAGTTCCGCGGGTCGTACGGGAGGCGATCGATGCACCGTCGTCCGATTGACGCTCAGCGGGCCTCCGGCCCGGCGGACAGACCCAGCGGGCCATTTTCCTTCGTGGAGGCGGCCCGCAGACCATCCCGGCCCACCTGCTAGCCAGCGCGGCCGGACGCAGCTGGCGTACGGTCGCGCAGAAGAGGACAGAACGTGTCGTCTGCACTCGCCGCCGCCAGCCCTGCCGACTCCCAGACGTCCGAGACGCGTCGGACGTACGTCGTGGACACGTCGGTCCTGCTCAGCGATCCGCACGCTCTGCGCCGGTTCGCCGAGCACGACATCGTGCTGCCGGTCGTCGTCATCACCGAGCTCGAGGCGAAGCGCCATCACCCGGAGTTGGGCTACTTCGCCCGCACCGCGCTGCGCCATCTGGACGATCTGCGGATCGCGTACGGCCGGCTGGATGCGCCGGTGCCGGTCAACGAGATCGGCGGAACGGTCCACGTCGAGCTGAATCACACCGATCCGGCGGTGCTGCCGGCGGGCTTCCGGCTCGGCGACAACGACTCGAGGATCCTCGCCGTGGCGCTCAACTTCGCGGCTGAGGGTCGCTACGTCACGCTGGTCTCCAAAGACCTGCCGATGCGGGTCAAGGCATCGGCGGTCGGGCTGACCGCGGAGGAGTATCGCGCCGAGCTGGCCGTCGAGTCGGGCTGGACCGGGATGGCCGAGCTGGAGGTCGCCACCGACCAGATCGACACCTTGTACGAGACCGGGTTCCTGGACTGCGACGGCGCCCGGGACCTGCCCTGCCACACGGGTGTGGTGCTGCTGAGCGGCTCGCACACCGCGCTGGCCCGGGTCACCCCGGCCAAGGAGTTGCGGCTGATCAAGTCCGAGCGGGACGCGTTCGGCATCCACGGCCGGTCGGCCGAGCAGCGGGTCGCCCTCGACCTGTTGCTCGACCCGAGCGTCGGGATCGTCTCGCTCGGCGGTCGGGCCGGCACCGGCAAGTCGGCGCTGGCGCTGTGCGCGGGTCTGGAGGCGGTGATGGAACGCCGCCAGCACAGCAAGGTCGTGGTGTTCCGGCCGCTGTATGCGGTGGGCGGCCAGGAGCTCGGCTACCTGCCCGGCACCGAGGGCGAGAAGATGGCGCCGTGGGCCCAGGCGGTTTTCGACACCCTCGGCGCGGTCACCTCGAAGGTGGTGATCGAGGAGATCATGGAGCGCGGGATGCTCGAGGTGCTGCCGCTGACCCACATCCGCGGCCGCTCGCTGCACGACGCGTTCGTGATCGTGGACGAGGCCCAGTCGCTGGAGCGCAACGTGCTGCTCACCGTGCTGAGCCGGATCGGCCAGGACTCCCGGGTGGTGCTCACCCATGATGTCGCCCAGCGCGACAATCTCCGAGTCGGCCGCCATGACGGTGTGGTCGCCGTGGTGGAGAAGTTGAAGGGGCATCCGCTGTTCGCTCACGTCACGCTGCACCGCTCCGAGCGCTCGCCGATCGCCGCCCTGGTCACCGATCTGCTCGAGGACATCTCGCTATAGCGATGGTGGCCTGGCCGCCGGCGTCTCCGGAAACTGTGCAGGTCTTGCAGTCCCGATCGGCGTGTCGGTGCAAGACACGCACAGTTTCCGGGAGGAGAGGCGGCGGCTGTGAGGTTCACCACCTCCGGCCGTGTCAACGGAAGACCAGTATCGGACTGGTCTCAGTTTGATTTCGTTTTGATAACGACTGTGTGGCAGTGTCGCCGGTGTGCGACGCATCTTCCTTCACGCCATCGTCGGAGCCGGGGTTCTGCTCCTGACCGCCCTCGTGGTGGCCGGCGGCCTCGTCAGCGGTCCGACGCAGACCAGTGTCGCGCTTGCCGAGGGAACGGCGGACGTATCCGTCCCGAGCCCGGTCAAGGCCGTTCAGGACGCGGTTCGCGGCGACGAGGGCACTTCGCGTGACACCCAGCGCGCCGCGCTCGCCGCGAGCGCGACCCAGCTCAGCGCCTCCCAACAGCGCCGCGAGGTCGCGCTGGCCAAGCAGCAGCAGGCGATCGTGGCTCGCGAGGTGGCGCTGAAGAAGAAGGCCGAGGCGGCTCGCAAGAAGAAGATCGCGGCCGAGAAGGCGCGGATCGCCCGGATCAAGAAGCTCGGTTACGAACCCGGCACCACGAATCCGAAGACGATCGCGAAGCAGATCCTGAAGAACAAGTACGGGTACGGCGCCGGCCAGTTCAGCTGCTTCAACAACATCATCATGCGCGAGTCGATGTGGGACATCAACGCGACGAACGCGAGCTCGGGAGCCTACGGCATCCCGCAGGCGCTGCCGGGCAACAAGATGGCCTCGGTCGGCTCGGACTGGCGGACCAACCCCGCGACCCAGATCATCTGGGGGATCCAGTACATGAAGAGCACCTACGGCAGCCCGTGTGGCGCCTGGAGCTTCAAGAGCTCGCACGGCTGGTACTGACGCAAATCGGGCGCTCGATCCGAGAGCGGGGCTGAAATCGGCCCGGTTCGGCGATCGAGCGCCCGAATCGCGTCAGTCGGCTGACTAGCGCGAAAATCACCTGGTGCCCGTGCGCACCCCGCGAGTACGTTCCGGAGTAACGCGCGGTGTGGCGCGGGTGCTCGGGAGGTCGCGATGGGTCACGGTCTGGAGTTGTTGAGCGATCCGGTGGCGGAGCGGCTGCTCGCCTCCACGAATCCGGCCCGGCTGGCGTACAGCTGGACGGACGGGACGCCCCGCGTCGTGCCGATCTGGTTTCACTGGGACGGCATCCGCGTGTATTTCGGCACGCCGCCGAGTGCGCCGAAGATCAAGGCGCTGCAAGCCGATCCGTCCGTTGCAGTGACCATCGACTCCAACGCGTTTCCGTGGGACGTGCTGATGATCCGTGGCGAGGTGACCGTCGAGATCCTCCCCGACGTCGGGCCGGAGTACGTGGCCGCGGCGGAACGCTACTTCGGACCGGAGGCTGCCGCCACCTGGGTGTCCCAGATGCGCGGGCGACCGATGGCCCGCATCGCGCTCACACCCGAGTCGGTCCGTGTTCTGGACTTCCAGACCCGGTTCCCGAGCGCGATGAGCGCCTGAACCGGCCGGGTCAGGCCGGCGGCCGGGTCATCGCCAGCACGTCGAGAGCCGCGTCCAGCTGCTCCTCGGTCAGCTTGCCGTCGTCGACGAAGCCGGACTCGACGACCACCTGCCGGATCGTCTTGTTCTCCTTGAGCGCCTTCTTGGCCACCGCGGCCGCGTTCTCATAGCCGATGTAGCGGTTCAGCGGCGTGACGATCGACGGTGACGACTCGGCCAGGGTCCGGCAGTGGTCGACGTTGGCGACGATGCCGGCGACGCAGCGGTCGGCCAGCAGCCGGCTGACGTTCGCGATCAGCCGGATCGACTCGAGCACGTTGCGCGCCATCACGGGCAGCATCACGTTCAGCTCGAACGCCCCGCTCGCGCCCGAGAAGGCCACCGCTGCGTCGTTGCCGATCACCTGGGCGGCGACCATCGTGGTGGCCTCGCAGATCACCGGGTTCACCTTGCCCGGCATGATGGAGGATCCCGGCTGCAGATCGGGCAGCGCGATCTCGCCGAGCCCGGCGCGCGGCCCGGAGCCCATCCAGCGCAGGTCGTTGGCGATCTTGTTCAGGCTGACCGCGATGGTCCGCAGCGCGCCGGACGCCTCGACCAGCCCGTCGCGCGCCCCCTGGGCCTCGAAGTGGTTGCGCGCCTCGGTCAGCGGCAGGCCGGTCTGGTCCGCGATGATCCCGATCACCGACGCGGCGAAGCCGGCCGGGGTGTTGATCCCGGTGCCGACCGCGGTGCCGCCGAGCGGAAGCTCGGCGACCCTGGGGAGGGCTGCCTCGACCCGCTCGACGCCGTAGCCGATCGCGGCCGCGTACCCGCCGAACTCCTGGCCCAGCGTGACCGGCGTGGCGTCCATCAGGTGCGTACGCCCGCTCTTGACCACCTCGGTGAACTCGTCGGCCTTGCCCTGCAGGCTTTGCTGCAGGTGTCGAAGGGCCGGGATCAGGTCCTCGACCAGGCTCTTGGTCGCGGCGATGTGGATCGCGCTGGGGAAGACGTCGTTGCTGGACTGGGACGCGTTGACGTGGTCGTTCGGGTGGATCGCATCGCCGGCGAATCCGCTGGCCAGGGTCGCGATCACCTCGTTGGTGTTCATGTTCGACGAGGTGCCCGAACCGGTCTGGAACACGTCGATCGGGAACTGATCGTCGTGCGCGCCGGAGGCGACCTCGCCGGCCGCCCGGACGATGGCCTCGGCCCGCTCGGCGCTGAGCACACCGAGCTTCTCGTTCGTCTGCGCGGCGGCGCCCTTGATCAGCCCGAGGGCCGCGATCAGCGCCGGGTCGATCGGTACGCCCGAGATCGGGAAGTTCTCCACGGCTCGTTGGGTCTGGGCCTTGTAGAGCGCGGCCGCGGGGACGCGAACCTCACCCATCGTGTCGTGCTCGATCCGGAAGTCGTCGGCCATGGGCCACATTCTGGACTACGCCCGGGTATGCGCGCCGGACCGCCCTCCTCGCGTACCTCGGACGCGGCAACCCGGACCGGAAACTGTGCCGGTCCGGCAGTGCCGGTCGGCGTGTCGCTGCAAGACGCGCACAGTTTCCCGGGGAGGCGGGCGGGGCGAGGGTCCGCGAGGAGGGGTGGGGCGAGGGTCCGCGAGGAGGGGTGGGGCGAGGGTCCGGGAGGAGGGGTGGGTCAGCGGGTCAGGATGTAGATGGCGTACGTGAACTGCCGCCCCTGCCGTACGACCTCCGTCAGCTCTTCGCGGACCGCGCCGCCGAGACCGGCGAGGGTGAGGGCGAGAGCGGGCGCCGGTCCCTGGCACCACACCGCCAGGACGCCGCCGGGACGGAGCCGGTCGGCGGCCGCCGCCAGCAGTTCGGCGGAGTAGACCCGCGCGTTCGCCTCGTGGATCAGGAAGTCGGGGCCGTTGTCGACGTCCAGCACGATCGCGTCCCAGCGGCGGTCGTCCTCGGTGCGCAGTACGTCGGCGATGTCGGCGATCGTGAGCCGGACCCGCGGGTCGGTCGCCACGGCGGCCAGCGTGCCGGTGACGCCGGCCCGGGCCCAGGACACCAGGCAGCCCTCGATCTCCACGACCTCCACCCGGCCGGCGCCGAGGCGCAGCAGCTCCGCGGCGGTGAAGCCGAGTCCGAGCCCGCCGACCAGCACCTCCGCGCCCGGACGGGGCAGCGTCCGGGCCAGCGCGCGCTCGGTCGAGGTCTCGGCCGAGTCCATCGCGAAGGTCCCGTTCACGATCAGCTCGTCCACCTCGCAGGCGCCGGTCAGCAGCCGCCGGCGCAGCACCACCTCACCGCGCGGGCTGTCGGCACGCGCCAGCACGCGCAGTTCCTCGACGTCGGTCACGCAGCGATGATGGCATCGAGCGCCGGCTCGGACGTGGAACGATGGGTGGGTGGCACGCAGCAGCACCAGGGACGCATCCGCCGGCGACATGATCCGCTCGCTCGCCGTGATCATCATCCCGCTGCTGATCATCACCTTCTTCTTCACCCGCAGTCTGGGCGACCATCCGGTGGCCGTGGTGGACTACCAGCCGGTGCTCGCCCAGGCGCGCTCGCAGGCGTCCTATCCGGTGCTGGCGCCGACCGGGCTGCCGGCGGACTGGCGAGCCACTCGGGCGACCTGGGTGAAGACCGGCGAGGCCGGCCTGGATGACGAGCCGTCACCACGCAATTCCTGGACGCTGGGCTTCCTCGACCCGACCGACACCTATATCGGGCTCTACCAGGGCGACGCCGAGACCGACGCGATGGTCGACGCGGCCACCCGCAAGGGGCACGCTGACGGGACCAGCGAGATCGGGGGTCAGACCTGGGAACGCCGGGTCAGTGCCGACGGCCGGACGCGGTCGCTGGTGCTGGTCGGTCCCGAGGTCACCACCGTGGTGGCCGGCGATGTCGGGTACGAGGACCTGGACGCGTACGCCGCGACTCTGCGCTCGTCGTAGGGTTCGCGACCTACACGGGCCGGGCTGCCCGGCTCAGTCCTCGCGACGCGCCCGCAGGTCGTGCAGCACGCGATCGCGATCGCGGTCCGCCGAGAGGTCTCGGCCGTGTGGGCCGACGTACAGGCCGTGACGGCGCCGGCTGAACTCCAGTACGACGATCAGCAGGCCGACGATCAGCAGGAAGGTCATGAATCCGCTCATGGCAGAAATCATTCTCCCGATTGATTCGCGCCACTACTGGCAAAGGTGACGTTGTGCGCAAGAAACCTGCCATCTAGGATGGCGGGCATGGCACTCCGCAGCGTCAGCGTCGTTCTGATCGAGCCCGTCGCCGTCTTCGAGTTCGGGGTCGCGGTCGAGGTCTTCGGGCTGGATCGCCGCGACGACGGCGTGCCGGACTTCGACTTCCACGTCTGCGCGATCAACCCGGGTGTCCCGTTGGAGACCAAGAACCGCTCGGCGTTCACGATCGTGGCGAGCGACGGCCTCGACGTGGTGCCGGACAGCGACCTGGTGGTGATCGCTCCGACCCTGCCGCGGCCGGACTATCCGGTCGAGGTGATCGACGCGCTCCGGGCCGCATACGACAACGGCGCGACCCTGCTGACGCTGTGCTCGGGGTCGTTCATCCTCGGCGCGGCCGGGCTGTTGGACGGCCGGCGCAGCACGACGCACTGGATGTATGCCGACGCCATGGCCGAGCGGTTCCCGGCGGCGATCGTCGACCCCCGCGTGCTGTACGTCGACGACGGCCAGATCATCACCAGCGCCGGAACCGCGGCCGGGATCGATGCCTGCCTGCATTTCGTCCGGCGCGAGCTGGGCACCGCGGTGGCCACCAAGATCGCCCGCCGGATGGTCGTCCCGCCGCAGCGCGACGGCGGCCAGCAGCAGTTCGTCGAGGTGCCGATCCCGCAAAGCACCGCCGACAGTCTCGCGCCGCTGCTGGCGCACGTGGTCGAGCATCTCGACGACCAGCACACGGCCTCGTCGATGGCGCGGCGCGCGATGATGAGCGAGCGGACGTTCGCCCGGCGGTTCACCGCCGAGACCGGGACGACCCCGCACAAGTGGTTGATCCAGCAGCGCGTGCTCGCGGCCCGTGCGCTGCTGGAGGAGTCGGATCTGTCCGTGGAGCAGATCGCCGTTCGGGTGGGCTTCAACTCGGCCGTCGTGCTGCGTGAACACTTCCGGCGCCAGATCGGCCTCGCGCCGGTGGAGTATCGCCGGCGGTTCTGCCCCCGCGACGACGAGTCCGCTGCCTGACCCCTGCGAGGCGTGGCCGCGGGGCTCGCGCCCAGCGGTGCGGAAAGAGGAAGGGCCGGTGCGGAAAGGGGAAGGGCCGGTGCGGCCCTTCCCCTTAGCGCGTCAGCGAAGCCGCGGATCGGCCTGCCGGACCGCCTCCACCTCGGCGATGGTGGGTGCGTACGCGCCCGCGTGGCTGACCGTCAGCGCGCTCGTCACCACGGCCCGGTGCAGCGCCGGCTGGACGGCCGCCCAGCCCGCCTCGCGGAGCCGTCGACCCGCCTCGAGCGACCCGAGCAGGCCGCTGTCGAGCAACCCAGAGACCAGGCCGGCCATGAACGAGTCACCGGCGCCGACCGTGTCGACCACCGGGACCGTCAGCTGGTCGACGTGCAGCATGTCGCGATCGCTCGCCAGCGCGGCGTGCGCGCCCCACGGTCCGCGGGTCACCACCACCATCGCCGGCCCGGACCGGACCCACCGTCGCATGACCTCCTCGACGGGCTCGTCCGGATAGAGCCAGCCGAGGTCTTCGTCGCTGGCCTTCACCAGGTCCGAGAGGCCGACGAGGTTCTCGATCCGGTCCCGGACCGCCGCCGGTGAGCTCATCACCGACGGCCGGATGTTCGGGTCGTAGGAGATGGTGGCGTGCGTCTTCGCCCGGGTGACCAGCTCGACCACCTGCGAGCCGCCCGGCTCGAGCGTGGCCGCGATGCTGCCGGTGTGCACGTGGCCGTGGCGCGACAGGTCCTCGATCACCGGCACCTGCCAGTCGAGGTCGAACTCGTAGCGGGCCCGGCCGTGCTCGTCGAGGTCGGCAAAGGCGACGGAGGTGCGATCGGCCCAGTTCGTCCCGGGCACGATCTCGACTCCCGCGCTGTCCGCCCAGGCGGCGAGCCGGTCACCTCGCTCGTCCTTGCCCCACCAGGACGCGATGCTCGTCGGCCGGCCCAACGTCGCGGCCCCGACCGCGACGTTGAGCAGGCTGCCGCCGACGTGTTCCTCCGCGCTGCCGAGTCCGATCACGACGTCGATCAGCGCCTCACCCAGGCTCAGCAGGTGCGCGGCCGGACGTGACGCCGATATCGATGACGTCGACATCAGTGGCCCCGCGCGGCGAGCGGGTCGACGGTGTCACGAGGGTCGTGGGTCAGACCGAGCTTGGCCTCCATCTCCTCCAGCGGCACGCCCTTCGTCTCCGGCATCACCTTCAGCACCCAGATCAGCTGACCGATCATCGCGATGAAGAAGATGCTGAACGCCGCGCCGCCGCCGAAGGCGCCGATGATCGGCGGGAAGATGAACGAGGTGATGGCGGCGAAGACCCAGTGGGTCAGGCTGCCCAGCGACTGGCCACGACCGCGGATCCGGTTCGGGAAGATCTCGGAGATGAACACCCAGATGACCGAGCCCTGGCCGAAGGCGTGGGCGGCGATGAAGACCATCAGGCCGATCAGCACGAGCACCGAGGAGGTGCTGCTGAACGCACCGCCGAGGACCTTCTCGTAGTAGAACATCAGACCGGTGAGGAAGCCGAGCGAGATCAGGTAGCCGATCGAGCCGATGATCATCAGCTTGCGACGGCCCAGCTTGTCGATCACGGTCAGCGCCAGCATGGTGGCGATCAGGTTCACCGCGCCCACCGCGACGCTCATCAGGTAGGCCGCGTTCGCGCTCGCGCCGGCCTCCTGCATCACCCGGGGGGCGTAGTAGAGGATCGCGTTGATGCCGGACATCTGGTTGAAGAAGGCGATCGCGACGGCCAGCAGGATGACCTTCGCGTGGCCCCGGGTGAAGAACGGGACGCTCGGCGCGTTCTCCGCGGCCTCGAGCGAGGAATGGATCTCGGCCATCTGAGCGTCGGCCTCCTCCGGGGTGGTGCACAGCCGGCGGCTGGTCTTCTCGGCGGCGTCCCACTGGCCGTCGGCCGCGAGCCAGCGCGGCGTCTCCGGCACGGTCGGCAGCAACAGCAGGAAGATCGCGGCCGGCACCACCATCACGCCGAGCATCCAGCGCCAGGCGTGGTCCTCGGTGACGATCGAGCGGATGACGGCGTTGGACGCGTACGCCACCAGGATGCCGAGCACGATGTTGAACTGGACCAACCCGACCAGCTTGCCTCGGTTGGCCGGGGGCGCGACCTCCGCGGTGTAGATCGGTGCACACACGCTCGATGCGCCCACACCCAACCCGCCGATGAACCTGAAGACCATCAGAGTCTCGGCGGTCGGGGCGAGGGCGGAGCCGATCGCACCGATGACGTACAGGATGCCGATGACGTAGAGGACCTTCTTGCGGCCATAACGGTCGGCGGGTTTGCCGGCGATCAGGGCACCGATGATGGTGCCGATGAGGGCCGTGGTGACGGTGAACCCGAGCATGGCATCGCTCAGGCCAAACGCTTGTTGGATCTGCTCTTCTGCGCCCGAGATGACAGCGGTGTCAAAGCCAAAGATCAGGCCTCCGACGGCTGCCACGACTGCGCTTCGAATCACAAGTGGCTTCATGGATGACAACGTAGTCATAATTCCGTGGCACGTCAGTGACGGATCTCTCAAACTCCGGAATTATTCCGTGGGCTCGATCACACGCGGGCCGAGCCGGCACCGGTGGCTCGACCGGCCTGGTCAACCCGGTCAGCCCGGGGCGCTGTCCGGATCCGCGCCGGGACGCGCCGCGTCGATCTTGGCCCGGGCGCCGTCCAGCCAGCGCTGGCAGATCGCCGCCAGCACCTCGCCGCGCTCCCACAGCGCCAGCGCCTCGTCCAGCGGGGCCCCGCCGGACTCCAGCCGCTGCACGATCGAGACCAGCTCGTCGCGTGCGGCCTCGTAGCTCGGCTCCGGCGTCGCGCCGTCAGGCTCGGTCATCGTTCTCCTCGGTCTCGCCGCCGATCGATCCCGGCAGCACGCCGACGGTGGTCGCCACCAGCTGCCCGTCGGCCAGATAGGCCCGGATCTCCTCGCCCGTCGCGACGCCGCCGACGGTCGTGATCGCTCGGCCGTCGGCGTCCACCACGATGGCGTAGCCCCGTTCGAGCGTCGCCTTCGGCGACATCGCCCGCACCCGGGCGATGGTGTGCTCCAGCCCGGTCCCCTCCCGGTCGAGCCGGTGGGTCAGCGCCCGCCTGCTGCGGTCACGCAGCGACGCCAGCTGCTCGAAGCGCGGGTTCAGCGAGGCGCGCGGATCGGCGAGCACCGGTCGGCTGCGCAGCGCCGTCAGCTGGTCCTGGTGGCGGCGCACCAGGCCGCGGATCGCGCCGTCCAGCCGCGTCCGTGCCTGACTGAGCCGCTGCGCTTCCTCGGCGACGTCCGGCACGACCCGCTTCGCCGCGTCGGTCGGTGTCGAGGCCCGTACGTCGGCGACGAGGTCGAGGATCGGGGTGTCGGTCTCGTGCCCGATCGCGCTGACCACCGGGGTCCGGCAGGCCGCGACGGCGCGGATCAGGCCCTCGTCGGAGAACGGCAGCAGGTCCTCGACCGAGCCGCCGCCGCGGGCGATCACGATCACCTCCACGGCGGGGTGGGCGTCCAGCTCGCGGAGCCCGCCGATCACCTGCTCGGCGGACTGCTGGCCCTGGACCAGGACGTACCGGGTCTCCAGCACGACACCCGGCCAGCGCCGCCTCGCGTTCTCGACCACGTCGCGCTCCGCGGCACTGTTGGCCGCCGTGATCAGGCCGACCCGGCGGGGGAGCAGCGGCAGCCGGCGCTTGCGGGCCGGGTCGAACAGGCCCTCGGCCTGCAGCAACCGCTTGGTCTGCTCCAGCCGGGCCAGCAAGCGTCCCTCGCCGACCGGCGTGATCGCGTCGCAGACGTAGCTGAGCCTGCCGTTCTGCTCGAAGTACGTCGGTTTCAGCCGGGCGACCACCCGCGCGCCCTCGCTCACCGGCCCGGCGACGTCCAGGGTCATCGGGGAGATGGAGGCGGACACGGACACGTTCGCCAGCGGGTCGCGCAGGGTCAGGAACACGATCTTGCTCGCCGAGCGCCGGTTCAGCTCGATCAGCTGGGCCTCCACCCAGACGGCACCCAGCCGGTCCACCCAGCCGCGGACCGCGGACGTGATCACCCGCAGCGGTTGCGGGTGCTCCGGGGAGGACTCCAGCGGCACGGGTCACACACTAGACAAGGCTCCGGACAGCACGGCCGCCCATACACTGGCGACCATGAGCACCACCCCGACATCGGCCCGCGCCGCGCAGGACCACAGCACGAAGTCCGTGGTGGTCGCCGCCCCGCGCGGCTACTGTGCCGGCGTCGACCGGGCGGTGATCACGGTGGAAAAGGCGCTCGACACCTACGGGCCGCCGATCTATGTCCGTAAGCAGATCGTGCACAACCGGCACGTAGTGGAGGACCTGGAGGCGCGCGGCGCGATCTTCGTCGACGAGCTCGACGCCGTGCCCGCGGGCGCGACCGTGGTGTTCTCCGCACATGGCGTCTCGCCAGCGGTGCACGCCGAGGCGGCCGACCGCCGCCTCAAGGCGATCGACGCGACCTGCCCGCTGGTCACCAAGGTGCACCACGAGGCGAAGCGGTTCGCCCGCGACGACGTCGACATCCTGCTGATCGGCCACGCCGGCCACGAAGAGGTCGAAGGCACCAGCGGCGAGGCGCCCGAGCACATCACCCTGGTCGAGCGGCCCGAGGACGTGGACGCACTGGAGGTGCGGGATCCGTCCCGGGTGGCCTGGCTCAGCCAGACCACGCTCAGCGTCGACGAGACGCTGGAGACGGTCAGCCGGTTGCGGCAGAAGTTCCCGCTGCTGATCGATCCGCCGAGTGACGACATCTGCTACGCCACGTCGAACCGGCAGGCCGCCATCAAGCAGATCGCCCGGCACTCCGACCTGGTCATCGTGGTCGGCTCGGCGAACTCCTCGAACTCCGTCCGGCTGGTCGAGGTCGCGCTGGAGGCGGGGGCCAAGGCGGCCTATCGGGTCGACAACGCCGGCGAGATCGACGACGCCTGGCTGGACGGCGTGGACAACGTCGGCGTCACCAGCGGTGCGTCGGTGCCCGACGACCTGGTGCACGGGGTGCTCGACTTCCTGGTCACCCGTGGTTTCCCGGGTGCGACCGAGGAACGGCTGACCGAGGAGTCGCTGGTCTTCGCGCTGCCGCCGGAGCTGCGCCGGGACCTCCGCAAGGGCGCGATCAACGACTGATCCGATGGCGGCGACCAGGCGGCAGCCCGGCAAACGGGAGCGCTGCCGGGCAATCTTGCGGGCGCTGCCGGAGGCCGCGATCCCCGGCTACCTGATCGAGCACTCAGGACTGCCCGGGCCGCGGGCGGACCTAGAGCTGCTGACCGCGTTCGGCGACATCGCCTCCGCGGCGCTGATCCGCCGGCTGGCCGAAGACGAGGACGAATACCTGCGCAGCTGCGGAACCGCGGCGCTCGGCCGGCTGCTGCTCGCCGCATCGGACGACGAGGGCGTACGTTCGCTGCTGGCCGTGCGGGCGAGGGACGCCTCCTGGCGGGTGCGCGAGGCGGTGGCGATGGCCGGTCAGCGGATCGGCGACGAGGACCCGGCGCAGATGCTGGCGCTGGTCGAGACGTGGGCCGGCAGCGAGGATCCGCTGACGGTCCGGGCCGCGATCGCCACGGTCTGCGAACCGCGGCTGCTGAGGGACTCGGCGTCGACCACGGCCGCACTCCGAACCTGCCGGGTCGCGACGGACTTCCTCGCCGCGCTGCCGGCCGCGCGGCGGCGCGAGCCGGACGTACGCACCCTGCGGCAGGCGCTGGGCTATTGCTGGAGCGTCGCCGTCGCCGCTGACCCGGCGGCAGGTCTGCCGGCTTTCGACGCGCTCGCCGGTTCGCCCGACCCCGATGTCGGGTGGATCGTCCGGGAGAACCGGAAGAAGAGGCGGTTGCAGGCCTTGCTCTGATCGGCGACTCCGCCGGGCCGTCAGGAGGAGGCCCGGCGTTCCGTGGCCGGCTTCGCAGGCTCGGCCTCGTCGACCAGCGCGAGCAGGTCGGGGTCGCCCCGGACGAGCTCATCGGCCTCGGGCATGGCGGAGTGCGGCCGCGTCCGCCGCGGCGTCCGGCCCACCATGGGCTCGATCCGGATCGCGTCCTCGACTAGCTCGGCGGCCTGGATCTGCCGGACGGGGTCGTCGACGCTGGTCAGCCCGGCCAGCTCGGTGTCGCTGACCTTCAGGTCCCGGAACCGGCGCGCGCTGACCAGCACGGTGCCCTCCACCGTGGCGATGGTCTCGTTGTACGCGTTCACCGAGGTCCGCAGCGCCCGGCCCAGCTTGTCGAACCGGTTGCCCATCAGGCCGAGCCGGCCGTACAGCTCGCGGCCCAGCCGGAACACCTCGGCCGCGCTCTCGGCCAGCGCCGCCTGCTTCCAGCCGTAGGCCACCGCGCGCAGCATCGCGATCAGGGTGGTCGGCGTCGCGATCACGACGTTGCGCTGCGCGGCGACCTCGTACAGATCGGGGAGCTGGTCCAGCGCCGCGGCGAAGAACGCCTCGCTGGGCAGGAACAGCACCACGAACTCGGGGCTGTCCGCGGCCTGCCAGTACTGCTTGGACGACAGCTGGTCGACGTGGGTCCGGACGTTCTTGGCGTAGCGGGCCAGCGCCTCCGACTGGGCCCGCTCGTCGGTGGCCTCGGCGGCATCCAGGAACGCGCTCAGCGGGACCTTGGAGTCGACGAAGACGTGCTTGCCCTCGGCCAGATTGACTCGCATGTCGGGCCGCAGGGTGGCGTCTTGCGCGGTCATCGTGTGCTGCAGGTCGAAGTCGCAGCGATCCAGCATGCCGGCCAGCTCGGCCACCCGGCGGAGCTGCGTCTCGCCCCACGCACCCCGGATGTGCGGCTTGCGCAGGGCGGTGGTCAGCGCGTTCGTCTCCCGGCGGAGCTGCTCGCCGGTCAGCTGCACCGACTGGACCTGGTTGCGCAGGTCGGTGGCCATCGCCACTCGTTCCTTCTCGACCTCGGCCAGCCGGGCGTTGAACGCTTCCAGGCTGGCGCGGACCGGCACCATCAGCTGCTCGGTCGCGCGGAACCGTGCGTCTGCTGTCGCGTCGACGGACTTGCCCTGCCGCTCGGCGGTCTCCGCGGCGAGCACCTTGAACTGGTTGACCATCGACTCGCGGTCGGCGGCCGCCTCCGACACTCGCTGGCAGGCGGCGTCGCGCTGGGCGAGCGCGGTGGCGAGCTGAGCACCCACCTCGGCGGCCTCGGCCTGGGCCTGGGCGGCCTCGACCTGTGCCTGCGCGACCAGCTCCCCGGCGCGCGCCGCCTCCGCCTGTGATCTGGCCACGTCGGTCTGCGCCCGGGCCACCTCGGTCTGGGCCCGGGCCGCGTCCGCCTGGACCCGGGAGGCCTCGGAGCGGGCCGCGGCCGCGTCGGAGCGAGCCTGCGCGACGTCGGCGCGGGCCTGCGCGAGCGAGCCCGCGCGCTCGGCGTCCCGGACGTCGCCGCGCGACCGGGTGACCACGATCCCGACGACGGTGCCCAGCCCGAGGCCGAGCAGCACGCCGACGACGAGGGCGATCACGGTCAGTGCATCCATGCCGGCGAGTCTGCCCAAGGGCCCGGACAATTCCTCGCACGCGACCGCGGGGCGTGTCGTGCGGCCCTGATTTCGTCCCCCGAGCCGCCATCGGAGGGCCGGTGCAGGGCCTTTCACCGCCACTGGCGTGCAGAAATCAGGGTCGAGCGCCGGCCTCGGTTCCGCCGGCCGGGGCGCGGATAGCGTGAGGACCATGACCGACGCCCTCGACCACGCGCACGATCTCTGTGATTTCGTCGGCGCGTCCCCCTCGCCGTACCACGCCGCGGCGGAGCTGTCCCGGCGGTTGGCCGGAGCCGGATTCGTCCAGCAGCGAGAGGTCGATCCGTGGGCCGCGGGCTCGGGTTTCGTGGTGCGCGACGGTGCGGTGATCGCTTGGCGGTTGCCGGCCGACGCCGCCCCGACCACCCCGTTCCGGATCGTCGGCGCACACACCGACTCGCCGACCTTCAAGCTGAAGCCGCGACCGGACCTGGCCAATGCGGGCTGGCAGCAGCTCGGTGTCGAGGTCTACGGCGGCCCGCTGCTGAACTCGTGGCTGGACCGCGAGCTCGGGCTGGCCGGCCGGCTGGTGCTGATCTCGGGCGAGCACCGGCTGGTCCGGACGGAGGCGATCATGCGGATCCCGCAGCTCGCCATCCATCTCGACCGGGGCGTCAACGACGAGGGCCTCAAGCTCGACAAGCAACAACACCTGTCGCCGGTCTGGGGCGTGGATCGTCGCGACCTGCGGATCCTGAGCCACCTCGCCGAGACCGTCGGCGTCGTGGCCGACGACGTGGCCGGCTGGGATGTGGTCGCGTTCGACACCGCCGCGCCGGCGATCTTCGGCACCGGCCAGGAGTTCCTCGCCTCCGCCCGGCTGGACAACCTGAGCGGCGTGCACGCGGGGCTGTCCGCGTTGATCGAGGCGCCGGCCGCCGGGGCGATCACCGTGCTGGCTGCTTTCGACCACGAGGAGGTGGGCAGCGAGACCCGGTCCGGGGCGGCCGGGCCGTTCCTCGCCGACGTCCTCGGCCGGATCTCGTACGCGCTCGGCGCCGGGCCGGACGAGCGGCGGCGCGCGCTCGCCGGGTCGGTCTGCCTGTCGATCGACGCCGGTCACGCGGTCCACCCGAACTACGCCGGCCGGCACGACCCGGCCAACCACCCGCTGCTCGGTGGTGGCCCGCTGCTCAAGCTGAACGCGAACCAGCGCTACGCCACCGACGCGGTCGGGGCAGCGCTCTGGCGCCGGGCCTGCCGGACCGCCGGCGTCGACACCCAGGAGTTCGTGTCCAACAACGCCATCCCGTGCGGCTCCACGATCGGTCCGATCACCGCGACCCGGCTCGGGATCCGGACCGTGGACGTCGGTCTCCCGCTGCTGTCCATGCATTCCGCGCGCGAGCTGGCCGGGACCGCCGACCCGCTCGCACTCGCCCGGGGGGCCGCCGCCTTCCTCGCCGGGGCCTGATCACCGCGTAGCGGCTCGGCGCCTCGCGGCCCGCACCTGCGCGCTCGCCGCAAAATCCGGCCGTGGCGGGGTTTTGCGGGTCCGGGGGACTGGTGCCGGGCCGAGTTTCCGGCCGCGGCGGGGTTTTGTGGTTCTGGGGGCTGTATCTGGCCGAGTTTCCGGCCTTGGCTGGGTTTTGTGGGTTCTGGGGGCTGTTTCTGGCCCGAGTTTCCGGCCGCGGCGGGGTTTTGCGGGTCCCCCGGCCTGGTGCCGGGCCGAGCTTCCGGCCGTGGCGGGGTTTTCGGCGCCCGAGTTCCCCCGATGTGCCCCAGGCGCAAACCCCCGCCTGCGCAGCGAGGCGAGCTCGTGCCGCACGATCCGGCCGAGCCCTCGATCGGTGAACCCCTGTCGCGGTGCCGGATAGGCTTCCCCCTCGTGGCTCTCACCATCGGCATCGTCGGCCTACCCAACGCGGGCAAGTCGACCCTCTTCAACGCGCTCACCCGCAACGACGTCCTGGCGGCCAACTACCCGTTCGCGACGATCGAGCCGAACGTGGGCGTGGTAGGGGTGCCGGACGCCCGGCTCGGGGTGCTGGCCGAGCTGTTCCACTCCGAGCGGACGGTGCCGGCCACGGTCAGCTTCGTCGACATCGCGGGCATCGTCCGTGGCGCCAGCAAGGGCGAGGGGATGGGCAACGCCTTCTTGTCCCACATCCGTGAGGCGGACGCGATCTGCCAGGTGACCAGGGTGTTCACCGACGCCGACGTGACTCATGTCGACGGCCGGGTGAATCCGGGGAACGACATCGAGACGATCAACACCGAACTGATCCTGGCCGATCTCCAGACCGTGGAGCGGGCGCTCCCGCGGCTCGAGAAGGAGGCCCGGATGAACAAGGACAAGCAGGCCACCCTGGCCGCGGTGCAACAGGCGCAGGAGGTGCTGGACAGCGGACGTACGGTCTTCGCGGCCGGGCTGGACCGCGAACCGCTGCGGGAGCTGTTCCTGCTCACCGCCAAGCCCTTTCTCTACGTCTTCAACTGTGACTCCGACGAGCTCGCCGACGACGATCTCAAGGACCGGCTGCGGACGATCGTGGCACCGGCCGAGGCGATCTTCCTGGACGCCAAGATCGAGTCCGAGCTGGTCGAGATGGAGCCCGACGAGGCGCGCGAGTTCCTCGCCGAGATGGACGTCGAGGAGCCCGGGCTGGACGTGCTCGCCCGGGTGGGTTTCGACACCCTCGGCCTGCAGACCTATCTGACCGCCGGCCCGAAGGAGTCCCGGGCCTGGACCATCCCCAAGGGAGCGACCGCCCCGGAGGCGGCCGGGGTGATCCATACCGACTTCCAGAAGGGCTTCATCAAGGCCGAGGTGATCTCCTTCGAGGACCTGGTCGCGGCCGGTTCGATGGTCGCCGCCCGGTCGAAGGGAAAGGTCCGGCTCGAGGGCAAGGACTACGTCATGGCCGATGGCGACGTGGTCGAGTTCCGCTTCAACGTCTGAGCCGCTTGCCGATCTGATCGGGCTCGCCGAGCCGGGGTACGCCCTCAGAAGTAGTCCCGGATGTGCACCGGACGGCCGGCGAACAGGCTGTCCCAGACCTGGTCGTCGGCCGGGTCGCCGCCGGTCAGCAGGCCGGCGAAGCGGAGGTTCGCGCAGGTCTGGACGCCGGCGTACAACAGCGCGAGGCCGCGCGGGCTGAGTAGCCGGTTCGTGCCGCCGCCGGTCGGCTCGCAGGTCGCCGTGCCGTCGGCGACCCGGAGGGCGTACGTTCCGTCGATCGCGGGCAGCGGGTGGCCGGCCACCGCGAAGGCCAGGTCGGCGACCATCCCGGGCGGGTAGTCCCGCCCGCTCAGCGCGGCGGCGACGTCCAGCACCATCAGCATGTACGGGTCGGAGCTGGTGACCTTCCACTCGCTGACCGGCAGCATCAGCCGGGCGACGTCGGCGCCGGAGGTGTCGATCCTGGTCGTGGGGGTGACCGAGCCGAAGCTGCCGATAGCCGCGAGCAGCGCGCGATAGCCGTCGGCGGTCAGGGCCAGCAGATCGCTGACCTCCAGCACGGCCTCCGGACCGTAGCCACGACCCCGGTTCCAGGAGGCGTAGCCACAGATCGC
The DNA here is from genome assembly GCF_039537205.1 of Microlunatus ginsengisoli. Taxonomy (NCBI): domain Bacteria; kingdom Bacillati; phylum Actinomycetota; class Actinomycetes; order Propionibacteriales; family Propionibacteriaceae; genus Microlunatus; species Microlunatus ginsengisoli. The sequence goes on along the minus strand of NZ_BAABAB010000050.1, from coordinate 94,879 downwards.
GTCCTCGCCGTCGACGGCGACCGTGATCCCGGTGAAGGCCGCGATCAGTCCCTCGTCGTCGGTCGGGAACGAGGCCCCCCGGCGCGACAGCGGGCCGTTCTGTGCGGCTGCCCAGGTGTCGTAGACGCCGCGGATCGCGGGTACGTCCGCGGGCCCGGCCCGGCGGGTCCGTACGTTCGACGAGCCGGCCACCCTGGCCAGCGCCCAGGTCGGCAGGGACACGGTGACGTAGTCGGAGACCAGCTCGTAGCCGAACCGTCGATAGATCCCGGCCGCCGACGGGAACAGCGTCGAGATCGCGGCGCCGGCCGCGCGGGCCGCGGCCAGGGTCTCGGCGAACAGCGGAGTGAGCAGGCCGCGGCCGCGATCCTCCGCGGCCACCGTCACGCTGGCGATGCCGGCGGTCCGCACCAGCCGTCCGCCGAACCACGAGTTGTAGTCGCGCCAGGCCATCCGAGCCGCCAGCCGGTCGCCGTCGAATGCGCCGACGAACGTACGTCCCGGCCGGCGCACCGACTCGGCCGCGGGCTGCGTCGGTGGTGTCGCCGGGTCGCCGAACGCCTCCCAGCCGAGCCGCAGCGACGCCTCGGCGTCGTCGTCGCCCAGCGTGCGCACCGTGATCGTCACACCGACCTCCCTGCCGTCATCGAACCACCCCGCCGCCCATGGCACCTTCACACCCCGCACTGCTTCAGACTCGCACTGCTTCACACCCCGGACTGGCGCTTCACACCCCGGACTGGCGCCGCACACCCCGGGCAGAGGGTGTGGGGCAGCAGCCAGGGGTGTGAAGCACCGGGACGGATCGCGGCCGGCTTGCCGCCGAAGCCGTGTCCGAGACGACCGTTTGCCCTAGAGTCGGTGCCGCTGTCCACCGAGGAGGCTTCGTGCCCGAGCGTCTGCCGCTGCTACCCGAGGACTGGGACCGTGCACTGTGTGTGGCGGCCCACCCCGACGACATCGAATACGGCGCGGCATCGGCCGTCGCCCGCTGGACCGCGATGGGCAAGACGGTGACCTATCTGCTGGCTACCCGCGGTGAGGCCGGGATCGACGCGATTCCGCCGGAGCAGGCTGCCCCGATGCGCGAGCAGGAGGAGCGCAACGGCGCGGCAAGGGTGGGCGTGGACGTGGTGGAGTTCCTCGACTACACCGACGGCGTCGTGGAGCTCACCCTCGCACTGCGCCGCGACATCGCCCGGGTGATCCGCCGACACCGGCCGGAGATCATGGTCACCGGCGCCTTCGACGTCCGGGGCGCCGGCGGCAGGTTCAGCAACCAGGCCGATCATCGGGCGGTCGGGCTGGCCGCGCTCGATGCCGCGCGGGACGCGGGCAACCGGTGGATCTTCCCCGAGCTGCTGGACGAGGGGCTCCAACCGTGGGGCGGGGTGCGCTTCGTTGCGGTCGTCGGCAGCGACCGGCCCAGCCACGGCGTGGACGTGACGGGCGAACCGCTCGCCCGGGGCATCACCTCGCTGGAGGCGCACGCCGAGTACACGTCCGGCCTGGGCGGGGCCGCGTTCGACGTGGCGCCCTTCCTCACCTGGTTCGCCAACAGCAGCGGTCCCGCGATCGGGGTCGAAGCCGCGGTGCTGTTCGACCTCTATCGGCTGATCCCGGACGGCCCGATGCCCTGGATGGAGGCGACGAGCTAGCACTCGGGCAGGCTCGGGCGCCGGCCGCTCGGCCGCGGGCATAGGCTCGCCGATGTGCCTTCTGCCGCCTCCGGAAGTCCCACCCACACGAGCCTGCTGCGCACGGAGGCAGAGCGGCGCGCGCGGCTGCTGACGGTCCGCGACACCACGGTCGAGCTCGATCTGACCGAGCCGGCGTCGTTCACCTCGACCACCACGATCTCCTTCGACTGCACCGAGCCGGGCGAGTCCACGTTCGTCGACTTCAAGGGTGTCGAGTTGTGGTCGGCGACCTTGAACGGACGTCTTGTCGATCTCGCCGGCTGGCGCCGGGGCCGGCTCCCGCTGAGCGGGCTGGAGTCGCAGAACACGCTGGTGATCAGCGGTCTGATGGCGTACTCCAGCGACGGCGAGGGCCTGCACCGCCATGTCGACCCGGCGGACAAGCAGACCTACCTGTACGCGATGTCGTTCCTGGACGCCGGCCCGCGCTGGTTCGCCTGCTTCGACCAGCCGGACCTGAAGTCGCCGTACACCTTCGAGGTCCGCGCACCCGAGGACTGGACGGTGCTCGGCAACGGACCGTCCCGGCGGATCTCGCCGGGGCGGTGGCGGATCCGCTCGCCCCATCCGCTCTCGACGTACTTCGTCACCCTGGTCGCCGGTCCCTACCTGTCGGTGCACGACACCTATGTCGACGGCGAGGGCGAGCCGATCCGGCTCGGACTGCACGTCCGGGCGTCGCTCGGGGAGCATCTGGAGGCGGAGGCCGCGGACATGTTCGCGGTCACCAAGGAGTGCTTCGACTACTACCACCGCACCTTCGGCATCCGCTACCCGTTCGGGGACTACCACCAGGCCTTCGTGCCGGATTTCAACGCGGGCGCGATGGAGAACCCCGGCTGCGTGACGTTTCGGGACACGTTCGTCTTCCGGGCCCGGGCGACCGAGGCCGAGCGGGCCAGCAGGGCCGGGGTGATCGCGCACGAGATGGCCCACCAGTGGTTCGGCGACCTGGTCACCATGCGCTGGTGGGACGACCTGTGGCTGAACGAGTCGTTCGCGGAGTACATGGCGCACCGCTGCTGTACCGAGGTCACCCGATACCCGCTGTGGACCGAGTTCGGCATCGTCCGGAAGTCGTGGGGGAGCGCGGCCGACCAGAGCCCGTCGACGCACCCGGTCGCCGGCAACGGGTCGGTCGACGCGGAGTCCGCGTTGCAGGACTTCGACGGCATCTCCTACGCCAAGGGAGCGGCCCTGCTCAAGCAGCTGGTCGCCTTCGTGTCCGACGAGGTGTTCCTGTCCGGGCTGCGGCACTACTTCGAGACCCATGCGTTCGCGAACGCGGAACTGGCCGACCTGCTCGGCGCCTGGACCGACGCCGGCGCGGTCGGGTTGGACGAGTGGGCCGCGCAGTGGTTGCGGACGTCCGGGATGGACACCATCCTGGTCGAGCGGGCTGCGGAGCAGGGCCCCGCGTCGGCGGCCGGCGAGGTCGCCGTCGTCCGGCGCGTGCCGCCGGCCGGTTCCGGTGCGGACCGCACGCACGCGATCGAGGTCGCCGGCTTCGATCCGTACGGCGCCGAGCAGGGCCGCGCCGCCATCCGGCTCGGTACGTCGCCGGAGACCATCCACCTGCCGCGGTCCGCGCTGCTGGTCCCCGACGCCGGGGACGATACCTGGGCCAAGATCCGGTTCGGCGAGGACGCCTGGGCCCTGCTGCCGAGCGTTCTCTCGGGTCGTCCGCCGGCGGCGACACGGGTGGTCGTCTACAACGCGATCCGGGACGCGGTGCGCGACGCCGAGCTCGACCCCGCCACCGCGCTGGACGTCGTGTGCTCCTCGATCGCGGGCGAGCCGGCGGACGTCGTGGTCGCGGCCATGCTCCGGTTCGCCCGAGAATCGCTGGCCGGTCGCTACGCCCCGGCCGCCGCGCGGGCCGCCCGCCTGGCGAGCGTCCATGCGACCGCCCGGGCGGTGCTGCTCGCGGCCGGGGCGGGCTCGGACCGGCAGCTGGTCGGCTTCCGGGCCACGATCGCCAGCAGCGAGGATCTTGGCGAACTGAACGCCTGGCTGGCCGGGGCGGACCTGCCGCCGGGCATCAGGCTGGATCCGGAGTTGATCTGGGCCGTCACGGAGCGGATCGCCATGCTCGGCGGCGACCCCGACATCATCGATCGGGTGCTGACGGCCGACCGCTCGGCCTCGGCCCAGGTGCACGCGGCCCGGGCCAGGGCCGGCCGGCCGGACCCCGCCGCCAAGGAAGCGGCCTGGCAGATCCTGACCCGGCCGTCGGAACTGAGCGCATACGAGGTCTACGCCACCGCGGAGGGCTTCTTCCTGCCCTGGCAGCAGTCCGTGACCGAGCCGTACGTGCGGCGTTACTTCGCCGAGATCGGAGAGACTGCGACGTTCCGGACCGGCTGGGCGCTCGGCCGCGCCTCGATGCTGACGTTCCCGATCGACGCCTCGGCGCAGGCGTTGGGGCTAGCCGAAACTGCCTTGTCACGGCCCGATCTGGCGGCGCCGATCCGACGTTCGATCGCCGATGGAACCGACGAACTGCGTCGAGCGTTGACTGCTCGATCCCGCTGGCCTGCGTAGGGTAACCCTTAAAGACAGGACAAACTACTCTCAGGTCACAATCATGTTGCGCGTTTGCCTTCTTCGCCGCGAGGACTTGAGGTTTTTACTTTGATGTCCTAGAACTGTTGAGGTTCCGCGCACATAGAGTGCGGTATCAGTGTCGCCCGGATCCGGGCGGTTCTGTCCCTGGAGGAGGAGAAATCTATGCGAGGAAAGACTCGCCTCATGATCGTCTCCGCCATCGCACCGCTCGCCCTCGTGGCGTCGGCCTGCGGTGGCGGTGGCGGTGAGTCGCCCGGCACGGAGAGCAGCGGTGGCGGCACCGGCGGGGAGATCTCGATCCGGAGCTGCACCCCGCAGAACCCGCTGATCCCGGCCAACACGAACGAGGTCTGCGGCGGCAACGTCCTGGACGCGGTCGATGCCAAGCTGATCCACTACAACGCGGATACCGCCGCTCCCGAGCTGGATATCGCGCAGTCGATCGATACCACCGACAACCAGAACTTCACGGTCAAGCTGAACCCCGGCTACAAGTTCCAGGACGGCACCGAGGTCACGGCGAAGAGCTTCGTCGACGCCTGGAACTGGGCCGCGTACGGGCCGAACGGCAACCTGAACGCGTACTTCTTCACCCCGTTCGAGGGCTACACCGACGTCCAGTGCGGCACCACCGCCGAGGGCGACTCCGACTGCAAGAACAAGCCGCCGAAGGCCAAGACGATGAGCGGGCTGAAGGTGGTCGACGATCACACCTTCACCATCAAGACCTCGGAGAAGGTCTCGAACCTCCCGGTCCGGCTCGGCTACACCGTGTTCGCGCCGCTGCCGGACTCGTTCTTCAAGGATCCGAAGGCGTTCGCCCAGAAGCCGATCGGCGCCGGCCCGTTCAAGGTCGACAGCATCTCCGACACCGAGATGGTGCTGAGCAAGTTTGCCGACTACTCGGGCAAGAACAAGCCGAACGTCGACAAGGTCACCTTCCGGATCTACAACGACGACGGCAGCGCCGGATACAACGACGTCGTGGCGAACAACCTCGACATCACCGACCTGATCCCGACCGACCGGATGACCGGCGACCTCTACAAGCAGGAACTGCCGGATCGCAACGGCATCCGCGACACCGGCGTGATCGCGGTGAACTCGTTCTCGCCGATCGATCCGAACTGGAAGGACATCCGGATGCGAGAGGCCGTCTCGATGGCCATCGACCGGGACCTGATCAACAAGCAGATCTTCAACGGCACCCGCCCGCCGCTGGACGGCTGGGTCTCCCCGGTGGTCGACGGCTTCAAGGCCGGCGCCTGCGGCGACAACTGCAAGTACAACCCGGACCAGGCCAAGAAGCTCTACGCCGAGGCCGGCGGCTACAAGAACGGCCCGCTCACCATCGCGGTGAACGGTGACGGTGGCCACAAGCCGTGGGCAGATGCCGCCTGCAACTCGATCAAGAACACCCTCGGGCTCGACTGCGTGACCAAGGTCTACCCGACGTTCGCGGCGCTGCGCACCGCGATCGGCAAGCGCGAGGTCAGTGGTCTGTTCCGCTCCGGCTGGCAGATGGACTACCCGTCGATCGAGAACTTCCTGGCCCCGATCTACGGCACCGGCGCCGGCTCGAACGACACCGGCTACAGCAACAAGGAGTTCGACGCCAAGCTCGCCGAGGCCGCCGCGGCCAGCTCGTCGGACGAGGCCAACCAGAAGTACCAGGAGGCCGAGGGGATCCTCGCCAAGGACTTCCCGACGATGCCGATGTGGAGCTACTCCAACGCCTTCGGCTGGTCCGACCGGGTGACCGACGTCAAGATGACGCCGTTCAGCACGTTCGATCTGTCGGCCGTCAAGGTCAAGTGAGCCCGAGCCGTATGGCTCAGT
>NZ_BAABAB010000050.1:65464-88746 GCF_039537205.1 Microlunatus ginsengisoli | reverse complement strand
GACACTATGTTGAGCACTAGCTGCTAGTGCATCACCGGGATCCGGGTGCCGGGCGACTTCCCCGTCGCCGCCCTAGGTGGTGCGGGAGAGGAGTGGCGAATGGGCACGTACATCCTGCGCCGGCTGTTGCAGATGATTCCCGTCATCCTCGGCGTGACGTTCCTCATCTTCGTGATGGTGTACGGCTTGCCGGGCGATCCGACCATCGGCCGCTGCGGCGAGCGACCATGTCCGCCGGCATACGTGGAGAAGTTCCGCGAGGAGCACAATCTGGACAAGCCGCTCCTGGTGCAGTACGTGCTGTACCTCGGCGCGATCCTGCACGGCGATCTCGGTACGACCTACACCGGACGGTCCGTGGCCCACGAGCTGGCGATTCGCTGGCCGACCACGATCAAGCTGGCCCTGATGGCGATCGTCATCGAGATCATCATCGGCATCTCCGCCGGCGTGCTGGCCGGCATGCGCAAGGGCAAGTTCATCGACTCGCTGGTGACGATCAGCACGCTGGTCCTGATCTCGATCCCGATCTTCGTGATCGGCAGCCTGGCGCAGCTGATCTTCGGCGTGAAGCTCGGCTGGTTCCCGGTCACCTCGACCAGTGGGACGTTCTATCAACTCGTCATGCCAGCGTTCGTGCTGGCATCGATATCCATCGCCTACGTGGCTCGACTGATGCGCACGAACCTGGTGGAGAACCTCCGGGCCGACTACGTCCGCACGGCTCGCGCCAAAGGCCTGTCGAACGGGCGCACCGTCGGTGTCCACACGATGCGGAACTCGCTGATCCCGGTGATCACCTACATCGGTGTGGACCTCGGTGCGTTGATGGGCGGCGCGATCATCACCGAGCGGATCTTCAATGTCAACGGAGTCGGCAACTTCCTCTACCGCGGCATCTTGACCAAGGACGGCTCGATCGTGACCGGGACGATCACCATGCTGGTCCTGGTCTTCTTGCTCGCGAACCTCATCGTCGACGTGCTGTACGGCGTCCTGGACCCGAGGATCTCCAATGACTGAGCGCGACGAGGACTACGCGAACGCACGCACCGACGTGGCCGACTCGGTCATCGACCCGATCCAGCTGGATGCCGCCAGCGGTCCCGAAGGGGTCATCCCGGCGAAGGAGCCGAGGCAGGGGTCCCGATCGTTGTGGGCCGACGCGTGGCGAGAGCTCCGGCACCGGCCGATGTTCTGGATCTCGTTCGCGTTGATCGTCTTCTTCATGGCCATGGCGGTGTTCCCGCAGCTGTTCACCAGCAAGGACCCGACGTACGCCAACCTGGAGTTCGCGCGGCAGCCGCCGTCGGCCGATGCCTGGTTCGGTTACGACGCCCAGGGCGCCGACGTGTACGCGCTGACGATCTACGGCGCGCGCGCCTCGATCAGCGTCGGGATCCTGGCGACGGTCTTCTCGATGGTCTTTGGCGTGCTCGTCGGCATCATCGCCGGCTATCGCGGCGGTTGGCTGGACTCCTTGCTGGGCAGGGTCGGTGAGGTCTTCTTGGCCATCCCGTTGCTGCTGGGCGGGATCTTGTTCCTGTACACGTTCCCGATCCAGATCGACACGCCGTTCGCGGTCGCCGTCAGCAAGGTCGCCTTCGTGATCGCGTTGCTGGCCTGGCCGCTGATCGCCCGGCTGATGCGGTCCAGCGTGCTCCAGGTGAAACCGAACGACTACGTCCAGGCCGCCCGGGCACTGGGCGGCTCGCCGATGCGGATCATCCGGTCGCACATCCTGCCGAACTCGCTGGCGTCGGTGATCGTGGTGTCCACGATCAACCTGGGTGTGTTCATCGCCGTGGAGGCCAGCCTGTCCTTCCTCGGCATCGGGCTGCAGCCGCCGATCATCTCCTGGGGCAGCCAGATCTCCGAGGCGTCCGGGATCGGTCTGGTGCAGACCGCGCCGCACATGCTGATCTTCCCGAGCATCTTCTTGTCCCTGACGGTGCTTGCGTTCATCATGCTGGGCGACGTGGTCCGCGATGCCCTCGACCCGAGGCTGCGATGAGCCGCCGCGCGATGACCCGTTCCATGATCGCCCGAGCGATGGGAGAACCGCAGTGAGCTCCGATGTCGAGGTCCTCGGCACCCGCGGCGATTGGCAGCCGACCGACGGCCTGCTGCTCGAGGTGGACAACCTGCAGGTCGAGTTCCGCACCCGCGACGGCGTCGCCAAGGCGATCAACGGCGTCACCTTCGACCTGCACGAAGGCGAGACGCTCGCCATCCTGGGCGAGTCGGGGTCCGGCAAGTCGGTCACCGCCCAGGCGATCATGGGCATCCTGGACTCCCCGCCCGGCTTCATCACCGGCGGTGAGCTGCGCTACTGCGGCAAGAACATGCTGGCGATGCCCGAGGAGCAGCGCCGGCGGATCCGCGGCCCGGAGATCTCGATGGTCTTCCAGGACGCGCTGAGCGCGCTGAACCCGGTGTTCACGGTGGGCTGGCAGATCGGCGAGATGTTCCGCAAGCACCGCGGGATGAACAAGACCGACGCGCAGGCCGAGGCGGTCAAGCTGATGCAGCGGGTGCAGATCCCCGGTGCCGCCCAGCGGGTCAAGGCCTATCCGCACCAGTTCTCCGGCGGCATGCGGCAGCGGATCATGATCGCCATGGCGATCGCGCTGGATCCGGCCGTGTTGATCGCGGACGAGCCCACCACGGCGCTGGACGTGACCGTCCAGGCTCAGATCATGCAGCTGCTCCAAGAGCTCCAGGAGGAGCGCAAGATGGGGCTGATCCTGATCACCCACGACCTCGGCGTGGTGGCCGACGTGGCCGACCGGATCGCGGTGATGTATGCCGGCCGGATCGTGGAGCAGTCGGAGATCTACGAGCTGTATCGCAAGCCCGCGCATCCCTACACCAAGGGTCTGCTCGACTCGATTCCGCGGCTGGACCAGAAGGGCCAGGAGCTGGCAGCCATCGGCGGGCTGCCGCCGAACCTGACCCGGATCCCGCCGGGCTGCGCCTTCAACCCGCGCTGCCGCTATGCCCAGGACGTCTGCCGGGAGGATCCGCCGCCGCCGTTGCGCGAGGTGCTGCACGGACGGCTGTCCGCCTGCCACTTCTCCGAGCTGCTGCTGGCGGACAGCCCGGAGCTGGAGGTCACCCAGACCGCGGACGCCGTCGAGGCCGCGCTGGAGTTCGGGCCGGACGCCGCGCCGGGCGTCGACATCGATCAGACGACGGGCTTCGAGCCGGAGGCGCACGCATGAGCGGCGAGGTGATTCTCAAGGCCGAAGGCCTGGTCAAGCACTATCCGATCAAGGCCGGTGTGATGCGCCGGACAGTCGGCCACGTGAAGGCGCTGGACGGCGTCTCGTTCGAGCTCTACAAGGGCGAGACCCTCGGCATCGTCGGCGAGTCCGGCTGTGGCAAGTCGACCCTCGGCCGGATGCTGATGCGGCTGGAGGAGCCGACCGCCGGCAAGCTCACCTTCGACGGCGTCGACGTCTACAGCCAGAAGGGCGGCGCGATGCGCCGGCTGCGTCGCGACATCCAGATCGTCTTCCAGGATCCCTACACGTCGCTGAATCCCCGCAAGACGGTCGGCGACATCGTCGGCGAGCCGTTCGAGATCCATTCCGACGTGGTGCCCAAGGGTGGCCGGCGCAAGCGGGTGCAAGAGCTGCTCGATCTGGTCGGGCTCAATCCGGAGCACATCAACCGCTATCCGCACCAGTTCTCCGGTGGCCAGCGGCAGCGGATCGGGATCGCCCGCGGGGTGGCGCTGAATCCCAAGGTGATCATCTGCGACGAGCCGGTCTCGGCGCTGGACGTCTCGGTGCAGGCTCAGGTGGTGAACCTGCTGGAGAAGCTGCAAGACGAGCTCGGTCTGGCGTACGTGTTCATCGCGCATGACCTCTCGGTGGTCCGGCACATCTCCGACCGGGTCGGCGTGATGTATCTCGGCAAGATGGTCGAGTTGGGCGACGAGGACCAGATCTACGGCCGCCCGACTCATCCGTATACGCAGGCGCTGCTGTCGGCGGTGCCGGTGCCCGATCCGACGCTGCGGGACGTCCGCGAGCAGATCGTGCTGACCGGGGACGTACCGAGCCCGGCGAACCCGCCCAGCGGATGCCGGTTCCACACGCGCTGCTGGAAGGCGCAGGAGATCTGCAGCACCGACGACCCGGCGCTGGAGCTGCGTCCCGACGGCCGTTCCGAGCATCTGTCGGCCTGCCACTTCGCCGAGGCTCGGGCAGTGGTCTGAGCCGGCCCCGGCCCGATCCCGTAGAGTGGGGGTTCTGGCCGGGGATGTCGTTCGCGATCGTGTCTCGACGCGTGCGACAGCAGTTCGGGGACAACTGACGTCTCTGCGAAAGGCCCGATGATGACCGGTACTCCTGCTCCGATCCGCCTGCTCGAGCACAACCTGATCGATGTCTGCGATCTGCTCGACGCCACGTTCAGCTTGGACGGAACGCGGGTGGCGTTCGTCCGGCGGCGCGCCGGTGGCCGGGACGAGTGGCGCGGAGACCTCGGTGACTGGCTGGTCCCGGACGGTCCCGGCTGGCGAGTCCTCCCGGACGCGGAATTCGGCCGGACCCTCGCGGCGGGCGCCGAGTCACCGGCCGGGCACGGAGCAGCGACCGACCCGGCGCGGCCGCTGTCGTCGGGCCAGCCGGCGGCCGGCCGGGACGTGCTGGCCTCCTGACCTCCGTCCGGCTCTTCACGCGTCCGAGCGGGCGCGCTGGTGACCCAGGACCCTCCGGCGCGGTCCTAGGCTGTCCTGCGTGACCGACGCCCGCCACGACCGACCCAGCCGCCGGCTGATGCTGGTCCATGCCCATCCCGATGACGAGTGCCTCAACAACGGCGCGACGATGGCCCGCTACGTGTCCGAGGGGGCGGCCGTCACGCTGGTCACCTGCACGCTGGGCGAGGAGGGCGAGGTGCTGGTGCCCGACCTGAGCCATCTCGCCGCCGAGCACGACGACAAGCTGGGTGCGCACCGGTTGCAGGAGCTGACCGAGGCGATGGGCATCCTCGGCGTCACCGACTTCGTCCGGCTCGGCGGCGACGGCCGCTACCGCGACTCCGGGATGGCGTACGACGATCGCGGCCACGCCGTCGCGCGGGATGTGCTGCGACCGGGGATCTTCTGGACCGCCGACCTGCTGGAGGCCGCGAACGAGCTGGTGGTGCTGATCAGGGACCGCCGCCCGCAGGTGCTGATCACCTACAACGAGCACGGGAACTACGGCCATCCCGACCACGTCCAGGCGCACCGGGTGGCCATGTACGGCTACCTGCTGGCGGCCGCGCCGTCGTACCGCCCCGACCTGGGCGACCCGTGGCGGATCGACCGCGTGCTGTGGACGACGATGAGCCGCAGCCGCGCGCTCGCCCAGGCGGAGCAGGCGAAGGGCACGCAGTACGAGAATTGGGGCGAGGCGATCAAGGAGGGCGGTCCGATGGAGTCGGCCTTCGCCGACGACGGCGCCATCGCCGCCGCGATCGACGGTACGGCCTGGGTGCGGCAGAAGCTGGACGCCTTGCAGGCCCACGCGACCCAGGTGAACACCCAGATGTTCGCGCTCGGTGATGCCCTCGGCGAGACCATGTGGTCGCAAGAGTTCTACCGGCTGGCCGCCGGCACCGGGTATCCGACCGACGGGTGGGCCGACGATCTGTTCGCCGGCCTGGCCTGACGGATCCGGTGCCGATGGACGACCCCTCGAACGGTTGGGCCCGCGCCGCGAGCACGGGTCCGGCGGGCGCGATCTCGGACCCTGCTGGCGGTGTGGACCCTGATGCACTGCGGCACGCGATGTCGCAGTTCGCAGCCGGCGTCACGGTGGCGACCGCGCTGCTCGACGGCGTGGCCCACGCGCTGACCGCGACGGCGTTCTCGTCGGTGTCGCTGACCCCGCCGCTGTGCCTGCTCTGCGTCGGCAAGACCAGCCGGTTCCACGCCGCGATCCTCGGCGCCGGAACGTGGGCCGTCTCGGTGCTGTCGGCGGACCAAGAGCCGCTGGCCCGGCACTTCGCCCACAAGGGCCGCGACCTGCTGACCCAGTTCGACGGCGTGCCGCATCGGCCCGCGCCGATCTCGGCCGCCCCGCTGCTGCTCGGCGCGATCACCTGGCTGGACTGCCGGACGTACGCCGTGCACGACGCCGGAGACCACACGATCGTGCTCGGCGAGGTGGAGTGGGTCGCCGACGCCGAGGTCGGGGCGGCACCGCTCACGTACCATCGGGGCACGTACCACCGCTTGACCTGAGGCCGCCGCCTCAGGTCGGCCGACGACCACTGACCCCTGCCAGCGAGGCCAGCAGCCGTGACCAGCAGCCCAATCGATCCGCCGCCGACGTCGCCCGAGCCCGGGACGCCCGCGCTCGAGCCCGAGAAGCGCGCGCCCGAGAAAGCCGAGCCCGAGACCCGCGCGCCCATGACAGGCGAGCCCGAGACCCGCGCGCCCATGACAGTCGAGCTCGAGACCCTGGCGGTCGGTCCGGTCGACGGACCGGGACAGCGTCGCCGCGCCGGCCGGATCGTCGGCATCGCCGTGGGCGCCGCCCTGGTGGCCCTCGGCGCGGCCTACGCCGTCGGATACGCGCTGGCCGGTGACCGGCTGCCGAAGCACGCGACCGTCGAAGGCGTCGCGGTCGGTGGTCTCGACCCTGCGACGGCGACCGAGACCCTCCGGACCGCGCTGCAGCCCCGGGCCACCGCCCCGATCCCGCTCGAGATCGCCGGCGAGAAGGCGGAGCTCGAGCCGGCCGCGGCCGGGCTGGCGATCGACTATCCGGCCAGCGTCGCGGCGGCGGGCGGCGCCCGCAGCGTCGATCCGCGGACGATCTATCGGGTGCTCACCGGCGGCAGCGAGACGCCGGCGATCAGGATCGTGGACGACGCCGTGCTGGCCGCCGCCGTCGGGAAGCTGGCCGCCGACCACGATCGGGCGCCGGAGAACGCGACCTTGGCGTACGAGGGGCGCACGGTCGTCACCGAGGACGGCAAGCAGGGCGTGTCGGTGGACGCGGACGGGGCGGCGGCCGCGATCGTCGACGCCTACCCGTCCGCGGCGGTGGTCCCGGTGCCCGCCACCGTGACCGACCCCGAGATCACCACCGCCGCGGTCGCGGTCGCGGTCCGTGACCTGGCCCGGCCGGCGGTTGCCGCACCGATCGTGGTTCGCGCCGGCGGTGCGGGCTCGTTCGAGATCGGTCCGTCGGTGATCGCGTCCGCGCTCAGCTTCGAGCCGACCGACGGGGCGCTCGCGCCGGTGCTGGACGCGAAGCGGCTCCGCAAGGCGCTGGACGACGACATCGCCCGGCTGCGGCTGTCCGACCATCGCAACGCCACCGTCCGGCTGGTGAAGGGCAAGCCTGCGGTGATCCCGTCCAGCGACGGTACCGACATCGCCACACGGGACCTGGCCGCGGCGGTCCGCCCCGCGCTGAGCAAGCCGAAGGGGGAGCGCACGGTCAGCGTGAAGCTGTCCGGCGCGCCGGCCGAGTTCACCACCGACGACGCCCGGAAGTTGAAGATCACCGAGGTGACCGGGAAGTTCACGACGTACTTCCCGTACGCGTACTACCGCAACGTGAACATCGCCCGGGCTGCGGAGAAGATCGACGGCACCGTGCTCAAGCCGGGGGAGACGTTCTCACTGAACAAGATCGTCGGCGAGCGGACCACGGCGAACGGTTTCGTCGAGGGCTACATCATCTCCGGCGGCAAGTTCAAGAAGGAGCTCGGCGGCGGCGTCTCGCAGAGCGCCACGACGACGTTCAACGCGATGTTCTTCGCCGGGCTCCAAGATGTCCGGCACCAGCCGCACACGCTCTACATCGACCGCTATCCGGCCGGCCGCGAGGCCACCGTCGCCTGGCCGAACCTGGACCTGAGGTTCCGCAACAACACCGACTACGGCGTGCTGGTGCAGGCGTACGTGAAGAAGGGCACGCCGACCCGCAAGGGCTCGATCACGGTGAAGATGTGGTCGACGAAGACCTGGGACAAGGTGTCGTCCAGTGCCCTGGTCCGCTCGAACTACACCACCGGTCGCGACCTCACCGACCGCTCGGCCTCGTGCGAGCCGCAGGCTCCAGTGCAGGGCTTCACGGTGCGCTACAGCCGGCTGTTCTACCGCGACGGCACGGTGGTCCGGCGCGAACCGTTCCGCTGGACGTACGCCCCGACCGACCGCATCATCTGCCGCTGACCCGCCCGCCCGCACGGCGTGGCGCGACGTCGCACGGCGGGGGTCAGGCCGGGGTGAGGTAGCGGTAGCTGTGGTGGCGGCGGAAGCCGAGCCGCTCGTACGCCTGGATCGCACCGGAGTTCGCGGCGGCGACCTGCAGGTAGGCATAGCGCGCGCCGCGGCGGGCGGCCCAGTGGCCCAGCGAGCGCATCATCGCGGTGGCCAGGCCCCGCCGGCGGTGTTCCGGCGCGGTCCAGATCGAGGCGAGACCGAGCCAGGCGCCGCTGACGTGGCCGCGGGCGATCGCGGTGAGCTCCGGCTCGCCGGCGGAGGCGAAAGCGCGCGGCGGGTTCCCGGCCAGGATGGCCCGCAGCACGGCCGGGTGGGCGTCGTTCGGCCTGCTCCGGTGGTACGCGGCCAGCCAGGCCGGTTCGAACTCCTCCGTCACCCGTACGTCCGCGGCCGGCGGCTCGCTGCCGAGGAAGTCCGCCAGCCGGGTCACCATCACGTCGGTGGCGACATAGGTTTCCGACCAGCCGAGAGTCGTCAGCTCCCGGTCCGGGTCGGAGCCGACGATCACCTGGGCGCGCGGCTCGATGCCGTGCGCCGCGGACCACTCCCGGATCGCCGCCGCCGACTGCGCGATCGGCCGGCCGGGGTCGCCGACCGCCAGGCACGAGTTCGCCCGGCCGGTGAACCCGCCGCCGGCCCGGAGCACCCACTCGCCGAGCGGCTCGTGCTCGGCCAGCCAGCCGGGCAGCGCGTGCCGCTCGAGCTCCTCGGCCGGGACCCGGCGTGGGTCGGGGCCGCCCGGCGCGGCGGGTGCCCGCCGGGCGAGGACGACCGATCGCGGGTCGATCGTCACGGTGGAGGTCGCGTCGACCCGGACCCGCAGCGTGGGTGCCAGCGCTTCGATCCAGCCGATCAGGTCGGTGGCCGATCCGTCGGGCAGCCGGGCGCGGATCACCCACCGCTGCCCCGGCCGGGCGCGGTCGAGCCCCGACCCACTCGAACCCGGGTGATCGCCGTCCACTGGATGAGGTGCCTTCGTGTGAGAGGTTGGGAAGCGCGATACTAGATGAGGTTGCGAACAACCTGGAGGAGTGGAGGAGAACGACCGTGACGTACGTCATTGCCCAGCCCTGTGTTGATCTCAAGGATCGGGCGTGCGTGGAGGAGTGTCCGGTCGACTGCATCTACGAGGGCAAGCGGATGCTGTATATCCACCCCGACGAGTGCGTCGACTGCGGTGCCTGCGAGCCCGTCTGCCCGGTGGAGGCGATCTTCTACGAGGACGACACCCCCGATGAGTGGAAGGAGTACTACAACGCGAATGTGGGCTTCTTCGACGATCTCGGGTCTCCCGGAGGCGCCCAGAAGTACGGCGTGATCGACAAGGACCACCCGCTGATCGAGGCGCTTCCCCCGCAGGAGCACGACGAGTGATCACGTCGCCGCGGCATGGCGCCTGACCTGAGCACGACGGAGCTGAGCACGCGGGCCGACCGGATCCGGCTGGCCGACGCGCTTCCCGACTTCCCGTGGGACACGCTCGCCGCAGCGAAGGCTCGCGCCGGTGCCCATCCCGGCGGGCTCGTGGATCTGTCGGTCGGCACCCCGGTCGATCCGACCCCGCAGCTCGGGATCGATGCCCTGGTCGCGGCGGCGAACAGCCCGGGCTATCCGCTGACCTCGGGCACCGGAGCGCTCCGGGAGGCGATGGCGGGGTATCTGACGCGTCGCTGGGGCGCGGTCGGGTTGACCGCCGAGCAGACCCTGCCGTCGATCGGCAGCAAGGAACTGGTGGCCTGGCTGCCGACCCTGCTGGGACTCGGGCCGGGCGATCTCGTGGTGTTCCCGACCTGCGCCTATCCGACGTACGAGGTGGGAGCCCGGATCGCCGGCTGCACTCCGGTGCCGTGCGACGACCTGGAGACTCTGGGCGACCGGCGGCCCGCGCTGGTCTGGCTGAACTCGCCGTCCAACCCGACCGGCCAGATCCTGGCCTCGGCGGAGCTGGCTCGGCGGGTCGCCTGGGCGCGCGAGCGGGGCGCGCTGGTCGCGTCGGACGAGTGCTACGGCGAGTTCGGCTGGGAGGCCGAGCCGGTTTCGGTCCTGCATCCGAGCATCTGCGGCGGAGACCACGACGGGCTGCTGGCGGTGCACTCGCTGTCCAAGCGGTCGAACCTGGCCGGCTACCGGGCGGGCTTCGTCGCCGGCGACGCGCGGGTGGTGGCCGACCTGCTGGCCGTTCGCAAGCACGCCGGGATGATCATGCCGCGGCCGGTGCAGGAGGCGATGGTCGCGCTGCTCGGCGACCAGGACCATGTCGGGGTCCAGCGGCAGCGCTATCTGGCCCGCCGCGCGCTGCTGAGGCCGGCGCTGGAGTCGGCGGGGTTCACCATCGAGCACTCGGAGGGCTCGCTCTATCTGTGGGCGACCCGTGGCGAGCCCGGCCGCGCGTCGGTGGACTTCCTCGCGACGTACGGCATCCTGGCCGCGCCGGGAGACTTCTACGGCGAGGCCGCGGCGTCGTACGTCCGGGTCGCCCTGACCGCCACCGACGAGCGCGTCTCCGCCGCCGCCGACCGCCTCACCGCCTGACCGCCTGAGGCCAGGTCCGCCCTACCCGCCCCGGGAGACCGCGCGCACTCCCGAACCGGAAACTGTGCAGATCCGGCAATTCTGAAGCGATTCAGACTGCCGCTTCCGCACACTTTCCGGGAAGGGTGGGCGCGGGAGGGCTGGGGAGGGCCCGGGAGGGCCGGGGCGGGGTGGGGCGGGGCCGGCTCAGCGGACGGTGATCCGTACCTCGGTCTTGCCGATCGGGTCGTCGGCGGCGGTCCAGTCCGGGAGGTTGAAGGCGTCCGTACGCCATTGCCGGGCGGCGACGACGACCTCCACGGTGCCGTACATCCGAGAGTTGGCGATCGCGAAGCTCCCGTAGGCCCAGGCGTGCTCGGCGCTGTCGGCCGTGACCGTCAAGATCGCGGCCGTCCGTTCCAGCTCGAGCTTGCCGAACGTCCTGGTCAACGCCGCCGCCAGCGCCGCGGGCTTGCCCGGATTGCCCTCGCGTTCGAGGCAGCTGAAGCCGCCCGGCGAGTGGCCGGTGAGGGCGCTGGCCACGTTGCGGGCATCGGCCTCGTGATCGCGGCAGGCCTCCGGGTAGGCGCTGCGCTGGACCGCCTGGGCTACCTCGGTGATGTCGCGGGTCGACCAGTTCTTCACCTTCAGCAGCGCGTTGTAGAACTTGTTCGCGGCGTAGTACGGGTCCATCAGCTGCTTCTCGGTGCCCCAACCCTGGGACGGACGCTGCTGGAACAGCCCGACCGAGTCGCGGTCGCCGTAGTCGAGATTGCGGATCCCGGTCTCCTGATAGGCGGTGGCCAGCGCGATCGTCGCGGCCCGCGGCGGCAGGTCACGCCGCACCGAGACGCCGACGATGATCGAGGCGTAGTGCGCCTGGTCCAGCGACAGGGCGGTCGAGCTGCCGTTCGCGGTCGCCACGCAGCGCTGCTGGCCCGGCGTCGGCGGGGCGACCCCGCGATCGCGCAGGATCCCGTACACCGCCAGCACCGCGATGCCGAGCAACAAGAAGGCGGTGACCAGGACCCCGATCGCCCGTGCATTGCCCCCGGTGCGCGCCACAGGGACTGGCTAGTTCGAGTGCAGGGCGGCGTTCAGCTCGACTCCCTTGCCCTGCCGGCGGCGGACCTCGATGGTGCCGGTGACCGAGTTGCGGATGAACAGCAGGCCGTTCTGGCCGGACAGCTCCAGCGCCTTGACCACCGCGCCGCCCGGCAGGGTGACCTTGGTGCCTGCGGTGACGTAGAGCCCGGCCTCGACGATGCAGTCGTCGCCGAGGGCGATGCCGATGCCGGCGTTCGCGCCGAGCAGACAGCGCTCGCCGATCGAGATCACCTGCTTGCCGCCGCCGGAGAGGGTCCCCATGATCGACGCGCCGCCGCCGACGTCGGAGTCGCGGCCCACGACCACACCGGCGGAGATCCGGCCCTCGACCATGGACGTACCGAGCGTGCCCGCGTTGTAGTTCACGAAGCCCTCGTGCATGACGGTGGTGCCCTCGGCCAGGTGCGCGCCCAGCCGGACCCGGTCGGCGTCGGCGATCCGGACACCGGCGGGGAGCACGTAGTCCACCATCCGCGGGAACTTGTCGATGCCGTACACCGCGACCGGACCGCGGGCCGCGCGGAGCTTGGTGCGCACGGTCTCGAACCCCTCGACCGCACAGGGTCCGGCGGAGGTCCAGACGACATTGCTGAGCGCCCCGAAGATGCCGTCCAGGTTGACCGTGCGCGGCTGCACGAGACGGTGACTCAGCAGGTGCAGACGCAGGTAGGCGTCGGCGGTGCTGATCGGCGGGGCGTCCAAGTCGATCACGGTCCGGACCAGCTCGACCCGCACCTGCCGGATCGGATCCTCACCGGTCGCCTCGGCCAGCTCGGCGGGCGGCTCGCCCGGGTCGGCGTCGAGCAGCGGATAGGGGAAGTACGTGTCCAGCACCTGGCCGGTGGTGTGGATCGTGGCGAGTCCCCAGCCGGAGGCGGGGCGAGCGGCGGACGGCGTCGCGTCGGACATGGCAGAAACCCTAGCGGCCCGGGCAACCCGCGGCGGACCACCGAGCTGCTCCGAGGAACTCGGATCCCTGCTGCCGGTTCGGATCCCCTACACCGGATCCGAACCGCAACAGGGGATCCGAACCGCACCAGGGGATCCGGGGCGCACCAGGGGATCCGGCGCGTGACGGGGGATCCGGTGATCCGACGGGAACTCGGATCCCTTCTGCCGGTTTGGATCCGCTGCAGGGGATCCAAACCGCTACAGGGGATCCGAGTTGGGTGGGCAGGGCCGGGCGGCCGGCCCGTAGGGTGAGCGGCATGGTGCTGGATCTCGAAGGCGACCTGGTCGCGTTGCTGCGTACGCTCGTCGATCTGGAGTCCGTCAGCGGCAACGAGAAGGCGATCGCGGACGCGGTCGAGGAGGCCCTGCGCCGGTACGACCACCTCGAGGTCGAGCGCGATGCGGACCTGGTGATGGCCCGGACCAACCTGGGCCGGGACGAGCGGATCGTCATTGCCGGCCACCTGGACACGGTGCCGGTGGCGGGCAATTTGCCGTCGTGGACCACCGGCGAGGGCGACGACCTGCTGATCTGGGGGCGGGGCAGCTGCGACATGAAGGGCGGCGTGGCCGTCCAGCTCGCCGCAGCGGCGCGGCTGGCCGAGCCGAACCGCGACATCACCTGGATCTTCTACGACAACGAGGAGATCGCGGAGGAGTTCAACGGCCTGGCCCGGGTCGCCCGCAGCCACCCCGACTGGCTGTCCGGGTCGTTCGCCGTGCTCGGCGAGCCGTCGAATGCGGGGATCGAGGGCGGCTGCCAGGGCACGCTGCGGGTCCGGATCACGCTGACCGGTCGCGCCGCGCACTCGGCCCGCGCCTGGATGGGCGACAACGCGATCCATGCCGCGGCGCCGCTGCTGACCCGGCTGTTGGCGTACGAACCGCGCCAGATCGTCGTCGACGGGCTGACCTATCGCGAGGGTCTGAACGCGGTGAAGATCGAGGGCGGGATCGCCGGGAACGTGATTCCCGACCGGTGCGTGGTCGAGCTGAACTACCGGTTCGCCCCGGACAAGTCGGTCGAGCAGGCCGTGGCCTACCTCCGCGACGACGTGCTGGCCGGTTTCGAGCTGGAGGTGGTCGACGCCGCGGCCGGGGCCCGCCCGGGCCTGGACCAGCCGGCAGCGGCCGCGTTCGTCGCCGCGGTGGGAGCGGCGCCGAGCGCGAAGTTCGGTTGGACCGATGTGGCCCGGTTCGCCGCGATGGGCGTCCCGGCGGTGAACTTCGGTCCCGGCAACCCGAGCAAGGCGCACGCGGACGACGAGTTCTGCCCGGCGGCGGAGCTGACCAGCTGCTACGAGGCGCTGGTCCGCTGGCTGTCGTAAAGCCCTCGACAAGCTCAGGGCCCGTCGGACTGCGGCCTCGGGTACGCGCCCTGAGCCCGTCGAAGGGCACGCGTCGCCTACCGTGGGCGGGTGAGCAAGAAGCCACCGCAGGACCGGCGCCGAGCCGGGGCCGTGCTGCGCAGCCCGGAGCTCGACGGGGCGACGACCACCGACCAGCGCCTGCTGGACAGCCGCGGCCCGACCGACTGGGTGCATACCGATCCGTGGCGGGTGCTGCGGATCCAGTCCGAGTTCGTGGAGGGCTTCGGCACGCTGAGCGAGCTCGGGCCGGCGGTGGCGTTCTTCGGCTCGGCACGGGTCCGTCCGGGGCATCGTTGGTACGCGTCCGCCGAGCAGCTGTCCGGCGCGATCAGCCGGGCCGGGTTCGCGGTGATCACCGGCGGCGGCCCGGGAATGATGGAGGCGGCCAACAAGGGTGCTTCGGAGGCCGGCGGGATCTCGGTCGGATTGGGCATCGAGCTCCCGTTCGAGAGCGGGCTGAACCCGTATGTGAACCTCGGCATCAACTTCCGCTACTTCTTCGCCCGCAAGACGATGTTCGTGAAGTACGCCCAGGGTTTCGTCGTGCTGCCCGGCGGTTTCGGCACCCTGGACGAGCTGTTCGAGGCGCTCACCCTGGTGCAGACCAAGAAGGTGACCTCGTTCCCGGTCGTGCTCTACGACAGCTCGTACTGGACCGGGATGCTCGCCTGGCTGCGCGACGCCATGCTGGCTGAGGGCTTCATCAACCAGGCAGACCTCGACGGCCTGATCGTCAGCGACGACCCGGACGAGGTCGTCGCCCTGATGGCGGCATCGCGGACGACCTGAGCGCTCGGCCCGGCCGCCGACCTAGGATCGGGACATGGAGTGGTTCATCGCCGTGGTGATCGTCGCCGCACTCGGTGTGGCGGCGGTCGCGGCGGCAGGTGGCCTCGGCGGGATGGCGAAGGAACCGGTGCGCGACGTGTATCGACAAGACCTCCCCGACGACCGCCGGCTTGCCGCGGCCGACATCAACGGGCTGCGGTTCGGCACCGCACTGCGCGGCTATGCGATGGACCAGGTCGACGACATCCTCGACCGGCTCTCCCGTGAGATCGCCGAGCGGGACGACCTGATCGCCCGGTTGCGGGGCGATCAGCCGGCTGTCGCCGTCCCGCTCGACGACACTGTCGGGCGCGCCGGTGAGCACGCTGTCGAGCCGCCGGTCGACCTGCCGACGCGCGGGACGGCGACCGGCGCACGCTGGGAGCGCGCGAGGTCCGGCGACCCCGAGCCGTCCGCCGAGATCGACCCGGCGCTCCGGTCCGACGAGGTCGCCACGGACTACCGGTGACGGTGCGACTGGCGGTGTCGGCCGCGGTGCGCGCCGATCCCGGTCGGGTCTGGAGCGAGCTCACCGACTGGGCCGGGCAGTCGCGCTGGATCCCGTTCACCACGGTTCGGGCCGCGGGTGCGACCACCGGCATCGGCGTGCGGGTCACCGCCTTGTCCGGATTCTGGCTCGCGCGGCTTCCCGTCGGCCTGCTCGATCGGTTCATCGTGACCGACTGGCGACCGCCGGACGACGAGCCCGGCCGGCTCGAAGTGCTCCACCTCGGCCCGTACTTCACCGGACCCGGAGTGTTCACCGTCGTTCCGGGCGACGGCGCGACCAGGATCGAGTGCGTCGAGCTGTTCGACCTGCCCGCCGGCAGGATCACGGAGGTGCCGGTGCGGCTGTTGCTGCCGGTGATGCGACGTGGATTCGGCGAGAGCCTGCGCCGGCTGGCCGCGATCTGCGAGTCCTGATCGACCCCTCGACCGGGTCAGAGCCGCCGGTTCGCCAAGACCGGCAGCGTGGCCCGGGCGGACGTGACGACCGCCGGGTCGATGTCGGCCAGCAACAGCCCGGGTTCGGCACCTAGCTCGGCGATCACGACGCCGGTGGGGGACACCGCGACGCTGTGACCGATGCCGGTCGGTGCGGAACCCCCCACCGGCACCCCGGCCGAGGCCGGGTCCGCCTGCGCCGCCGCCACCACGTACGTCGTGCTGTCCAGCGCCCGCGCGCGGGTGAGCACCCGCCACTGCTCCAGCTTTCCCGGTCCGGCGCCCCACGAGGTCGGCAGCACGACGACCTGTGCACCCCGGTCGGCCAGCTGGGTGAACAGGTTCGGAAAACGTACGTCGTAGCAGGTCGCGAACCCCACCTCGACACCGGCGACGGTCAGCACCAGCAGCGCCTCGCCCGGCGCGACGGTGTCGGACTCGGCGAACCCGAACGCGTCGAACAGGTGGATCTTGTCGTACCGGTCCTCGACCCCGCGGCCGACGACGTACACCGTGTTGGTCACCCGGCCGTCGGGCGTCGGGGTGAACATGCCGACCGCGACGACCACGTCGTGCTCGGCGGCGATGGCGGCGACGCCACGGGCCCAGGGACCGTCGAGCGGCTCGGCGATCTCGGTCAGAGAGCGTCCGAAGCAGCGCATGGTGGCCTCCGGGAACACCACCAGGTCGGCACCGGCGCGCGCTGCCTCCGCGGTGCCGGACGCGACCTGCGCCAGGTTCTGCGCCGGATCTGCCGAGCTCAGCAGCTGGACCGCCGCAACGCGCATCGTCGCCTCCTCACGCTCCGGTGAACGTCGGGCGCTGCTTGGCCAGGAACGCCTCCACGGCCCGCCGATGGTCCGCCGAGCTGCCGGTCCGCTTCATCATCTCCGACTCGAACGCCAGCGACTCTGCCAGCGGTCGGGTCGCGGCGTAGCTCACCGCCGCACGGATGGAGGCGTACGCCAGGGTCGGGCCGGCGGCCAGTGCGGCCGCCACCGTGCGCACTCGGTCGGTGAACCGATCGTCGGCCACTACCTCGGTCGCGATCCCGAGCTGCAGCGCCTCGTCGGCGGAGATGGTGCGCGGGTTGAACAGCAGATCCAGCGCGCGGGTGGTCCCGACCAGCCGGGGCAGGGTCCAGGAGCAGCCCGTGTCGCAGGACAGCGCGATGTTGGCGAACGCGAGGTTGAAGCCGGCCGAGGCCGCGACGATCCGGATGTCGGCGAGGAATGCGATCGACGCGCCGGCTCCGGCGGCGACGCCGTTCAGCGCGGCGACGACCGGTTTGTCGATGGTGTGCAGCGCCAGCGCGATCGGGTTGTAGTGCTCCGGCACCGTCGCCCAGAGCTCGTCCGGGGTGCCGGTCTGCAGTCCTGTCACATGCTCCTTCAGGTCCTGGCCGACACTGAACGCGCGACCCGTCCCGGTCAGCACGACGCAGCGGACGGACGGGTCGGCGCCGGTCTCTGACAGGGCGCCGAGTAGCTCGGTCTTGGTGGCCAGGTCGATCGAGTTCATCGCCTCCGGGCGAGCGAAGGTGATGGTCGCGACGCCGTCTACGACGTCGGTGAGCACGGCCGGCCCGGTCACGGCCGGGTCGTTTCGGGGTCGCGAGCGAGCGCAGACGAGGCCAGCACGGTCATGTCAGCGACTGTAGTGCCGGTCGGCCCGCAGCGGGCAAGGTCGCCCCGACCCGGATGTGATGGTGGCCCGGATGTGGTGCTGGTTGGCGCGTACGGAATAATTGACGACGCAACTGCGGCCTTGCGAGGTCGAGTCGATACACACAGAAGGGTGCACGATGGCTGCGATGAAGCCGCGGACCGGAGACGGCCCGATGGAGGTCACCAAGGAAGGCCGAGGGATCGTCATGCGGGTGCCGCTCGAAGGCGGCGGCAGGCTCGTGGTCGAGCTCAACGCCGACGAGGCGGCTGAGCTGGCCGGCGCCCTCAAGGAAGTCGTCGGCTGAGTCCACCATAGATCGGTACGTCCGCGAGGACCCCGCCCGCACCCGCGGCGGGGTCCTTTCCCTTGTCCTGAAGGAAAGCGCGTGATACGGAGAGGACTGTGATGGGCGCTCGACACCCCAGCTGCGACGCGGTCGATGCGGCGTTGGCGGCCGCGGACGTGCCCGGTCGGGTGCGGATTCTGCCCGATGCGGCGCCGACGGCCCAGGCCGCGGCCGATCAGCTCGGCTGCCCGGTCGGGGCGATCGCCAACTCGTTGATCTTCACCACCGGCGACGGCGAGCCGTTGTTGATCATGACCAGCGGTGCGCACCGGGTGGACACCGCGCTGCTCGGGCAGGCGCTCGGCACCACGGTGAAGCGGGCGAGCGCGGACGCGGCCCGGCAGGCGACCGGGCAGCCGATCGGCGGCGTCGCTCCGGTCGCCCATCCGGCGCCGCTCCGGACGTTGGTCGACCGCGACCTGGCGGCGTACGACGAGCTCTGGGCCGCGGGCGGCATCCCGCACGCGGTCTTCCCGATCAGCTTCGACGACCTGGTCCGGATCACCTCCGGCACCGTCGTCTCCGTGGCCTGACGCACCCGGCGGGGCCGATTCAGGGCCGGAAGGGAGCCAGGGCGGCGGCGACCTCGGCGTCGCTGACCTGGTCGAAGTCGTCGTACCAACCGCTGACGGCGGCGAAGCCGCGCGGGGCGAGCGGGCAGACCACCAGGTCCGCCGCCCGGGACAGCGCGCGGACGGCCTGCGGGCTGCCGACCGGCACCGCGAGCACGACCCGCTCGGGATCGAGCGATCGGGCCGCGCTCACCGATGCCAGGGCCGTCATCCCGGTCGCCAGCCCGTCGTCGACCAGGATCACCGTGCGCCCGCTCGCCTCGACCGGCAGCTCGCCGTACCGCGCGGCCCGAGCGCTCAGCCGGGATCCCTCCTCCCGACGTACGCGTTCGAAGGTCGCGTCGTCGACCCGCGCGTCGGCGATCACCGCCTCGTTGCGGACGAGTTCGGTCCGGTCGCCGATCCGGGCCAGCGCCCCCATCGCCAGCTCGGGCCGGCCGGGCACCCCGAGCTTGCGGACGATCATCAACCCGAGTGTTCCGCCGAGCCGCTGCACGATCGGGATCGCCACCGGGACGCCGCCACGGGGGAGCGCCAGCACGACGCACGGCGTGCTCTCACGGAGCGCCTCGGCCACCGCGTCGGCGAGCACGAGGCCGGCCTCGGTCCGATCGCGGTAGCGCTCGCGGCTCCGCACTCTGAGCCACCTCCTCGGGTGCCGACGGCCCGTCGACAGAGCCCGTCCTGAGGGTGTCGACGTGCGCGGCGAGTGCTAGGAGCCGTGTACCTCGATCGCCGTCCGGTAGACGTCCACCGTCTCGGCCGCGATCTTCGCCCAGTCGAACTCGTCGATGCAGCGCTGCCGGCCGGCCAGCCCGAACGCCGTCGCCTTCTCCGGATCCGCGGTCAGCGAGTTGATCTTGGCCGCGAGATCGGCCTCGAACGCGGCGACGAACGCCGGATCGTCGGCCTGGGCCGGGTCGTAGGGCACCAGGTAGCCGGTCTCGCCGTCGACGACCACTTCGGGGATACCGCCGACCGCGGACGCCACCACGGCGGTCTCGCAGGCCATCGCCTCCAGGTTCACGATGCCGAGCGGCTCGTAGACCGACGGGCAGGCGAACACGGTGGCGTGCGAGAGCACCTGACGTACCTGTGCCCGAGGCAGCATCTGCTCGATCCAGACCACGTTGCCGCGGGCGGCCTGGACGTGGGCGAACGCGTCGCCGATCTGCCTGGC
This sequence comes from Microlunatus ginsengisoli, assembly GCF_039537205.1. Classification (NCBI taxonomy): domain Bacteria; kingdom Bacillati; phylum Actinomycetota; class Actinomycetes; order Propionibacteriales; family Propionibacteriaceae; genus Microlunatus; species Microlunatus ginsengisoli. The sequence continues at coordinate 69,029 of NZ_BAABAB010000050.1, read as the reverse complement.
GATCTCGGGCGTGTCGGGGGCACCCGCCAGCAGCACCAGCTGGGTCTCGGGGTCGAGCTGCTCGGCCGCGCGGACCAGGTGGATCAGGCCCTTCTGCCGGGTGATCCGGCCGACGAAGACCACCGACGGCGCGTCCGGGTCGATGCCGAGGTCACCGAGGAAGTTGGTCTCGGGGTCCGGCTTGAACTCGCCGGTGTCGATCCCGTTGCGGACCACGTGCACCTTGGCCGGATCGAGGTTGGTGTAAGAGTCCAGGGTGTCTCGGCGCATCCCGGCGCTCACCGCGATCACCGCGTCGGCGCCTTCGAACGCGGTCTGCTCGGCCCACGACGACAGCTTGTAGCCGCCGCCGAGCTGCTCGGCCTTCCACGGGCGGTGCGGCTCCAGGGAGTGGGCGCTGACCACGTGCGGGATGTCGTGCATCAACCCGGTCAGATGGCCGGCGAGGTTGGCGTACCAGGTGTGGGAGTGCACCAGCGCCACGTCGTCGGGCACCGCGGCGGTCATCGACAGGTCGGCGCCGAACACCCGCAGCGCCGGGTTGGCGCCGGGCGGGAAGTCCTCCGCGTGGGCGGTCGCACCCTCGCGAGGCTCGCCCATGCACTGCACGTCTACGTCGATGAGCTTGCGCAGCTGCGGGACCAGCTGGGCCACGTGGACCCCGGCACCGCCGTAGATCGTCGGTGGGTACTCCCGGGTCAGCAGGGAGATCTTGAGCCGGTTCGCCTCGGTGCCTGGGTCTGCCATGGGGCCGATCGTGTCACAGCCGCACTCTGCGCCGTAAGGTCCCCGGAGCCGTCGATCGGCGTTCACCCGACCCCCCTTGTCGGCCGAATCGGCGAGCACCTAGGTTTTGGGACGTGGTATCGCGTCCGAAGGTGCTCGCAATCGTCCTCGCCGGTGGCGAAGGCAAGCGGCTGATGCCGCTGACCGCCGACCGTGCGAAGCCGGCCGTCCCGTTCGGCGGGACGTACCGGTTGATCGACTTCGTGCTGTCCAATCTGGTCAACGGCGGGCTGCGGCAGATTGCCGTGCTCACCCAGTACAAGTCGCACTCGCTCGACAAACACATCTCCGTCACCTGGCGGATGTCGACGCTGCTGGGCAACTACGTCACGCCGGTGCCCGCCCAGCAGCGGCTCGGCCCGCGTTGGTACCAGGGCAGCGCCGACGCCATCTTCCAGTCGCTCAACCTGATCAACGACGAGCGGCCCGACCACATCGTGGTCTTCGGCGCGGACAACATCTATCGGATGGACGTCTCGCAGATGGTCGATGCCCACATCGACGGTGGGCTGAGCGCGACCATCGCCGGCATCCGAGTTCCGCGCAGCCAGGCCACCGAGTTCGGCGTGATCGACGCCGGCGCGGACCACAAGATCAAGGAATTCCTGGAGAAGCCGGCCGATCCGCCGGGCCTGCCGGACGATCCCGAGGCCAGCTATGCCTCCATGGGCAACTACATCTTCAGCACCGATGCCCTGATCGACGCCCTGCAGAGCGACGCCGACGACGCCGACTCCCGGCACGACATGGGTGGGAACATCATCCCGTCGTTCGTCAGCCAGGGTGAGGCGCAGGTCTACGACTTCACCCAGAACCAGGTGCCGGGATCGACCGGCCGGGAGCAGGCGTACTGGCGTGACGTCGGGACGATCGACGCGTTCCACGAGGCGCACATGGATCTGGTCTCGGTGGACCCGGTGTTCAACCTCTACAACGACGAGTGGCCGATCTGGACCTATCCGGTGCAGATGCCGGGCGCCAAGTTCACCCTGCGCGGCCTCGCGCTGGACTCGATCGTCAGCTCGGGCTGCATCATCTCCGGCGGAGCGATCGAGCGCTCGGTGCTGTCGCCCAACGTCCGGGTGCACGAGGGTGCGCGGGTGGACAACTCGGTGCTGTTCTCGAACGCGGTGATCGGCCGGAACGCGGTGATCCACAAGGCCATCCTCGACAAGGGCGTGGTGGTCGAGGAGGGCGCGCAGATCGGTGTCGACCCCGAGGCCGACCGGGCTCGTGGTTTCTCCGTCTCCGAGGGCGGCATCACGACGGTCGGAAAGGGCACCCGCGTCCGGCGCTGAGCCGCCCGCGGCCGTACGGGTCGCCGGAGGCAGCGCCTAGATAGCACTCGTGAGCCTGCACCGGCGTCTGTCGGCACCCTCGCTCGAGGCCCGCGTGTCGCGAATCGACTTCACGCCGATCGGAGAGCGGTTTTCCGAGGTTGCTTTCGCCGCGCGCGGTCGATCCGCGACGCGGCTCGGTCCGTAGCCTGGACCGGAGAACGCACAGGTCGAGCGGTCCGCCAGCTGACCCCAGAGCTGGCGGGGGCGGTGGTCGACCGTCTGCCCGGGGCGAGTAAGACTGGAGGGAGCTGGAATCAGTGCCTGCCGACCGAGGAGAACACGTGGATCAATTGGCCGACCTCGAGGCGCAGCTCCAGCGGTGGTCGGTGCCGAGCGATGTGCGCGATGCCTTGCGCAGCGCCGTCGACGCGGTGGCCCGCCAGGGCGTCGATCTGGTCGGTGAGGCCGGAGACGACCGGCTGTCCGTGGGCGTCCGCGACAAGCCGGTCGCGGTCTCCTTCTCCTCCTCCCGCGTCTCCGTCGCCCTGGAGCCGGTCGATGCCGAGCGCGCCCACCGCGCGGACTCGGCGATCGGGCTGGACAAGGTCGACCAGAGCAGCTGGGTCGTGCACTGTCGTTACGGCCGGCTCGACTCGTCCCGCCTGAACTCGATGGCCGCCCTGATGGTCAAGGCGTTGCGACGCTTCGCGCCGGCGCCGGCGCCGGCAGCGCGAGCGGTTGCGCCGCGCAGCCCTCGGAAGCGGGCCGCCAAGGCAGCCACGGCGCCGTCGCCACGGACCGCCGCCGCCCGCCAGGAGGAGCGCCGCGAGGCCGCCGCTGCAGCGATCCCACGCTGTCCGGTGCCGGGCTGCAACCTTCCGATGGTCGGCGGCTCCTGCGGCTTCCACGACTGACCCCGACGTACGCCCTGGCGGATCTAGCGGGCTCAGCCCCAGTTCGCCGCGTTGGTCAGGCAGAACGGATGACCGGCCGGATCGATCAGCACCCGCCAGGTCTCGCCGGGCTGCGGGTCGGCCAGGGTCGCGCCGAGTTCGAGACACCGGGACTCGGCCGCGGCGATGTCGTCGACCGCCAGGTCCAGGTGGTACTGCTTGCTGCCGTTCGGGTTCGGCCATGCCGGCGGCTGGTAGTCCGGGACGCGGCCGAAGCCCAGCGCCGGCCCGCCTGAGCCATCGACGAGCATCACCGCGTTCTCGTCGCTGTAGGCCACGTCCAAACCCAGGAACTCGGCGTAGAAGCTCGAGACCGGGCCGGGGTCGGCGCAGTCCAGGGTAACCATCTTCACGATGCCTGTCGGTTGATCTGCTGCGGTGCTCATCCCACTCCTCCATCGGATCTTCGCCCCCAAGCCTGGCCGAACAGACGACGCCGGGCTTGGAGAAAGCCGCCAGGGCCCCGGTCGATGGCCTTCCGGGCGCAGTGGCATCGCCCAGTAAGGCTTCTCGCCGCCACTCCGCACCTCGGAAGGCGACTCCGCA
>NZ_BAABAB010000050.1:0-65439 GCF_039537205.1 Microlunatus ginsengisoli | reverse complement strand
TGCGGAGTGAGGCGGGCGCGGCTGGGCGGGGGTGCGGAGTAAGGCGGGCGCGGCTGGGCGAGGCGCGGAGCCGAGTGGGGCGTGCGGGTCGGTCAGCGGGTCCCGAGGGCGGACTCCAGCGCGGCAATGATCTTCGGACGCAGCTCGGAGCCGGCGATCACCTCGTCCACCGAGCCGACCTCGACGGCGCGGTGGATGTTGTGCACCCGGTCGAACTCCGTCGCCACCTCGCCGAGCTTCTCCGCCCGGACGTCTCGGCGTACCTCGGCCAGCTCGGTGGTCAGGGCCGCGCGGGCCGAGCCGGACGCCTCCGACAGCCGGCGCTGCAGCGACGCGACCCGCGGGTCCTTCGCGGTCCGCGCGTCGACGTCGCGAGTGAACACCACGGCCGCGGCCGGTGCGCCGCCGATTACCGAGGCGTACGACCCCTCGACCGCCAAGATGGTCATCGCCGGGTTGAGCGCCTTGGAGAAGACCACGAACGCGCCGCCGTGATAGCGGGAGATGACGCAGAACACGATCGGACCGTCGAAGTTGACGATGGCCCGGCCGATCTCCGCGCCGTACTCCAGCTGGAACCGGCGCATCGACTCCGGTGACCCGTCGAACCCGGACAGGTTGGCGAGCACCACGACCGGGCGGTTCCCGCTGGCCGCGTTGATCGCCCGCGCGGTCTTCTTCGACGAGCGCGGGAACAGCGTGCCAGCGGTGTAGACGTCGGGGCCGTCGGTGGGCGGGAAGCCGCGTCGCGGCACCGCCTTCGACTCGATCCCGATCAGGCAGACCGGGAACCCGCCGAGATGGGCGTCCCAGACCACCGACGTCTCCGCGTCGGCCATCCCGGCCCAGCGTTCCAGCGTGGCGTGATCGGCATCGGCGACCGCGGCCATCACCGTCCGGATGTCGAAGGCCTTCTTCCGGTCTGGGTTGGTCTCGGCGGAGAAGACGTCGCCGACGGTGGTGAAGCCCGATCCGGCCGGGTCGTGCGGATAGCCGGTGACGTCCCGGTCGAACGGGTCCTCGGTCTCCGCGCGGCGCGGCCCGGCCTCGCCGGGAGCGACGTACGTGTGATCGTAGTGGGCCATCAAGATCGCCAGCGCGCCGGCGAGATCCGGCGCCCAGTACTGCGCCTGGCCGTTCGGCCCCATCACCCGGTCGTAGCCGCCGATGCCGAAGTTGTCCTCGGCCGAGACGCCGCCGGAGAAGTCCAGCGACTGCTTGCCGGTCAGCACCATCGCGCTGTCCGGGGTCATCACGAGGATGCCCTTGGTGTGCATCAGCATGGTCGCCTCGGCGTTCCAGTACGGCTGCGCGCCCACGTTGATGCCGGCCACGACGATGTTGATCTCGCCGCCGGCCTGGGTGAACTCGACGATTCGCTTCAGCGCCTTGGCGACCCAGTCCATGTTCTCGGTGCCGGATTCCATCGAGATCCGTGCACCCGCGGAGATGGCGAACCACTCCACCGGCACGCCCATCGACTCGGCCAGGTCCAGCGCCGCGATCACCCGGGCGCACTCCGCCTCGCCGAGCGCGCCGAGCGCCCGCAGCGGGTCGCCGCACAGCAGGACCCGGGTGATGCCCTCCGGATACAGCTTGGTCGGGGTGGTGATGAGGCCCGCGATGATGCCGGCCTTGTTCAGGCCGTACGGCCGGTCGACGGGCACCAGTACGCCGGTGTCGTCGAGGTCGTACTCGGTGGCCGTGCCGCCCGGGCCGGCGATCATGGCCTGCAGCTCGTACGGGTAGACCACCCCGCGCCGCCGTGCCCGGACCACCTTCTGGGCATAGTCGTCGAGCGGCTTCAGCCGCTCGGTCGGTGCACCGCCGAGCGAGGTCACCACGCCCGAACCCGGCTGGTAGTGGAAGCCGGCGACCAGCAGCTGGTCAGTCCCGTCAGGGAAAGCCACGGTGCCGCCGACCAGCACCTCCTCGATGCCGGCGCCGGCGGTCAGCGGGGCGATCTTCTCCTTCAGCGAGGTGAGCTGCTCGACCTCGGCGGCGATGGTCGGCCAGATGTAGACCCAGACGTAGTTCATGTCGAGCCGGTCACCGGCCGCGCCGCCGGCGGCCCGCACCCGGCGGATCGCCTCCAGGCAGTTGGCGATCGCCCGCTCGGCGTGCGGCAGGCCGACGACCCGGCCCTGCTCGTCGCGGACCACGGCCAGCTGCCTGACCTGGGCCAGCGCGACCAGGCGCTGGTCGGACTCGTTGCCGGGCGCGACGCAGCGATAGAGCAGGACGTCCTCGGGGGCGTCGAGCCGGGTCACGTCGAACTCCCGCAGCCGGCCCAGCGTCAGCCGGCGCGCGACCATCGGATGCACCCCGCGGACGAGTACGTCCTCCGCCAGCCGGCCGGTGGGCTCCCCGTCCCGTCCGACCTCGGGCCGGAAGATGAAGTAGCCGACACCGCGGGCGCCGCCCGGACAGACGGCGACCGTGACCCGGCGCGCCTCGTGGGCGAACGTGAGCTGTTCGAGCCGCTCCGCGATCGCCGCCGACGCCTCGTCCGGCGACTCCGGCGTCTCCGGCCAGGAGAGATAGAGGTCGACGACGCTGCGATGCCCCTCGGGAGCCTCGGCGATCCGGTCGGCCACGGCCTCGACCAGAGAGCTGTCCGGGACCAGCTCGTCGAGCCGGCCGATCGTCGTCACCAGGTGCGTCGGCCGCCGGTCGGTGGTGTAGTCGGCGACCGCGAACGGGCGATCCCGGACGCTGAACTCCCGCAGGTCGTGCAGGTCGTAGTCGCGGTAGTGCCGCTTGATCAACACCGCCAGCATCGGCTCGTCGGTCGGGATCTTGCCGCCCTCGATCCGCTGGGCCAGGAACCTGACGATCTGTTCCGGGATCTCGGCCAGCCGATCGAGCCGGGCGTCGCGATCCGGCCCCGCCGGCATCCCGGTCAGCGCGACCAGCTCGGGACCGACCCCGGCCAGGACGCTGTCCCGCTCGGCGTCGACCAGCGGCTGGTCGAACCAGCGGAATCGCACACTCCGGGCCAGGTCGCCGACGACCGGGAAGCGCAGCTGGGTGGCCGTGACCAGCCGGTCGAGCACCTCACGGACGGCACGCTGGCTCAGCGTGCCGTCCAGCACGGCATCCGGTGTCGACTCGCCGCTCCACCGTTGCAGCAGCGCGGTGACCAGCTGGACGTCGGGGGTGGAGCGCTGCTGGGCCAGGAACATCCGGAAGACCGCCTGCTCCAGCTCCGGCGTCCGGTCCAGCTCGGTCACGCCGTAGTGCCGCAGCACCCGGCCGAGCTTGGTCCGGAAGTCCTCGGGCAGCGCGCCGCGCTCGGGGTCGAAGCTCTGCAGATAGGTATGGAAGTGCTCGCGCGGGCTGTGCACCTGGTTCTCCAGGTGCAGGTCCTCGCCGACCGGCCGGTTGCGGGACAGCTCGGCGAAGTCGGCGAACGCCTCCAGCAGGCCGAGCTCGGCCACCAGCGGCGGGTGTCCCTCGGCGGCGAGCTCGTCGCGCTCGCCGAGATATGCCGTCAGCGTGCCGCCGTTGTCCCGGGGGTCGACGTCGTAGCCGAGCAGAACCGCGAGCAGGTCCCGGCGGTGGGCGGCCGCGCGCTCGGCCAGCCCGACCGGAGCGGAGCGGCCGTTCGGCAGGTCGAGATCGATCGCCTCCACGTCCTCGCCCGCGCCGGACTCGTCCGCCGCGTCGCCGACCGGTTCCAACCGGATCAGCGGGGCGCCGGTCTCCACCTGGCTGCCGGCGGAGACCAGGAGCTCCTTCACCCGGGCCGCGAACGGAGCGTTGAGGACCGTCTCCATCTTCATCGACTCGAGCACCAGCACCGGCGCTCCGGAGGCCACCTCGGCGCCGACCAAAGCCGGCGTGGCCACCACCAGCGCGGGGGCCGGCGAGCGCAGCACACCGCCCTCGTCCAGGCTGACCCGGTGGGTCACCCCGTCGACCTCGACCAGCTGGACCGGGCCGTGGGTCGCGGTGACGAGCCGATGGGTCCGTCCGCCGACCGTCAGCCGGCTCTTGTACTCGTCGATCCGGTCCAGGTCGGCGTCGACGGTGTGCTCGCCCGCCGCGGTCGCGATCACGACCCGGAACCGGTGCGGACCGGTCCGGAACACGGTCACCTTGTAGGAGATCCCGCGCAGCTTCACGTCGATCGCGCGGCCGGTGCGATGCTGCACCTGCGGTCGGCCGCCCCGTGCGGTCTCGATCAACCGGGTCCGCTCGACGGCCTCCTCGGTCTCGTACGACTCGATCCCGGCTGCCACCAGGGCGATCCCGGAGTGCCGGTGGGCCACCAGCCCGCCCTGGCTGCGGACGCGGTCGATCCAGCCGGTGTCGGCGGTCCCCGCGATCACCTCGGGCGCGTCCAGCAGATCGAGCACGAAGCTCTTGTTGGTCGCGCCGCCCTCGATCACGACGGTGGTCTCCTGCATCGCCCGCCGCAGCCGGGCCAGCGCCTCGTCCCGGTCGCGGCCGAAGGCGATGATCTTGGCGATCATCGAGTCGAAGTCGGCCGGGATCGCGTCACCCTCGCCGACCCCGGTGTCGACCCGGATCCCGGGGCCGGAGGGCAGGTCGAGCAGCGTGATCCGGCCCGGTGCCGGGGCGAAGTCGCGATCCGGATCCTCCGCGTTGAGTCGCGCCTCCACCGCGTGCCCGACCTCGACCGGTCGCTCACCGCTCAGCCGCCCGCCGGAGGCCACGTGGATCTGCAGCTTGACCAGGTCGGTGTCGGTGGTGACCTCGGTGATCGGGTGCTCGACCTGCAGCCGGGTGTTGACCTCGAGGAACGCGAAGAACTTCTCGCCGGGGTGATACAAGAACTCCACCGTGCCGGCGCCGGCGTACCCGACCGCCACGGCGAGCCGCTCGGCCGCCGTCTTGAGCTCGTCGACCTGGTCCGGCGCCAGCACCGGCGAAGCAGACTCCTCGATCACCTTCTGGTTGCGGCGCTGCACCGAGCAGTCGCGAACGCCGAGGGCCCACGCGGTCCCGGGTTCTCCGGTCGGGCCGGGGCCGTCGGCGATCACCTGGACCTCGACGTGGCGGGCGCCGGTGACCAGCCGCTCCAGGAAGACGACCCCGGAGCCGAAGGCGCGCTGGGCCTCGTCCCGGGTGCGTTCGTACGCATCGGTCAGGTCGGCGTCGGAGGCGACCATCCGGATGCCGCGGCCACCGCCGCCCGCGGTGGCCTTGAGCATCAGCGGATAGCCGATGCCCGCCGCCGCCTTCTTCGCGTCGTCGAGGGTGTCCACCCCGCCGCCGCTCCACGGCGCGACCGGGACGCCGACCTCTTCGGCGATCAGCTTGGAGCCGATCTTGTCGCCGAGCTTGCGCATCGCCTCCGCGCTCGGCCCGATGAAGGTGACGCCGATCCGTTCGCAGAGCTCGGCGAACTCGGGGTGCTCGGCCACGAAGCCCCAGCCGACCCAGGCAGCGTCCGCGCCGCACTCCCGCAGTGCCGTCTCCAGCAGCGCGTAGTCCAGATAGGGTCGGTTGGCCGCCGGACCGAGGTTGTAGGCGAGGTCCGCCTCGCGGACGAACATCGCCCGTCGCTCGCCCTCGGTATGCAGCGCCACCGTTTCGATCCGGTGACCGGTGGGGCCTGCCTCGGCGTTGAGGTCACGAACCGCGTGGATCAGCCGCATGGCGGCCTCGCCCCGGTTGACGATGGCGATGCGCGAGAACATCGAGTGTGTCCACCTCCGTGGAGTCGACGATGACGCCCGGCTGGGAGCATCATCCGAAGCCTGCCACTTTTTCGCGCCCAGGTCGCGCCTGGCCCCCATCGAAGGTGCCCTGAGCCTGTCGAAGGGCACTCCACCCGCGCTTCGACGAGCTCGGCGCGCCGTCGTCGGCTGGAGCGGCGGCGATACGATGCCCGAATCGCCGAGGAGGGCACCGTGAACGTGATCTTCGTGGAACCGTTCTTCCCGAACAACCAGCGTCGGTTCGTCGCCGCGCTGGCCGGAGTCGGCGCCAATGTGATCGGCGTCGGCGAATACGGCGAGCACGATCTCGGCGACGAGCTCCGCGGCCAGCTGAGTGCGTACTACCGGGTGGGCAACGTCACCGACGAAGGACAGCTGAACGCCGCGGTCGAGTGGGCGCAGAGCCATGTCTGGGTGGACCGGCTGGAATCCACCATCGAGTCGCACCAGATGACCGCGGCGCGGGTGCGCGAGGCCCGCCACATCCCGGGTACGTCGGTGCGCACGACCTGGCTGTGCCGGGACAAGCCGTCGATGAAGGAAGCCCTGCGGGCGGCCGGGGTGCCGACCGCGGCCTCGACCGCGGTAGAGACCGTCGACGCGGCGGTCGCGTTCGCGAACGAGGTCGGGTTCCCGCTGATCCTCAAGCCCCGCGCGGGAGCCGGCGCGCTGGACACCACCCGGGTCGACTCGATGGACGAACTCCGTGGCGCGCTGGTGAACTTCGGCAGCTATGACTCGATCGCGATCGAGGAGTTCGTGGAAGGACACGAGGGCTTCTACGACACCATCGCGATCGACGGCCGGGTCAGCCAGGACTGGGTCACCCACTACTACCCGAACGTGCTCGAGGCGATGCGGCACCGCTGGATCTCCCCGCAGTTCGTGACCACCAACCGGATCGGCGACTCCCCGTTCTATGCCGAGGTCCGCGAGATGGGCGCCCGGGTGATCGAGGCCCTCGGGATCGGGACGTCGGCCACCCACATGGAGTGGTTCTACGGCCCGAAGGGGCTGCGGTTCTCCGAGATCGGCTGCCGCCCGCCGGGCGTCGGGGCCTGGGACCTGTACTCCGCGGCCAACGACGTGGACGTCTACCGGGAGTGGGCGCACGCGATCGTCCACGGCACCACCGAGCGGCCGCTGTCGCGGGCGTACTCGGCGGGGATCGTGGCGCTGCGGCCCTCCCAGGACGGCCGGATCACCGGATACTCCGGGGTCGACGAGATCCAGCAGCGGCACGGCGAGTGGGTGATCGACGCCCACCTGCCCGAGCCCGGCACCGGCACCCAGCCGGTCGAGGCCGGCTACATGGCGAACGCCTGGGTACGGATGCGGCACCCCGACTACGACACGGTCCGCGGCATGCTCGACGACGTCGGCCGCACCGTGAAGGTCTGGGCGGGGTGACTCCTCACCACCTCCGCGGAAACTGTGCGCGTCTAGCAGCGACACGCCGGGCGGACCTGCACCTACTGCACAGCTTCCGGGTGCGGGAGGGGAGGCTCGGGCTGCGGGACCGGGTCGGGTGGTGCGGGTGACTGCGACGGTTCTGCTCGGCCCGCAGCGGTTCCGGACCACCGCCGGTGCCGCCGTCCGCGCGGTGGCGCCCGAGGGGCCGATCGCGACGGTCACGGCCGGCTGGCAGGACCGGGAGAGCAACACCACCGAGCTCGATGCCGTGCTGGAGGGACGAGCGGTCCATCTGAACCTGTACGGCCGGCTCAGCGACGTGCTCGCCACCGACGAGCGGTTCGCCGAGGCGGCCGCGGCTCATCAGGAGGCCATCGACGAGCTGGCCGGCATCTACTCGATCCGGCTGCAGCGCGCGCTGGACAGTGTGTACGCGATCCAGCGCCGCACCGTGCGTCGCGCCGATCTCGCCGCCTCCGCGCTGGCCGACGGCGTCGAGCTGGTGCGCACCATCGACCGGTGGTATCTCGGGCTGGTCGAGCAGATCCACGGCGAGCTGGTGGTCGCCGCGCCGCCCGAGCGGAGCGAGCCGCTGCTCCGGCACCGGGCCGAGGTGGCGGAGCTGGTCTCGGCGGCCGGCGCGGTCGCCATTGCCGGCGGCCATGTCGGCGTGCTGCTGCGCTGCCTGCAGGTGTTCGTGGTCGAGCTGCCGGCCGAGCGGCCGGTGGTCGCCTGGTCGGCCGGTGCGATGGCGCTGACCGATCGCGTGGTGCTCTACAACGATCGCGGTCCCAGCGGCATGGTCGGTTCGGAGGTCTGGGACCGAGGTCTCGGCCGGGCGCCGCGGATCGTCGCCCTGCCGCACGCTCGGCGCCGGCTGCGGATGGACGACCCCAGCGTGCTCCAGGTGCTGGTCCGCCGCTTCGCCGACGCCAGCTGTCTGCTGCTGGACGACGGTGCCCGGGTCGATCTGGGCCCGGACGGCTCGCTGCCGTCGGACGTACGCGTGATCGGACGCGACGGCCGGGTGTCCGGGCTGGCGGAGGCGGAACAGGCGGAAGCGGGATGACCGCGGCCGTGCACGGACCGACGTACAAGCGGCGGCGCAAGCTCGCGATCAACCGGCTGATGGATCGCCGGCCGTTGGACTCCGCCGCGATCGACCGGTTCATCGAACGCCATGGCGCGCCGATCGTCGAGGGTGACCGCGCGACCTTCCTGTGGCGCGGCGAGGCCGACGAGGTGATGGTCCGGCACCGGGTGGTCGGCCTGCGCGATCCGCTGCCGCTGCGCCGGATCCGCGACACCGACCTGTGGTACGTGACGATCGAGATGCCCGAAAAATCCCGGGTGGAATACCAGTTCGAGCTGGTCTGGGGCGATCACCACGAGGGCTATGTCAACGACCCGCTGAACCCGAAGGTCGCCCACGGGCCGTTCGGCGCCAGCTCGGCGCTGGCGGCGACGGGCTACCAGGTGCCGGAGTGGTGCCGGCCCGACCCGGAGACGCGCCCCGGCGAGCTGAGCGAGCAGGTGATCAAGAGCAAGGCGCTGCGCCGCGACGTCGGTTTCGGGCTGTATCTGCCGGCCCGGTTCCGCAGCGTCGTGCGCTATCCGTTGCTGATCGTGCACGACGGCCGCGACTACCTCGACTTCGCCGCGTTCAAGACCGTGCTGGACAACCTGATCCACCGGGGTGAGATCGCCGAGATGGTGGTCGCCTTCGTACCGCCGGGCGGCAACCGGCTGAAGGAGTACGCCAACCACGCGCCGCACGCCCGGTTCATCGCCCGCGAGCTGATGCCGTACCTCACCGACAACCTGCCGCTGGTGCCGACCCCGGACGGCCGGACCCTGATGGGGTCGAGCTTCGGCGGTGTCGCGGCGGTGTCCACCGCGGCCCGCTATCCGGGTGCCTTCGGTTCGTTGTTCCTGGAGTCGGCGTCGCTCGTCTTCACCGACATCGGCGACAATCACGGGGGCGGTGCGGTGTTCGACCCGGTGGTGAAGTTCGTCAACGCCTACCGCGCCCGGCCGCGCCGGATCGTCGAGCGGATGTTCATCACCTGCGGGATGTACGAGCCGTTGATCGCGCCGAACCGGTCGATGGTCACCACGTTCCGCGAGGCCGGGATCGAGGTGCGCTACGTCGAGGCGCGGGACGGGCACAACTGGGAGAACTGGCGGGACCGGCTGCGCGACGGGCTGACCTGGCTGCATCCGGGCGAGGCGAAGTTCGTGTACGAGTGAGCCGGCTCGGGTCGGAGTCGGAATCGGAGTCGGCGGGATCTGCGGGAGGCCGGGATGAGTGACTGGAAAGCGGTGGAGCGCTGGGAGTCCGATCGGATGCACCAGCCGATCAGCCTGGCCCGGTGGGGCCACTACGGGGTGCCGGTGCTGGTCTTCCCGACCGCCGGCGGCGACGCGGAGGAGATCGAGCGGCACAAGCTGGTCGAACACGTTTGGCCGTTCGTCGAGCAGGGCCGGGTCAAGATCTATTCCTGTGACAGCATCGCCGGAAAGGCCATGACGGCGAACGACGGCTCGCTGGACTACCGCTGCTGGTTGTTCAACGCGTTCCAGCAGGCGATCGCGTACGAAGTCGTGCCGGCCATCCACGCCGACTCCGCCGGACCGCAGGACGTGATCGTCGCCGGTGCCTCCATCGGTGCCTTCAACTCGCTGGCGCTGATCTGCCGCTGGCCGCAGCTGTTCCGGTCGGCGATCTGTATGAGCGGCACGTTCGACATCGAGAAGTTCATCGGTGGCTTCACCGACGAGTTGTACTTCGCCTCCCCGCTACGGTTCCTGCCCGGGCTGGACGGGCCCGACCTCGACCGGCTCCGGCAGCGGTTCGTCTTCATCCCGTCCGGCTCCGGTCGCTGGGAGGACATCGGCGAGTCCTGGCGGGCCGGGAACGCGCTCGGCGCCAAGGGCGTGCCGAACCGGGTGGACGACTGGGGCCCCGACTACGACCACGACTGGCCGACCTGGTGGCAGATGCTGCCGACGTACCTGGACCAGGCGCTGTAACCGGGCTCCGGCGGGATCAGCGGCTGCGTCGTCCCGGATAGACGATGGACTTCAGGCTGTCGGGATGGGTATCGGACTCCAGCGCCTCGTCGGCATGGTCGAGATCGAACTGCCCGGTGACCAGGGAGTCGAGGTCCACCTGTCCGCTAGCGACCAGGTGGATGGCGGCCGGCCAGGTGTCGGTGTAGCGGAAGATGCCGGTGACCGTGATCTCCAGGTTCTGGATGTGTTCCACCGGCAGCGTCATCTCCGGCGACCCGAGCCCGACCAAGACCGCCGTGCCCGCGGGACGGACGGCCTTGATCCCGTCGCTCACCGCGCGCGGCGAGCCGCTCGCGTCGACGAAGGCGTTGACGTCGAGACCTGCCTCCGCGACGTTCACCTGGGTCGGGTCGATGACCCTGGTGGCGCCGAAGCGCAGCGCACGCTCGCGCCGCTCGGCGACCAGGTCGGTGACGATGATCTCGGCCGCACCGAATGCGCGGGCGGTCTGGGCACAGATGATCCCGATCGGGCCGGCCCCGGCGATCAGGATGGACGAACCGGGTGCCACACCCGCCTTCCGCATGGTGGTGATCGCCACCGAGAGCGGTTCCAGCAGGGCGGCGGCCTCGTCGGTGAGCGAGTCCGGCACGTGGTGGGCGAACTCGGTGCGGATCACGGCGTAGCGGGCGAAGGCGCCGTCGATCGGCGGGGTGGCGTAGAACTCCATGTTCGGACACAGGTTGTAACGGCCGGCTCGGCACTCGCGGCAGCGGCGGCAGTTCTTCTGCGGCTCGATCGCGACTCGCTCGCCGATCCGCGACGGCGGCACGTCCGAGCCGACGGCGACGATCGTGCCGGAGCACTCGTGGCCGAGGATCAGCGGGCCGTCGACGACGAAGTCGCCGATCCGGCCGTGCCGGTAGTAGTGGGTGTCGGAGCCGCACACGCCGACGGCGGCGATCTCGACGAGGACCTCGTCGGCGTCGACCGGCGGGACCGGGACTTCTTCGATCGCGAGGGCCTTCACGCCGCTCAGCACGCTGGCGGTCATGGTCTCGGGCAGGGAGTTCTCGGGCACGGTGGTCGTCATCTGACTGCCTTTCAGCTGCGTCGTCCGTCTCGATCATGGTCGGCGGCGCGGTCGGCCCGCGGTCGTCGCAAGCACGATCTTGACACTTCCCGATGACAGCGACCCGAGCGGGCGGCACGACCTACTGGCCGCCGAGTGCCCCGACGGCGCGGGCGACCACGATCAGGCTGACGAACAGCGCGGCCGAGGCCTCCAGGCCCATCAACAGCTTGGCGCGGCTGCTGAGCGGCATCGTGTCGGTCGGGCTGAACGCGCTGGAGTTGGTCAGCGACAGGTAGAGGTAGTCGACGAAGACCGGGATCCAGCCACTGCGCTCGCTCGCGGTCGTCGCGACCTCGACGACGGTGTCGGCGTTCTCGTCGTGGGAGAAGCGGAAGTCGGCTGGCGGCAGGTCGGTGCGCCGCTTCACCCGTCGCGCCACCGGGCCGCCGCGATCGAGCTCCCAGAACAGCAGGGCGAACCCGATCACGTTGGTCAGCCAGACTTGGATCGCGGCGACGAGGAGCGATCCGCCGGACGGATTGCCCACGCTCAGCTGGAAGACCAGCATGCCGAGGGCGACCAGATTGGCGACGATCACCACGGCGGCCAGCAGTGCGGACGCGGCGCGGGACCAACGGGTTTGGCGCGCCATCCGGCGCGGATTGGCGACCACGACCGCGACCAGCAGGGCGAGCTCGATCGCCGGGATCACGACCCGAGGTGCGAACAGCAGCGACTCGGGCAACAGTGCGTAGGCCGTCGCCGCGACCAGCACGGCGATCGCCGGGGGCAGCCGGTTCTCCCCGCGCGCGCTGCGCCGGTGCCCGAGTTCGGTGTCCAGGTCGGAGTCCGGCATCGCTCAGCGCCAGCGTGACCAGGCGGCCTGTTTGGTGGTCCCGGTGATCTCGGCGACCTGGCTCCACGAGCCCTGCTCGGCGACCCGACGGGCGGCCTCGCCGAGCGCCGCGCCGACCTCACCGCTGAGGGCGACCAGGGCCCCGAACGACGCGGTGGTGCCGCGTCCGGACAGCTCGGCGATCGCCGCCCGGACGAGATCGGCCAGGGCCTGGTCGTCGAGAGTCGTCAGGTCATCAAAAGCAGCCGCCACGGTGCACCATTCTCAGTCCTCCCGCAGGACCACGTCCACGGTGTCGTCGGCGGAGTCGAAAGTTCGGACCCAGGTCGTTCCGGGCCAGCGGTAGGTCAGCGTCGCGTCGTCGACCCGGTAGTCCGCGGTGTAGAGCGTTCCGAAGCCGGCCGCGTACTCGGTGTTGTGCAGGGGCGAACGCAGCAGGCCGTCGGCCAACCCGTCCGCCTCGGCACCGCCGTCGAGCAGCCGATCGAGCCGATCCAGCCGCTCGACGCTGCGGAACCGGGCCGCGTGCCGCGGATCCCCGGGGCGGCGCCAGCGGTGGTTCGTGGCCGCCGGCTGGGGACGTCCCTCCGGGTCCTGCTCCGGCCCGACCCGCACCGTCCGGACCGCGCCGGTGCGGTCGATCATCGTCAGGTTGTACGCCATGGCGATCGGCAGCCGTTGCAACGCCCGTTCCGCCTCGCCGACCCGTCCGCAGGTCTCCAGCAGGTAGCGCAGCACCAGCGGAATCCCGAAGCCCGGGCCGACCGCCTGATCGCCGCCGAAGGTGAGCGACACGGCGAGCCCGGACCCGTTCATCCCGTCCAGCAGGCCCCAGAGGCAGTCTCCGGTGCCGATCACGGGCTGCAGGTAGTCGGTGGAGATCGAGACGCACTCGAACAGCTCCGGTGCGTAGTCGTAGTTGCGCAGCAGGGCCGGTCCCGGCGATCGGGTCGCGACCTGGCTGCAACCCGCCGGCAGGAAGGCCGGCAGGTTCCAGTGGGTCAGCATCGCCGCCGCGTCGAGGTCGTACGTCGTCTGCTCGGCCAGCCGGGCCCAGGTCGGCAGCAGCTCGGGCATGTACCGGGCCAGCGCGCGACCCGCGTCCGGCGGCGTCGGCCGGGCCGCCCGGCCTTCGGAGAAGTACCAGCGCCGGTACGCGGGCCAGGTCGCCTCGAACAGCCCGCGCCAGCGGGGACCGGGCTGCGGCTCGCGGATCCCGTAGATGGTCATCGGATATTGCGTCATGCGTCAAGGTTTACTTGACGAAGTGGCGATCGTCAAGTCAAGCTTGACGCATGGAGTGGGACCGGTGGCGATCGGTTCCGCCGCGGGGGCGCTCCAGCGGGAACGCATCTGGCCGGCTTCCCCGACGCCAGGTCGGCGCCGGCCGGTCGTCGCGCCGTACGCCTCGCGACGTCGCGCGTCCAAGGGCGACTTCGCGCGCCTCCGACGGTGCGCGAGGTCGCGGTTGAGTGCGCGAAGTGGGGCGGTGCGGCTGGGCGGGGTGCGGAGTCGGGCCCCGAGTGGGCGGCGGGTTCGGCGTCGGCCGGCCACAGCCGGCGTACGGGAGTCGTCGAGCCGTCTCGCCTCGCGACTTCGCGCGTCCAAGGGCGACTTCGCGCGCCTCCGACGGTGCGCGAGGTCGCGGTTGAGTGCGCGAAGTGGGGCGGTGCGGCTGGGTGGGGTGCGGAGTCGGGTCGGGCGCGCCAGGGGGCGGTGGCGCCGGGTCGGGTGCGGAGTCGGGTCGGGCGGCGCCAGAGGGCGGTGCGGCTGGGTGGGGAAGGGGCGGCTGGGGCGGGTACGGCGACGGGCACGGCATCATGGCGGCGTGACCGGGATCCTCGACGGGTTGCTCGTCGCCGACTTCAGCCGGGTGCTGGCCGGCCCGTACGCAACGATGACGCTGGCCGACCTCGGCGCGACCGTGGTCAAGATCGAGCGGCCGGGGTCGGGCGACGACACCCGGCACTGGGGCCCGCCGTGGACCGAGCGGACCAGCTCCTACTTCGAGTCGGTCAACCGGAACAAACTCAGCGTGGCGCTCGACCTGAGCGATGCCGGCGATCGTGCGGCCGCGATCGAGCTCGCGTCCCGCGCCGACGTGCTGGTGGAGAACTTCCGCAGCGGCTCGCTGGCCGCTCGGGGGCTGGGCTACGACCAGCTGGTGGCGGTCAATCCTCGCCTCGTCTATTGCTCGATCACCGGCTTCGGGTCCGACGGTGGCGCCGACCTGCCGGGCTACGACTTCCTGGTCCAGGCCGTCGGCGGGCTGATGAGCATCACCGGCGACCCGGCCGGTGAGCCGACCAAGGCAGGGGTCGCCCTGGTGGACGTGCTGACCGGCAAGGACGCGACCATCGCGATCCTCACCGCGCTGACCGAGCGGGAGCGGTCCGGGCGCGGCCAGCTGGTGGAGGTGAACCTGCTGTCCTCGCTGCTCGGTTCGCTGGTCAACCAGGCGCAGTCCTACCTCACCACCGGCCAACCACCCCG
Organism: Microlunatus ginsengisoli; assembly: GCF_039537205.1. Classification (NCBI taxonomy): domain Bacteria; kingdom Bacillati; phylum Actinomycetota; class Actinomycetes; order Propionibacteriales; family Propionibacteriaceae; genus Microlunatus; species Microlunatus ginsengisoli. The sequence goes on along the minus strand of NZ_BAABAB010000050.1, from coordinate 50,897 downwards.
ACGGCTGGGCAACGCTCACCCCTCGATCGCCCCGTACGAGACGCTGCACTGCGCCGACGGCGCGGTCGCCGTCGCCTGCGGCAACGACGGCCAGTTCGCCCGGCTGGCGACCGTGCTGGGCCGGCCGGCGCTGGCCACGGACGCCCGCTTCGCCCGCAACGCGGACCGGGTGGCGAACCGGCCCGCGCTGGTCGCCGAGCTCGAGCACCTGCTCCGCGACGGCACGACCATGGAGTGGGTCGATCGGCTCACCGGCGCCGGCGTCCCGGCCGGGGCGGTAGGCGACATCGGCTCCGCGTTCGAGCTCGCGTCGCGGATCGGTCTCCGGCCGAGGGTGCCGACCGGCGAGGGCGAGGTGGACCAGGTCCGCAACCCGGTCCGGTACTCCCGAACGCCGGTCGAGCGCTATCACCGGCCACCCGGCCTGGGCGAGCACACCGAGATGCTGGCCGAGCTGCTCGCCGGTCGCCCGCTCGGCGGCCGCCCGGTGGCCGACCCGGACTGATCAGGCGGTGGCCGCCAGCGAGTGCGCCTCCACATGCGTCACCGGAATGCCGAGCCCGCGGGCCCGGTCCACCACATCGAACCGCTGCCAGACCGACTCCGACGCCGGGAGCGTGACGATCACGATCTGGTCGGGTTTGAACTGCTCGGACGCGGTCTGCAGCGCGCGGAGCGGGCGGTAGTCACCCAGCTCGCCGGTCGCGTCGAGACCGCAGTCTGCGAGCGAGCGGAGCGTCGCGTCCAATCTGGCCTGCGCGGCCTCCCGGGTCGCGTCGGCGACCGACACGGCACCGTGCGTTGCGGCGACCCCGGTCTCGACCGCGCTGGCCGGGACGCAGACCAGGTAGCTGGCCTTGCCGTCGGCGTCGATCCGGCGCAGCTCCGCGATCAACTCGTCGGAGTGCAGGGTCTCGTTGGCCAGCACCAGCACCCGCTTGGCGTCACCGGTCGGCGCCGGGCCGGCCGGAGCCGCGGGCAGCCGGGCGAGCCGGGCCCGGTTGACGAAGAACAAGATCAGGCAGACCGCCCAGGACAGCAGGCTCAGCACCAGCTGGATCCGGACCTCGGGGTTGAACCACATCTGGGCGAGCACACCGAGGATGGCCAGTGCGGTGATCGCCGACAGCACCGGGAACAGCCACATCTTGACCTTGAGCTGGGAGGAGTCGCCTCGATAGCGCAGGACCATCTGGGAGATCGCGATCAGGAGGTAGACGAACAAGATGATCGCGCCGGAGGAGTTGAGCAGGAAGGAGAAGACGCCGTCGGGGGAGATCGCGGCGGCGATCACGCAGAGGAAGCCGACGATGGACGACGTCAGGATCGCGACCATCGGCACGCCTCGGCCGTTCACCGAGACCATCGCCGCCGGCGCCTCGCGCCGGGCGGCCAGCACGAACAGCATCCGGGACGCGGTGTAGAGCCCGGAGTTGAGGCAGGACAGCACGGCGGTCAGCACCACGGCGTTCATCACGTCGGCCGCGAACGGGATCCCCATGGCGGTGAACGCCGAGACGTACGGCGAGGCGGCCAGGTCCTCGGAGTTCCAGGGCAGGATCACCGCGAGCAGGAAGATCGATCCGACGAAGAAGATCGAGATCCGCACGATGACCGAGTTGGCTGCCTTGGCGACGGCCCGTTCGGGGTCTTGTGACTCGGCGGCCGCGATCGTGGCGATCTCCGCGCCGACCATCGAGAAGATCACGGTGACCACGCCGGCGGTGATGGCCGAGCCGCCCAGCGGGAGGAACCCGCCGTTCGACCACAGGTTGCTGAAGTCCATCTGCTTGTTCGGCCAGATGCCCAGCACGAACAGGCCGCCGGTGACCAGGAAGATGATGATCGCGGCGACCTTGATCCCGGCGAACCAGAACTCGAACTCGCCGAAGGAGGACACCGAGATCAGGTTCGTCCCGGTCATCAGCAGCATCAAGATCAGGCTGAGCAGCCAGGTCGGCACCCCGTGCAGCCAGTAGTTCAGCACCTTGGCACCGGCCACCGCCTCGAAGCCGACGACGATCACCCAGAAGTACCAGTAGAGCCAGCCGACCGAGAATCCCGCCCAGTTGCCGAGCGCCTTGCGGGCGTAGTCGGCGAACGAGCCGGTGGACGGGTTTGCCACGGCCATCTCGGCGAGCATCCGCATCACCATGATGATCAAGACCCCGCAGAGCGCGTACGTGATGAACGCGCCCGGTCCGGTGGCCTTGATCACCTGTCCCGATCCGACGAACAGGCCGGCGCCGATCACGCCGCCCATCGCGATCATGGACAGCTGCCGCTGGCTGAGGTTCTTCTTCAGATCGCCGCCGCCGGACATGTCAGGCCCTCCGGGCCGGTCGAGCGGAAAGCGGGATGGTGGCGCAACCGTGCATGTCGGCTCCCTTCGCGAGCGAGCCCATCGGGGTGGGCGTCGCCGTCGATGTTTCGGAGCGTAGCCATCGGCCGCGGAGCCGTCCAGAGTCACGGGCGCTGGGTGTGGCCCGAGTGCCACCCGGCATGGGCACGGGCGCGCCTCGCCGCCGGTCGCGACCACTAGGATTCCTGGCATGCCCAAGCCGCCCCCGGATCGCGTGCCCGGGACCAGCGGCAGCACCTGGCTGGACGCGCCGCACAGCGAGTGGGCGGTCTGGCACCTGGACGAGCTCGCCCCGACCGTGCCGGTGTCGCGAGCCGAGGTTCCGCGTGCGCTTCCGGCGGGATCGCGGCCGTCCGGATCGATGCCGGTGGACGAGATCCGGCTGACCCGTTATGACGGATCGGAGGGTTCGGCCCGCGACGTGCTGGACGACACCGACACCGACGCGTTCCTGGTCGTGCACGACGGCGCGCTCGTGCACGAGGAGTACGGCCACATCGGCGCCGAGTCCGGCCGGCACGCGGTGCTGTCCATCACCAAGTCCGTGGTCAGCTGCGTCGCCGCGATCCTGGCCGAGCGGGGCGAGCTGGATCTGTCGGCGCCGGTGCGGACGTACGTGCCGGAGCTGGCGGAGTCCGGTTACGCCGACGCCACGGCTCGCAACCTGCTGGACATGCGCAGCGGGGTCCGGTTCGTCGAGCACTACACCGATCCGGACTCCGACATCAACGAGCTCGACCGCCGGCTGGTCGACGTCGGCCTGCGCGGCTATCTGCCGACCCTGGTCCAGGACCGCCCGCACGGCGGCGACTTCTGGTATCGCTCGAGCGAGACCGACGTGCTCGGCTGGGTGTGCGAGACCGCAGCCGGGACGCCGATGCAGCGACTGATGTCGGACCTGGTCTGGCAGCCGATCGGGGCGGAGTACGACGCGTACCTCTCCTGCGACGCGACCGGGATGGCGATCCACGACGGCGGTCTCGCTGCCAGCCCGCGCGACCTGGCCCGGTTCGGACTGATGCTGCTCGACGGCGGCACCGTCCCCGACCCGGCCGCGGGCCCGGATGCGACCCGCACGGTCGTGCCGCCACGGTGGCTCCGGGACAGCTGGGGCGTGGACTCCGACATCCGCTCGGCCTTCGCCGCCTCGGGCACCGAGCTGGCCTATCCCGGCGGCTGGTATCGCAACCAGTTCTGGTTCCGGCCCAGTCCGAACGGCGACGTGCTGCTCTGCCGCGGGATCCACGGTCAGCTGATCTATGTCGGTCGCCGGACCCGGACGGTGTGCGTGAAGGTGTCGCACTGGCCGATGCCGGTCGCGAACGAGCGGACCCAGGACACGCTGCGGATGTGCGACGCGGTTGCCGGCATGCTGGCGTCCGGGGGGCGGCACGGCACCGATCGCGCCGAGCACGGTCCCCCCGGCGTTGCGGCCGGGACCGGTCGGGGTGGACCATCGACCCGACACCACACGTCGAGAATGTTCTGATCACGTACGTGTTCCGATCACCGAAGTTCCCGACCGAGAGAGGACCTCACGCATGAACTTCGCACGGCAACTGAACGGGATCCCGGAGATCCGGACCTATTTCCGGACGAACACTCAGCCCATCTACTTCTTCGGGCCGACCGCGTTCAACCTGCTGGGCATAGATCGATGGGTGCGGAACTTCCGCTACGTGGTCTACTACGACTCCTGGGACGGGCACCACCCGCGGGTCTTCACCCCGAAGAACAAGCCGTACGTCGAGTTCGAGTCCAGCGAGCACATCAACAACTACCTGCTCCGCGACCCCGAGGTGCAGGCCTATCTCAAGGCGCGCGGCGGCCGTCCCAAGATCGCGATGGTCTTCTTCGACGAGGAGACCGAGGAGTTGTGCTCCGAGCTCGGCTACGACCTCATCCTGCCGCCGGACTCGCTGCGCCGGCGCCTCGACTCCAAGATCGTCACCACCCAGCTGGGCAACGAGGCCGGCGCCCCGTCGGTGCCGAACGTGCTCGGCCGGGCCGACAACTGGGCCGCGCTGAGCGAGCTGGCCGAGAGCAACGGGCTGGGCCTCGACCTGGTCGTCCAGACCCCGTACGGCGACTCCGGCAAGACCACGTTCTTCATCGCCTCCGAGGCCGACTGGGACGCCAACGCCGAGGACATGGTCGGCCAAGAGCTCAAGGTGATGAAGCGGATCGACAACAAGGCCGCCGCCGTCGAGGCCTGCATCACCCGGCACGGCACCATCGTCGGCCCGTTCATGACCGACCTGACCGGCTATCCGGAGCTGACGCCGTACAAGGGCGGCTGGTGCGGCAACGACCTGTTCCCGGAGGCGTTGTCGCCGAAGCAGCGGGCGACCGCGATCCAGCACGTCCGCGCGCTCGGCGACCGGCTGGCGCAGGAGGGCTACAAGGGCTTCCTCGAGATCGACGTGCTGATCGACCTGGCCACCGACGAGGTCTATCTCGGCGAGCTGAATCCCCGGATCTCCGGTGCGTCGTCGATGACGAACGTGACGGCGGGTGCCTACGCGGACGTACCGCTGTTCTTGTTCCACCTGCTGGAGTTCTCCGACGTGGAATACACCGTCGACGTCGAGGAGATCAACGACCGCTGGCGCGAGCTCGCCGCAGTCGACGTCTGGTCGCAGCTGATCATGAAGGAACCGCACGAGGGCGTGGAGATCATCGACGCGGCGCCGCGCACCGGCACCTGGCGGCTGCACGAGGACGGCAGCTTCGTCTTCGCCAACGCCAGCTACGACTGGCACGACATCACCACCGAGGACGAGGCATTCTTCCTCCGGGTGTACGCGGCCGGCGACTATCGCTTCAAGGGCGCCGATCTCGGCATCTTGGTGACCAAGGGCCGGATGCAGACCAGCGACGGCCTGACGGCCAAGTGCCGGACGTTCATCGAAGCGATCCGGGCACAGTACGCGACGTCGCCCATTCCGGACCCGCCGGCGACGATGCCGATCGCGTACGTGAAGTAGCGACTCGCCGCCGGCGGCGGGGGAGCGCGGGGTACCCGCGCCAGCTATCGGTGCGGGTGAGCGGGAGCGACGCTCACCTGGTAGCTGAAGTGACCGCGGAGGAAGCGGATGCCGTACGCCGGGAACAACAGATCGCCGTACAGGCCGCCGTCGATGGTGACCGTGTGCTTGCCGGGTGGCAGTGGGCCGACGAAGGCGCCGAGGGTGATCATGTGGCGGCCGCCACCGTCGAGCAGCGGCGGAGTGCGCACCGGACCGGCCACGTACCGAGGTCCGATCGGGGTGGCCACACCGTCGACATCGATCCGGTAGCCCTTGGCGCCCAGTTGCGCCGGGTCGAAGAAGTACGACGCTGCCTCGGCCTGGCTGCGCGGGAGCGTGCCGAGCACCGGCGGCGAGTCGTCCGCGTTCTGCAACGGCACGAAGAACTGCGTTCCGGCCGGGACGGAGAAGGTGTTGGTGCCGCTGAACGCCCAACCGTCGCCGCTGGTGTCGACCTGCGCGGTGGCCGGGTCGAAGTACAAGATCTGGAACGGGGTGCGCGGGTAGTAGGCCTGGTCGTTGCCGCTCGTCGTGAACAGGGCCAGCCGGCGCGTCATCTCGCTCAGTGAGTAGCCGCACGGCCGCGCGTCCGGCGGCAGCACTGTCGCGCCGCGCTGGTGCGCGGACGCCGGTCCGGGCGCGACCAGCATCGCCATCAGCGCGACGATCGACGCGGCCCGGACCGCGATCCTGACCAGGAATGCACGAGACATCGCAGCTCACCTTTCGTTGCACGGTACGGCCGGTCTCCGATGCTGCGCCGGTCGCGAAGGGTTCGGGCGTGGTCAGTGAATCACCGGCGATCGGCCGGGCACACCGGAAGAACCTCCAGGTTCGGTGATCGTGGGCCCGAACCCGGACATCCGACGGAGGCGGCGGCCGGTCGCGGGCCCCTAGCGTCGGTGGCGACGGCGGGAACCGTCGCGAACGCGGAAGGGGTCCAGATGAAAAGGCTTCGCCGGATCGTTCTCGCGCTCGCTGCCGCGGGTGGCATCGTCGCCACCACTGCCCTGCCCGCAGCCGCCGGACTCAGCTTCACCAACCACTGCGAACCGAGGGGACACGCGTGATGAAACCGAACAAGACCGCCCTGATCGGCGCGCGAGCGCGCCGGATCCTCCTCATCCTGCTGACCAGCACCGGGATCGTGGCCGCCACCGCATGGACCGCCGAGGCCGGCCGGGAGCTCAACCACTGCGAGCAGCAGCTACCGCGCTAGCCCACGGCGGAGCCAGATCGTGCAACCCGACGCTTCCGTTCCGGCCATCGTCTCCCCGCTCAGCCGAACGGCGCGCCTGCGCCGCCGGCTTGGCCGCGGTCGCGCCGCCCTGCGTGCCGGCGACCTGGCGGGCGCGCAACGACGGGCGGAGCAGGTCCGGTGTGCCCTGCCAGCTCCCGGCGAGCGCTCGCCGGTGGCCGGAGACGTCGCCGTCTCCTGCCTGCAGCTCCTCGGCGACATCCGGCGGGACCGCGACGATCTCGACGGTGCCGTGCGGTTGCACCGGCAGAGCCTGCGGATCGCGCCCGACGACGATCGGCGCGCGCGCTGCCTGGCGCAGCTGCGCGTCGGCGACTGTCTGCGGCTGCAGGCGCAGTACGCGGATTCGGAGCGGGAGCTCCGGGCGGCGGTCGACCTCGCCCGCCGGTGCGAGCCACCCGACCCGATGCTGACGGCGGCCACTCTCAACGCACTTGGCATTCTCTGCAAGGACATCCGCCGCTTTCACGACGCGGCTCGGCACTATGGCGAGGCGCTCGCTCTCCTGCGCAGTGCGCTCGGCGCCGATCACCCGCGGCTCGCGTTCGTGTTCCACAACCTCGCCGGGCTCGAGCACGCCCAGGGTCGCTACGCCGCGGCCGAGCCGCTCGCGCGACATGCGATCGCGCTGCGAGAGCGTGGCGACGGCCCGACGTCGCCGGGGGCGGCCGGTGACCTCGCGGTGCTCGGTGCGGTGTTGCTGGGGCTGGGGCGACTGTCGGAGGCCGAGGTCGCGCTGAACCGCTCCCGTCGTCTCTGGACGTCGCTGCGCGGGGTCGATCACTACGAGATGGCCGTGGTGCTGTCGAATCTCGGATCGGTCCTCGACGCCCGGGGAGACCACGACGCCGCCCGATCGCACTGGCGGCAGGCGCGGCGGATCAAGCAGCGGGTGCTCGGTGATCGGCACCCCGAGGTGGTGGCTCTGCGCCACACGGTGCGCAGCGACCGCACGGACGGCTCGACCTCGGCCGGCGCAGTCGCTGTGGGGCGAGCGACGTGATCGGCGCGGCGCTAGGACGTGAACGGCCGGCTTGCGGCGAGCTCTGCCCGCGAGCGGATCCCGAGCTTCGCGTAGACGTGGCTGAGGTGGTAGGCGACCGTCTTGGGGCTCAAGACCAGCAGCTCCGCGATCTCTCGATTGCTCCGGCCCGCCGCCACGAGCCGCGCCACGGCGTTCTCCTGCGGCGTCAGGGCCGACAGCCGACCGGTGTCGTCGGCGCGGGTCCCGGCCTCGACGCCGCAGGCCGCGAGCTCGGACCGCAGGTTCTCCAGGAACGGTGCGGCGCCGAGCGATCTGAACCTCTGCTCCGCCTCGCAGAGATCGGAGATCGCCGCCCGCCGCTCGCCTCGCCGGCGCAGGAACCGGCCGCGGCTGGCGAACACCATGGCGCGCTGGAGCACCTCGCAATCGTCGTCCCCCAGCTCGAGCGCCACGTCATAGGCGGCGCGCGCCGCTGAGAGGTCTCGGCGCTGCACTGCGAGATCGCCGCGCACGCGCGACAGCGCGGCCAGCCGGGATCGACGGCCCAGAGCCTGAGCCGTCGCTGACCACTCGTCGATGACGGCCTCCGCCTCGGCGTCGCGGTGCAGCGCCAGCAACGCATCCGCGAAGTGCACCGGCCAGCAGTACATGCCCGGCTCCTTGCGGAACGGGGTGCCCGCGCTGCGCAGCCGATCGGCCGCGGCCACGACCCGATCCGGCTGCCCGCGGCACGCCGCGAGGTGCGCGGCGGCGTTGGCGGCATAGACACAGTTGAACTCGCCGCCCAGGCGCGCCGCGCCCAGCTCGGCGGCCGCCAACAACGCCTCGGCCTCGGACCACTGGCCACGGCTCGCCGGCACGAGGGCGGCTTGGGCGTGCGCCCACGGCATGATCCAGGACTGATCGGTGTCCTCGGCCAGCGCCAGCACCTGGTCGGCGATCGCTGCGGAGACATCCCAGCGGCCGCGCCGGAACTCCGCGTCGGCCAGGAACAACAAGACCATCATCTTGTTCGGCTCGATGCCGTCCGGTCCGGTCGCCGACAACACTTCGGCGGGAGCCTTCTCCCGCCGGTGGTCCGCGAGATTCGGCCGTAGCCGGATCCGCAGTCTGTCGGCGGCGCCGGCCGGCTCGTCGCCGAGCAGCTCGAGGATGCCGCGCATGCCGACGAGTTCCCGGTAGCCCGCGTCCGCCAGATCGCCGTCGGTCGGCAGCAGCCGCATCGCCTCCGGCGCCCGGCCCTCGAGGGCCATCGCGCCCACCAGGGTGGCAAGCGTCATGGCCTGCCCGCGGCTGTCGAGCAGGCCGCTGTGCAGCGAAGCCTCCGACCACTCGATGGCCTCGACGTTGCGCCCCTGCCAGATGCACATCTGGGCGATCAGCCCGGCCATCCGGTCGCGCTCGAGCGGCTCGAGCTCGCTCGCAGCCGACCACCCGCGGACCGCGACGGCCTCGGCCTCGGCGAAGTCACCGGACTGCCACGCCATCAGGGCCTCGACCTGCGCTCGCCGCGGCGTCGGCGGTAGCCCGGCGATGAGCTCACGGTAGCTGCGGGCGACCGCCAGGTCGCCGGCCACCAGCAGGGCATAGACCCCGCGGATCAGGGCCGAGTCGCGGCGGTCCGCGTCGCTTTCCAGCCGCGCCGCCGCGAGCAACGCGTTGGCCGCCGTTCGCCAGCTGCCGCGGGCGACGTCGGCCCGGGCCAGGTCGAGCAGATCGGCCGCCAGCCGCGGATCCGGGGCAGCCGTGGCCTGGGCGCGGTGGAACAGCGCGTCCGCGCCGGAGGTCGCCTCCGCCGCGGCCAGGTGCAGCGCGGCCAGCTCCGCCGGTCCGCAGTCCTCGAGCAGCGCCGACCGGATCAGCATGTGCTCGAACACGAGCTCGGTCCGCTCCGGCGTGCGGACGAGGCGGAGGAATCCCGACCGGTGGAGCTCGTCCACCGCGCTCAGCGGATCCTCCAGGCGCGCGACGGTTGCCGCCACGCGCAGGTCGGATCGGAAGCCCAGAACCGACGCGGCCAGCGCCAGACCTCTGGCGGCCGCCGACAGCTGCGCCGCCTGCACCGCGATCAGGCGCGCGTATCGCTGCGGCGCCGGCAGCGGTGCTGCCAGCCAGTCCGGGGCATCCATCCGACCGTCCGAGAGCAGCGCCCGGACGTGCAGGGGACTCCCGGCCGTGTGCTCCTGCAGCCGGCGAGCTACCCGATCGCTGATCCGACCACGCCCGAACCGCGCGGCCAGCTCGCGGATCTCCGAGACGCCGAGGCCGCCGAGCTCCAGCCGCGCCCCGCCGGCGTCGACCAGCTTGACCAGTCCGGCCGGAAGCCCTGCAACGCCGTCGGGCCGCACCGCCAAGACGGTGAGCACAGGCTCGTTCTGCAGCCGCCGAACGGCGAAGCTCAGCGCCGCCAGGGACGGTCGATCGGCGAGGTGTGCGTCGTCCACCATCAGCACCACCGGTGGGTGCCGGGTCGTGGCCTGCAGCAGCTCCCCCAGGAGATGCTCGCCGGTCGTCTGCAGATCGCCCGACCGAACGAGCGTTCCGTCTTGGCGCGGCGAGCGGTGACCCGTGCCGGGCCCGGAGCCGTCGAGTGCGGCGAGCAGCTGGTCGAGCACCCCGTACGCGATGCCGGTCTCCTCGGCGTCCCCGGAAACCCGCAGCAGTGCCACCGAGCCGGCTGCCGCCGCGCACTGGTCGAGCAGAGCCGACTTGCCGGCGCCGCCGATGCCTTCGACCAACGCCACCGTCGGCACACCCGATGCCGCGCGGGCGAGCTGCCCGTGCAGGCTCGCCAACTCGTCTCGACGACCAACGAACACCGTGCTCATCCCGACCCACCCCGACGACTCGGCCCGAACGGACGGGGCTGGCCCGAGCGCTCACGCGCGCTCGAACCGGGCACCGGCCCGATGACTCCTCCCACCGGATAATTACCACTCCGGTCCGATTCGGCGGAAGTGGAAGCGCGGATGGCGGCCGCAGTGGCGGGTCGGCGGGCTGGCGGTGGGTGCCGCTCGCTCTCCGGTCCGCCCACCGGCGCCGTCGATCCGCGGCGGGCGCCGCGGCGGTGGTCGTACGCATGGAAGACTTGCCGACTGTCCGAGGTCCAGGGGAGTGATGTCCAGCAGTTCGGTTCGACCCGAGAGAGGGCGATGAACGACCAGCATCCGCGGGTGGTGACGCGCGCGGACGTGGCGCGGCTCGCCGGGGTCAGCACCGCGGTCGTGAGCTATGTCGTCAACGACGGTCCGCGCCCGGTCGCCGCCGATACGGCGGCTCGGGTGCGCGAGGCGATCGAGATGCTGGGCTACCGGCCGAACGCGAGCGCTCGGGCGCTCAAGCTCGGCACCACCGGTGTGCTGGGGCTGGTCGTGCCCGACTCGAGCAACCCGTTCTACGCCGAGCTCGCGCTCGAGGTGGAGCGGTCGGCGACCCGCCGCGGGCTGGCGCTGCTGGTGGCCAGCTCGAACTCCGACCTCGAGCTGGAGTCGCGGCTGATCCAGGACCTGGCCAGCCGCCAGGTCGACGGACTGCTGGTGTCCGCGATCTCGGGTCCGCCACGGATCACGGCCGGTGCCTCCCGGATCCCGGTGCCCTTGACCTATCTGGACGCACAACTGCCGGTCGAGGGCGTCTCCACGGTCAGCTCCGACGGCGAGGCCGGCGCGCGGATGCTGGTCCAGCACCTGCTCCGGGTGCACGGACACAGCACGGTGGCGCTGCTGATGGGCACCGCCAGCACCGGCTGGGTCGACGGCCGGGAACTGGGCTGGCAGCGGACGCTCCGCGAGCACGGGGCGCCGGATGCGCCGCTGGAACGGGCCCCGTTCAGCCGGAAGGGCGGCTACGAGGGTGGGCTGCGGCTGCTGCGCGGTCGCGGCCGGCCGGCCGCGGTGTTCGCGAGCTCGGACCTGCAGGCGATCGGGCTGCTCAGGGCCGCTCACGAGCTGGGCATCGCCGTGCCCGGCGAGCTGGCCGTGGTGGCGTACGACGGGACCGAGGAGTCGGAGTACTGCTGGCCGCCGCTCACCTGCGCGCGGCAGCGGATCGCGGACATCGCCGAGGCGGCGGTGAACGCGGTCCTCGACGGCCGTGCCCCCACTCACCGGGTTTTCGACGTCGACCTGCTGATCCGGCGATCCTGCGGCTGCACCGGCGAGGAGCCGGGCGAGCTCCGGACCCGGCGGGCGCGGCCACGCGACCGGATCGGGCCGCCCCCGACCTGAACGAGTGCTGCGCGGACCGGGTGATCAGGCCGGCGGGATCAGCGCGGTCGAGTCCCCGGCCAACAGGAGCTGCGGGACCTGCACGCACCGAAAGGAACCCGGCGTCGCGGCATCGCGGACGAGGGCGACGACCAGGTCGAACCGGTCCCCGGGCCAGGGCCCGGGCACGTCGCCGCCGGAGATCACCGCGGCGAGCGCGGTGGTCAGGTCCTGGATGTGGTCGTGCTCCCAGCAGACCAGGACGGTCTGGTCGTCCTGGGCCAGCAGCCAGTCGGCGAGATCGGCCTCCTTGCCGACGTCGACGGTGACGGTGATCTGCAGCCCGGACTTCTGGGCAAGCGGAAAGACGGTCTGGTACGTCCGGTGCTCGGGCGGGTTGCCGTGGTTCGGCGCGGCGATCATGGTCGGGTTCCACAGCGGTCCGGTCACCGACGGGGTCGACGGATCGAACAGCTGGGCGAGGCCGCCCGCCCGCTGCCATCCCTGCGGGATCAGCGAGTCCGGATTCTGGTTCCCGTCCAGGTCCACGCCGTACGTCGGCGTGCCGTGCGCACCGCCGGCCGCGTCGCCGGAGTCGGACGGCTTCTCGGCGTGCCGGATGACGAAGATCGCCTCGGGGCCGGTGCCCCATGACGCACCGGCCGCCGGGTGGGAGTGCTCGGTCATCGGGGTGTCCTTCCGCGTGCGGACCGGCGGTGATCATCGGGGGAGCCGGCGGTGATCATCCTGCCGCTCCCGGGCGGCGTCTGGCCAGCAACTGGATCTGCAGCAGCAACCGCGAGTCGGGGTCGTCCAGGCTCATCCCCAGTAGCTGCTCGGCCCGCCGGATCCGATAGCGCAGCGTGTTCGGATGGATGTGCAGATCGGCGGCGGCGCCGCGGACATCGCCGAAGTGCAGCAGATAGTGCTCGACCGTGTCCACCAGGGCTGCGTCGCGGTCGGCGTCGTAGGCGATCAGCGTGGTCAGCCGGGGATCGTCCAGCTCGGCTCGTGATCCGACGAGCTCAGCGATCTCGCCGAGCAGCACCGGCGTCCGCGACTCGGTCAGGGTGGTCACCCGCTCCGGCCCGGCCGGTCGGTCGAGCACCCGATCGACCTCCGCGCGCGCCGCCGGCACCTCGGCCAGGTCCGCCACCGGCGCGGCGACGGCGGCCCGCAGCGGGGCGCCGAAGCGGCTCGTCAGCCGATCCAGCACGGTGCCGACCCAGCGGCCGACATCGCCGGGCCGTGCCCGGGGGAGGAGGACGTACAGCCGCTGGCCGGTGCCGCTGACGAGGGAGTCGCGGGCGTACGCCCCGGCGAGCAGGCGCAGGGCCGCGGTCAGGTCGGCGACCGGTGGCAGGTGCGTGCCGGTCGGTGCGATGCCGACGACGACCGCCGGACCCGCCGTCGGTAGCGCCAGCGCCGACGCCAGCGACGGGACGTCCACGCCGCCGCCACGGATGCCGAGCAGCCGCTGGACCTGGAGCGCCTCCTGGGTCGGTGCGGTCCGGATCCGGTGGATCAGCCGGGCCGCGATCGCCGCCGCGCCCTCCAGCACCGAGGCCACGTCCGGATCGAGCGGTTGGAAGCCCTCCTGCAGCCAGATCGTGCCGAGCGACGCCCGGGCGGTGCGTCCCCGGTGCCGGCCCGGCGCGTTCGCGTCCGGGTCGAGCGGGGAGATGCTCACCACCAGCCGCCGGCGCCAGCCCAGCTCGGGGTCGGCCGGCACCTCGATCACGGCCGAGCCACGCCGCAGCCGGTCGAAGACGCCGAGCTCGCGCAACCGCCGAAGGTGCTCGGCGGGGCCCTCTCGGCCGAGGATGGACAGCATCCGGAGCTCGTCGGCCGCGCCGTCCGTGGCGGAGTACGCCAGCAGCCGCGACTGGTCGTCCTCGATGCTGACCAGTCCCCGGGTCAGAGCGGCGACCCGCTGGGCCAGGCCGTAGAGATCGGACTCCTCGGCGAACGGCTCGCCGGCCGCCGGCTCGAGCTGCCGGCTCGCGGCGCCCTCGATCAGCGAGCGGACGGTGGACAGCACCAGCTCCGCCCGTGCCTGGGCATGCATCGCGCCGACGGCGATGCCGGCCTCGCCGGCCGCCCGGCACAGGTCCTCCGGCGCCTCCTTGGTCACCAGCGCCGCCGGCCGCCGGGACGGGTCGCTGGCCGCCAGCCGGTCCACCCAGCGCAGCGCGACGTCCGCCGGGACACCGGCCAGCACGCAGAGATCGGCCGCCGCATCGCCGGGCTCGGCCACGGCCAGGTCGTCGGCGTCCAGCAGCGCCACCGACCGGATCACGATCTCCGACCCGGCGGGCGCCACCCGGAGCCGGACGACGGTCGAGCCGAGCGAGCCGAGCAGATAGCCGAGCGTGGTTGCGTTCTCCGTGGTCCCGCTCCTTCCGAACGTTGTCCAAACGTACAGCCGGAGTGGTCGAAGTTCAGCGGATCAGACAACGACTCGGGGGTGCCTCCCAGGGTTCACTAGATGACATCCCACCCCGTCGGCCACTCCCAGAAGGATCAGCGTTGGACGCCATCAGCCTCGTACCGCAGCCCGTCAATGAGCCCGTGCACGACTACGCGCCCGGTTCGCCCGAGCGGGCCCGGCTGATCGCCGAGCTGGACCGGCTGGCGAGCACGCCGCTGGACATCCGCCAGGTCATCGGCGGCGAGCATCGGACCGCGGCCGGACCCGTCTACGAGGTCGTCCAGCCGCACAACCACGCGAGCGTGATCGGCCGCTACCACGAGGCCACCACGGCCGACGTGGCCGATGCGATCGAGGCGTCCCAGCTGGCAGCTCCGGCCTGGCGCGAGCTGTCCTACGAGCATCGCGCCAGCGTCTTCCTGAAGGCCGCGGACCTGCTGTCCGGACCGTGGCGTGAGCGGCTCGCCGCCGCCACCATGCTCGGCCAGTCGAAGACCGCCTACCAGGCCGAGATCGACACCCCGTGCGAGCTGATCGACTTCTGGCGGTTCAACGTCGCGTTCGGCCGGCAGATCATGGCCGACCAGCCGATCTCGGCGCCGGGCGTGTGGAACCGGGTCGAGTACCGCCCGCTGGAGGGCTTCGTCTACGCGATCACCCCGTTCAACTTCACCGCGATCGCCGGCAACCTGCCGACCGCGCCCGCCCTGATGGGCAACACGGTGGTCTGGAAGGCCGCCCCGACCCAGGCCGCGGCGGCCTACCTCACCATGCAGCTGCTGGAGGAGGCCGGCCTGCCCGCCGGCGTGATCAACCTGATCTTCGGCGACGGCCCGCTCGTCTCCGACGTCGCGCTGAACGACCCGCGGCTGGCCGGCATCCACTTCACCGGCTCGACCGCGACCTTCCAGCACCTGTGGCGCCAGGTCGGGGAGAACCTGACCAACTACAGGACCTACCCGCGGCTGGTCGGCGAGACCGGCGGCAAGGACTTCGTGGTCGCGCACAGCTCCGCCGACCCGGACGTACTGACCACCGCGCTGATCCGCGGCGCCTTCGACTTCCAGGGCCAGAAGTGCTCGGCCGCGTCCCGGGCGTTCATCCCGGCGTCGGTCTGGGTGCGGATGGGCGAGGACCTGCTGACCAAGGTGTCTGCGCTGACCTACGGCGACGTGACCGATCTGACCAACTTCGGCGGTGCGGTGATCGACCGGAAGTCCTTCGACCGCAACGTCGCCGCGATCGAGCGGGCCAAGGCCACGCCGGGCCTGACCATCGCCGCCGGTGGGACCTACGACGACAGCGCGGGCTACTTCGTCGCGCCGACCGTGCTGATCGGCGACGATCCGGCCGACGAGGCGTTCAGCACCGAGTACTTCGGGCCGATCCTGGCGATCCACGTCTACGACGACGCCGAGCCCGACGCCTGGGCGTCGATCCTCGCCACGGTCGACCAGGGATCGGCGTACGGCCTGACCGGCGCCGTCATCGCCGACGACCGGCTGGCGATCGCCGAGGCCGACGCGGCGCTCCGCTTCGCGGCCGGCAACTTCTACGTCAACGACAAGCCCACCGGCGCGGTCGTCGGGCAGCAGCCGTTCGGCGGCGCCCGGGCCTCCGGCACGAACGACAAGGCCGGCTCCGCCCAGAACCTGCTGCGCTGGACCTCGGCCCGGACGATCAAGGAGACGTTCGTCCCGCCGCGCAACCACCGCTACCCGCACCAGGGCTGACCGACCACCCGCGACGAGCTGTTACCAGGAGAGATCGATGACGACGTTCACACTCAGCAACCCGCTCCGGCCGGCGATCCTGGCCGCAGCGCGCTCGGATCGGATGGAGCGGACCATCAGCCGCTCCAAGCTCACCCGCAAGCTGGTCGACCGGTTCGTGCCGGGTGCCGCCGAGGCCGACGCGATGGCCGCGGTCAGGGCACTGGTGGAGTCCGGCCGGTTCATCTCGGTGGACTATCTCGGCGAGGACATCAGCCACGCCGGTGAGGCGGAGGAGACGGTGCGGGCCTACCTCTCGCTACTGTCGGCCTATCGCTCGCTCGACCTGCCCGCCACCGACGGTCCGGCCCCGCTGGAGGTGTCGATCAAGCTGTCGGCGCTGGGTCAGTCGCTGCCCGGTGGCGAGGAGCTGGCGCTGGTCAACGCGCGGACCATCTGCGCCGCGGCCGAGCAGGCCGGTGCCTGGGTGAACGTCGACGCCGAGGACCACACCACCACCGACTCCACCCTGCGGATCGTGCGCGAGCTGCGCCGGGAGTTCCCGACGGTGGCCACCGTGCTCCAGGCGTATCTGCACCGGACCGAGGCCGACTGCCGCGAGCTGGCCGGACCGGGCTCGCGGATCCGGCTCTGCAAGGGGGCCTAC
Source organism: Microlunatus ginsengisoli (assembly GCF_039537205.1). Taxonomy (NCBI): domain Bacteria; kingdom Bacillati; phylum Actinomycetota; class Actinomycetes; order Propionibacteriales; family Propionibacteriaceae; genus Microlunatus; species Microlunatus ginsengisoli. The sequence continues at coordinate 34,248 of NZ_BAABAB010000050.1, read as the reverse complement.
AAGGAGCCGGCCGAGGTCGCGTTCCAGTCCAAGGAGGAGGTGGACGCGTCCTACCAGCGCTGCCTCCGGGTCCTGATGGAGGGCCAGGGCTATCCGATGGTGGCCTCGCACGACCCGGCCCTGATCGCCGCCGCCCAGGAGCTCGCCGCCGAGACCGGCCGGGGCAGCGACGACTACGAGATCCAGATGCTGTTCGGCATCCGCGACGGCGAGCAGCGCCGGCTGGTCGCCGAGGGCGGGCACGTGCGGACGTACGTTCCGTTCGGGAACGACTGGTACGGCTATTTCATGCGCCGGATCGCCGAGCGCCCCGCCAACCTGACCTTCTTCCTGCGCTCCCTGGTCAGCAACAACTGAGGGCTGCCCACCTCCGCACCGACTCGCGCCGCAACGCACTTTGCGCACCGAACCGCGACTTCGCGCACCGTCGCAGGGGCGCGAAGTCGCGTTAGCGCACGCGAAGTGGCCGTAGGCGGCGTCGAACCTCGCAAGCAGTCGACCGGCAGGACATCTGACGATGTTGCCGCGTCGACGCGGCAAGATCGACGGGTATCCGTGGACATCCCGGCTGCGCGGGGCGCGTGAGCGCACCACCCTAGGGCTCCGCAACCACTTCGCACATCGAACCGCGACTTCGCGTACCGTCGAGGGGGCGCGAAGTCGCGCTAGCGTGCGCGAAGTGGTGGTTGGGGCGCGGCTGGGTCCATGATCGTGGTCATGACCAACGCTGCCCGGCCCGTCCTGCGGGTGGGGGTGGTCGGGGCGGGTGTGATGGCACGGATCCACGCCGAGAACCTGGTCCGGCTGGGCCACCGGGTGCTGATCCACGCGCAGGCCGGCGCCGAGACGCTGGCCGGGCTGGCCGAGATGCGCGCGAGCTACGACGAACTGCTGGCGGAATCGGACTGGATCCTGATCGCCACCCCCACCGATACCCACCACGAGCTCGCGATGCAAGCCATCGCCGCCGGACGCGACCTGATCGTGGAGAAGCCGCTGGCCCGGACGTACGCCCAGGCGGTCGAGCTGGTCGCCGCCGCAGCATCGGCCGGGCGAAGGCTCTATCCGGCCCACGTCGTCCGCTTCTTCCCCGAGTACGCCGCTCTGCACGGTGCCGTGACCGAGGGCGCCATCGGCACGCCGGCCGTGCTGCGGTTCACCCGGTCGGGCAGCTTCCCTATTCGTGCGCCCTGGTTCGGCGACCCGGTGCGCTCCGGTGGGATCGTGTTCGATCAGCTGATCCACGACCTCGACATCGCCCGCTGGCTGGCCGGCGAGGTGGACCAGGTGACGGCGATCGTCCGGCATGACGACAGCGGACCGGCGCCGGTCCAGGCGGCGCACGTCACCCTGCGGCACCGGTCCGGGGCGATCAGCCTCGCATCCGGGGTGTGGGGAGCGCAGCACGTCGGCTTCACCACGTCGTTCAGCGTGGCCGGGACCGGCGGGCTGCTCGAGCACGAGTCGGCCCGGGAGCAGCCGATGATCATGCAACTCGATCATGATCAGCCCGCCGACGGGTTGCTGCCGAGCCGGAGCGCCGCCGCCGACCCGTATCTGGACGAGCTGGCAGCGTTTCTCCAGCCCGACCGCGACTCCCCACCGGCCCGGATCGTGACGGCCGCGGACGGCGCCGAGGCCGTCCGGCTGGCGGAGGCGGCGCTGGCGTCCCTGCGCTCCGGCCAGCCGGTGGAGCCGGCCCGATGAGCAGGAGCGCCGATTCGCTGCTGGTGGCCGTGCTGTCCCGCGCCCACGTCCACGCCGACGGTTACATCGAGCTGCTCGCGGAAACCGCGGGAGTAGACCTGATGGTCTGCGACCCCGACGGACCACCGGCGGCCGACCGCGGCCCGCGCGGGCTGCCCGCGGGGGCGCGCTACGTCGACGGCTACCGGGAGGTGTTCGCCCTGCGTCCGGACGCGGTGGTGATCATGTCCGAGACCAGCCGGCACCGGGAGCTGATCGAGCCGGCGGCGGAGAGCGGTGCCGCGATCTTGTGCGAGAAGCCGCTGGCGACCACGGCCGCCGACGCCCGGGCGATCGCCGCCGTGGTCGGCGGCCGAGGTGTGCCGTTCATGATCGCGCACCCGGTCCGCTTCATGGCGGCCTGCAGCGAGCTGATCGGGCGCGCTCGTGCCGGCCAGCTCGGCGAGCTGGTCGCCGTTCGCGGCACCAACAACGGCAAGCTGCCCGCCGAGCGGAGCTGGTTCGTCGAGCCGGAGTGGTCGGGCGGCGGCGCCCTGTTCGATCACGTCGTCCACGTCGCCGACCTGATCGACGCGCTCACCGACGCCCGCGCCGCGAGCGTGTCCGCGATCACCAACCGGATGCTCTACGCCGACCGGGTCGGTGCGACCGTGGCCGACGTGCTCGGGACCGGCGGACCCGAGACCGGGGGCCTGGTCTTGATCAACTACGCCAGCGGCCTGGTCGCCGCGATCGACTGCTCCTGGAGCCTGTCGGCGAGCGCGCCGAGCTGGGGCGGGCTGACGATCAACGTGACCGGTACGGCGGGTGAGGTGTTCGTCGACGCGTTCCGGCCCCGGGTCCGCGGGATCGAGGCCGGCAGCGGCCGCGCGCTGGAGTTGCCGTACGGCCTCGGCGGTGACGCGAGCTTGATCGACGCCTTCCTCGATGTGGTCCGCGGCGGCCGGCCGGCGCGGCCGGATCTCGGCACCGCGCTGCGCACCCTGGCCGTCGTGCTCGCCGCCGCGGAGTCGGCGGCCCGCGGACGTAGCGTCGACGTTCCGGAGCTGGGCTGGTGACGGGTGCGCAACTTTATGCTCCAGACCTGAGATCGCTATTGACGTAGGGATTCCGGCGGGTCTAGCGTCACGCGCGTCTGGATCGGGGCCAGCGGAACGTCGACACGTCCCTGCAACGGCGAGGCCCCCGTGAATCGTCACCGCTTGTCTGCCCGTCTCGCCCCGTCTGCCCGGGTCTGCGCGTCTGGGTGGTCCGGTCATCAGCACTGACCTCACCGCCCTCGAGACCTACCTGACCGGGCTGGGAAACCCGCTGCGGCTGGCCGGGACGGACGCCCGCCTCGGCCCGCTCGCGGCCGTCGTCGCCAGCATGCCCGGCGGCACCGTCAGCCTCGACGTCAGCGCAACGCCGGTCCGGATCGACGGCGACACCCTGACCGTGCAGGGCACCAGTTCGGCGACCTGGCCGATCCAGGGGCTGGGCCGGGCGGCCCTCACGCTCAGCTCGATCACGCTCACGGTGACCACCGCCGACGCCACCACCGCCTCCGTCGCCGCGACCCTGCCGATCACCCAGACCGTCGCGCCCGCGGTCGTCGTCACCCCGGTCGCGAACCAGCCCGGCGCGTGGGGCGTCGTGCTGGCCGGACCCGCGACCGGCGTCAGCCCGACCGAGCTGATCGCACTCGGCCTGGGCAGCGGTCAGCTGCCGTTCGACGTTCCCCCGACGCTGGACGTGTTCGGTCAGATCGCGACCCTCCAGCCCGCGTCGTTCGCGATCCGGTTCGCGCCGAACGACGCCGCCTCCAGCGCCTACTTCGCGTTCGCCGTCAGCGTGACCACCGGCAGCTGGCACCTGATCGCCGACGTGGTCGACTTCACCGGCCTCGACCTGGCCGTGGTGATCACCACCGGAGCCTGGTCGGTGACCGTGATCGGCCACCTGAGCGTCGGCGGGGTCGCGATGACGCTCGGCATCGGCGTCGGTACGTCCCCGGTCTGGACCGCGTCCCTGCTGCCCGACGGCACCAAGACGTTCCCGGGGATTGTCGAGCTCGCCGACTGGTTCAGCTCGGGCACCGCGCTCGGCCCGCAGACCCAGACCGGGTTCACCGACCTGAAGCTCGACCCGAACGCGTTCGACCTGGCCCTGTCCGGCGTCCGGCTCAGTTTCGACACCTCCGCCGCGAAGGTGGTCGCGCTGGAGATCGACAGCGTGCTCACCGTGATCGGGCTGCAGCTCGATCTGGTGCTGACGCTGCCCGCGATCGTGCTCACCGGGTCGCTGGCCCAGCCGGGTACCAAGGTCGTCGACATGCTGACCTCGTGCGGCCTGTCCACCGCCGCCGTTCCGACGACGCTGGCCATCGACGAGGCGTCCTTCAGCGCCGACGCGCCGAACAGCAGCTACAACGCGTCGGTCGTGGTGGAGGGCGTCTGGCCGAGCGGGCCGCTGCAGCTGCAGGAGATCGGGCTGAGCATCGGTTACGCCACCGGAACCTGGACCGGCACCTTCGACGCCCAGCTGGGCATCGCCGGGATCGTGCTGGACCTGTCGGCGACGTACGACAACGGCTGGGTGTTCGCCGGCCGGACCGCGCCCGGGACGAAGGCCACCATCGACGCGCTGGTCGGCGACCTCGGCACTCAGTTCGGGATCGGCACCGTGCCGACCGCGCTGAAGAGCCTCACCCTGACCGAGCTCGCCGTCGGCTACACCACGGCGACCAGCGCGTTCTCCTTCAGCTGCACCTGCACCCTGGACGTGGAAGGCACCCCGGTCACGCTGACCGCCACCATCGATGTCGCCTCGACCACCGAGAAGGACAAGGCCGACCCCGCCGTATCGGTCGGCACGAAGGGCTATAGCGCCCGCTTCGGCGGCTCGGTCAGCTTCGACGACCTCCGGTTCGATCTGGTCTTCGACCTCACCGACGACGCCGATATCTTCGTCGCCGACTACCTCGGCAAGGACTCCTCCACCGAGCTGAAGGCGCTGGTCGCGGCGCTGTCGGAGACGTTGGCCGACGGCGTACCGGACGGGATCACGATCGACCTGGCCGAGGTCAAGTTCTGCTTCTACAAAGACACCGCGACGCTGTGGGCGTTCGGCCTGCGGTTGGGCACCTCGATCGATCTGAGCAAGCTGCCGGTGGTCGGCTCCAAGCTGCCGGCGGATCTCAGCCTGGGCCTGGAGAACCTGCAGGCGCTGTATGCCAGCGCCGCGTTCACCGCGCCGCAGGTGGACAAGATCAACAAGGTGCTGCCGGACGGGATCAGCAAGCTGCCCGCCACCCTGGCCGGCGGCATCGCCCTGCAGGGCAAGCTCACCCTCGGCGACGCCTCGCTGGACATCGGCACCGGGGTGAAGCCAGGTGGCGCGGCCGCCCTTCGACAAGCTCAGGGCACGTCGGTGGAGACGGCCGCACCGGTCGATGGACCGGGCACCGAGCTGGCGGTGCGCGCCGCCGCCTCGCCGCCGGCAACGTCGACCAGCCCGATCACCTGGGTCGACGTGAACAAGCAGTTCGGCATCTTCGACTTCCGCCGCGTCGGCATCGGCTATGCGAACAACGTCTTGCTGTTCTCCCTCGACGCGGCCGTCGCGGTCGGTCCGCTCGCCTTCTCGCTGACCGGGCTGACCGTCGGCTCGCCGCTGACCACGTTCTCGCCGACCTTCGGCCTGGACGGGCTCGCGCTCAGCTTCGACCGGCCGCCGATCCTGCTCGGCGGCGCGTTCCTCCGGGTCACTCAGCAGGGCAAGGACGGCAAGACCTACGACGCCTTCTACGGCGAGGTCATGGTCCAGGTGCCGCAGTTCAGCCTGAGCGCGGTCGGCGGCTGGGCGCCGGACGCGGACCCGGCAATGTTCTTCATCTACCTGGCCGTGGATGCGCCGATCGGCGGTCCGCCGTTCCTCCAGATCACCGGCCTGTCCGGTGGCTTCGGGATCAACTCGCGGCTGGTGCTGCCCGAGATCGACAAGGTCGGGACGTACGCACTGCTGCCCGGGCCGAAGACGCCGGCGCAACCGAGCGATCCGGCGAAGGTGATCAGCGACGTGCTGCCGGCGCTGCAGTCGACATTCGAGGTGCAGGCCGGCCAGTACTGGGTCGCGGCCGGGATCGCGGCCAGCTCGTTCGAGATGATCACCGTCCAGGCTGTGGTGTCGGTCGGCTTCGGAGTCGACGTCCAGATCGGCGTGGTCGGCACCGGCTCGATCACGCTGCCGAGCGGCGAGCCGGAACCGGTCGCCTACATCGAGATCGACGTGGTCGCCTCCTACACCCCGTCGACCGGGGTGCTGTCGATCATCGGCAAGCTGTCGCCCGCGTCCTACCTGTACGGCGGATTCGTCAAGCTCACCGGTGGATTCGCGCTCTGCGCCTGGTTCAAGGACACCACCGACGGGGGGCACGCGGGCGACTTCGTGGTCACCGTCGGCGGCTATCACCCGGCGTTCGACAAGCCGAAGAGCTATCCGGTGGTGCCGAGGCTGGGGATCGCGTTCTCGCTCGGCCCGATCAAGGTCACCGGCCAGGCGTACGTCGCGCTCACCCCGGGCGCGTTCATGGCCGGCATCGCGCTGGTCGCGACGTTCGAGGCCGGCCCGGTGTCGGCCTGGTTCACCGCCGGGCTGGACTTCCTGATCGCCTGGGCGCCCTTCAGCTACACCGCCCACGCGTGGGTGGCGATCGGCTGCAAGGTGGATCTCGGGCTGTTCAGCATCCGGCTGCAGATCGGCGCCGACCTGCAGATCTGGGGTCCGCCGTTCGGCGGCCGGGCGATCGTCGACCTGGACGTGGTGTCGTTCACCATCGCCTTCGGCGCGCCAGCCACGCCGCCCGCGCCGGTCGGCTGGGAGTCGCTGGCCGCCGGGTTCCTGCCGCCGCCGGTGCCTGCGCCGCCGCGGCTGGCGGCCCGGGCCACCCTGGCTGCCGACGAGGCGGCGGCCGATCCCGCAACCGTGACCGGCGTCGTCTCGGCCGCGGTCACGGTGGGCCTGATCTCGACCACGACTCCCGGGATGGACTGGATCGTGGACGGCAACAAGTTCCGGATTGCGGTCCGGACGACGGTGCCGGCCAACCATCCGCGGCTCGGCACCGGGGAGACGAAAGCCGGCGAGACGATCACGGCCGAGCTGCCGAATATCGTCGCCGACTACACCCGCGAGGTGGTCGCCGCGCTGCGGGCCGCGGCAGGGGACGGCGACGGGGGAGACCTGCCGCTGACCGACCTGTTGCCGACGGACCTGCGGCTCGCGCTCGATGCGACCACCGAGACGCTGTCGGCCGACAAGGTCTGGCAGCCAACGCTGAGCGTGGCCCCGATGGGCCAGCACGGCGTCCTCTCCTATCTGACGGTCACCCTCTGCCGGCGCGATACGGACGGGGACGGCTGGTCGACCTACGTCACGGACCTGACCGTACTGCCGCAGCTGACCGGCGCCAACGCCGCGTTGTGGGGCGACGGCACGGCGAGCAGCGACGTGAACGGCCAGCGGATCGTGCCCTACGCCCTGGTCGGCCTGGACCTGGCCCCCGTTCCCGACAACCCGGACAAGATCAACGCGGTGGCGCTGCTCGAGCTGATCTTCGCCGAGGGGATCAGCACCGGGTTCGTCTTCCAGCCGGCGGCCCTGCCGTCGGCGTACACCGCGAGCGGCACGGTCAGCCCGGACGGCACCTCCCTGGGCATCACCGTCGGCGGCGCCCACGTGGCCGACCTACCGAACACCGGCGACGTGCTGTCCTCGCTCACCGACAGCTGGGTCGGCCAGCAGCGGGTCGCTGTGCTCGACGAGCTCCAGGCGCTCGGCTTCACCACACCGCCCAGCAGCGCGGTCCAGCTGACCGAGCTGGCCCAGACCCCGCTGTCGGCGTGGCCCGGCGTCGCCCTGATCGGCCAGCCCTCGTGATCGGACGGACCTGATGAGCACCCCGACCCCGCCCAATCCGGCCGACGAACGGGTCACGTTCGTCCAGCACCAGCTGCCGGGCCTGGACTCCGCGGTCTACCGGTTGAGCGTCGAGCAGCACGTGCTGCAGTCCGACGACACGACGTCGGTCAACACCGCACCGGTCAGCCGAGACTGGGAGTTCGCGGTCGGCGGACCCCGGTTCTCACTAGCCGATCCGGCCGGGACGATCTCCTCGCTGTTCCCGGCCCTGAATGCGACCGGCGACTTCCACACCGTGCTGCCGCACGTCGTGCTGTCCACCGCCGTGCTGCCCTGGATCCGCTCACCGCAGCGCCCCCAGAGCAAGAGCGAGAGCGATGCTGCGGTCGCCGTCGACGCCGACGTGCCGAGCTGGCTGGCGGTGCTCACGCTCGATTCCGACGACCTGGCCGCGAACCCGGACCTGACGGGTCTCGAACCCGTCCAGGTCACCCTCGGTGACCTGTTTCCGGCCGCCGCGAACCCGGACAGCAAGCTCCCGGCCGGAACGCACAGCTACTTCGACGGGGCCACCGACACCGACGGGCTGCAGCCGGGCGAGGCTCTCGGCGACGCCGTCCAGGTGATCGATCTGCCGCTCGCGCTGTTCGCCGAGATCGCGCCGACCATCGCCGACCTCGGCCTCAACTCCCACGTCCGCCAGCTGTCGCTGCAGGCGACGCCGGCGCTGCTCGGGGCCGAGCCGCCGACCGACCCGCTCGGGACGTACGCCATCGTGATCGGAAACCGGCTGCCGCAGAACGTGCAGACCAGCCACGCCTACCTGGTCAGCCTCGAGGCGCTCGCCCCCTTCCTGCCGCCGAGCGGGCCAACCACGGGCATCCTGCGGCTCGCCGTGCTGGCCAGCTGGACGTTCATCAGCCAGGGCGACCCGCTCGACTTCACCGCGACGGTGGCCGATCTCAACCAGCGGCCCGCTCCCAAGGGACCCGACGCGGCGGTCACCACGCTCCGGATCGTTCGCAACGACCTGCCGGCCACGCCAGCCGGAGCGGCGATCGGGGCCGCGCTGACCCGCGGCTACGCCCCGCTGACCCACACGGTCCGGACCGGGGAGACCACCGCGTCGTGGTTCCGCGGCCCGCTGTCCCCGGACGACTCACCCCCGCCCGCCGACCTGCCGGTGCCCTACAGCTGCTCCGACGCGGCGCTCGTCTTCGACCCGACCACCGGGCTGTTCGATGCCAGCCTGGCCGCGGCCTGGACGGTCGGCCGGCTGATCGCGCTGCAGGACAAGGCGTTCTCGACCGCGCTGTATGCCTGGAAGCGAGGGCTCGGCCAGACCGTGGTGGACACCGCCGAGCGACAGATCCTGGCCGAGGTGCTGGGCGATCCGCAGCTCACCAACACCACGACGAGCAAGCCGTTGCTGCACGCGACGATGCGGCTGCTCGCCCAAGGGAGGACCCCATGACCGCCCTGTACGCTCGTGCCGCCCGCGCGGAGCGGGTCCGGGCCGCGCTCACCGAGCCGGCCCGGATCGCCGCCGCGCTCGACCAGGTGCCCGTACCGGCCGCGATCGTGGACTGGCTCGGCCGGCTGCACACCCTGCTCGGCGTCCCGTTCGGATACCTGCTGCCGGACGAGGAGATGCTGCCGCCGGAGTCGATCCGGTTCTTCCGGCTGGACGAGGCCTGGATCGAGGCGTTGATCGACGGCGCGTTCAGCCTCGGTCGCGACCTGACCGCGGCCGCCGGCGCCGGTTCCGGTGCCCGGCCGGAAGCGCTCGGCAGTGGCCCACTCGGCGGTAACGAGGCGCTTCATCCCAGCGTCGCGATCGACAGCGTGCTGATCGGCCCGATCACCGCGCTGGCCCGGGCCGCCGCTCCGGTGCACCGGTTGCCGGCCCACCACCGGGCCGCGCGACTGCGGGCCGCCGGACCGCCGGTGCTTCGGCTGGTCGCTCCGGCCGGCGAGAGCGACGGTGACGGGCAGGCTCGCGAGGACGCACTGGTCGACCCGCCGCCCGGCTGGAACGGCTTCCTGCTGCGTTCCGCGGTGGTCCAGGCCTGTCCGGGGCTCGGCGTGAACGTCTACCCGCCCGGCCACACTCCCGACGACCCGGATCCGGCGCCGCTGGAGGTGAAGCGGCTGGACCGGCTCGGCCCCGGCTCGGACACGTTGTTCTGCCTGTTCGTCGGCGACGGCTACCGGGTCGACGTACACGAGCCGCCGGAGGTGCTGCACTACGGCCTGGACGACTACGACCCCGCGGCCACCCCGCCGACCGCGTCGAAGAACGTGCACGCGTTCGACCGGGCCGCCGACGGCACCATCACCTTCCGCACGTCGAACGGGCAGCCGGTGATCCTAGACGTCGAACTCTCCGGGTCGCTCCGGCCGGGAGGAAGCCGCGTCCTCGATCTCGCCTCCGCCGCGCTGGCCATCGGCACGGCTGACAACCCGCAACAGCCGGCCGCCCTGGACTCGGCCCAGCTCGGCTTCGCCATGACGGCCGGGGTCGGCATGGTCAGCTTCCTCCGCCGCCCGACGCCGGAGCCGGGATCGTGAGGGCGGTCGTCCCGCTGAACATCGCGGGCCTGCGGGTGTCCAATGCCGACGACAGCGGTCTGACCAGCAACTTCGCCGGCCGAACCGCGATGTTCGACAAGCTGCCGTATCAGGTGGGCACCCCGCTGCCCAGCACCGGCGACCAGATCTGGCGCTCCCTCGACCAGCCGGCCGCGGAATCGCTCAAGCCCGGCATCCACCTGCACTGGGAGCTACCGGAGTATTTCAAGCGGGGCGTCCAGGACCCCGCCACGGGCCAGATCCGGTTCCCGGCTGCGCCGAACCGCTGGCTGGTCAGCCGGACGCTGCGGATCCAGGACCCGGCGAGCAAGGCGTACGGACCGCCGCAGGCCACCGCCTGGATCGTGGAGAGCGACTACCTGACCGGACAGCCGCCCACCCCGGACCGCAACGGCATCACCCGGCTGCCGGTGGCGGTCCCGCTGCAGGCGCCGAGCAGCAAGCTGCCCTACCTCTACATGGGGCGGGTGGTCGGCGCATCGGACTGGAACCCGTCGGCCACGCCGACCACCGACTATCTGCCGAGCTACAAGGGCGCCGACAAGAAGGCGCTCTATCTCACCTCGATCGGCTTCGCCGGGGCCTCGTTCTCCGGCTACTACCCGGACTGCCGCACGGTCTTCGGCTACTGGGACACCTTCGAAGACGTCGCTTCGGTGTTCGCCGCCATCTCGGCGGGCAATGCGATCACGTTCGCGGCCTCGTACGCAGTCACCGGGTGGCTGGCCGACGAGACCACCGACCCGCTGACCGGCTTCGCCGCCACCGTGACGACCGCGTACGACACCTACGTCGCCCAGTGCACGAAGGAGAGGGTGCCGGTCGCCCAGAACCCGGCCCAGGTGTTCTGCTCGCAGGCCGAGCACGAGTTCGGCTGGCTGTTCGACACCGACGCGGTGAGCTTCACGCTGAACGCCGACTCGACCCTGGACACGCTGACGGCGCCGACCGGGACGCTGTGCGCCGGCACCCTGGCCGACATCGTCTGGAACGGTCCCGGCGGGTTCCTGGCCCCCTCGGACAAGTCCGGCCGGTGGACGGGCCAGGTGCAGATCGCCGCGGGCAACACGACGGCCGAGGCCGTCGCCGCGCTGGTGGCCAGCCAGCTGCCGGCGCCGTCCGGAACCGGCGAGCCGGTCGTGCTGGAAACGTACGAGACCCTGCTGGAGGCGCTGCAGCTGGGCCTGCTGCGCGACCTGGAGAGCGACGGCAACGCGCTGGTCGGGCTCGGCCGCGCCCGCCACGACAAGGGCTTCTCCAGTGTCGACGGCGGTCACCTGTGGACGGTGCAGACCACGTCGGCCCCCGGTCAGCCGAGCTCCGGCGAGGTGACGCTGCCGCTGACCCTTGCCGAGCAGCTGGCCGTGCTGAACCAGGCCCAGGCAGCCTACGACCGAGCGCGGACGGCGCTGGTCACGTTGCGCCAGCAACTGTTCATGGACTGGGTGGTCTACGTCCAGCTGCTGGTCGCCAAAGATCCGCAGGCCAATGCGGTCGGCGGCTTCCTGACCGCGAACCAGACCGGCGAACTGAAAGCCGTCCAGGCCGCCGGCGCTGCCGCGGGCCTGATCACCTACCAGACCGACCCGGTGACCGGCGCGATCACCGGCGTGACCACCACGTCGGCCGCGCAAACGACGGCCGGCGCGCTCGTCGCCGCCCACCAGCAGGTCGTCGACGCGCTGGCTGCGCTGGCCGAACCGGGTCATCCGTCGCCCTGGGAACTGGACGCCGTGCCGGCCCCCGCGTACTGGATGCCGACCGATCCGGTGCTGGTGATCGAGGGCGACCGGATCGAGCCGGCCCGGCGCAACGGCCCGGACAACACGATCGCGGTCCGTACCGACGCCGAGCTGGTCGACCGGCTCACCGTCGCCGGTCAGGCCGGCAGCTGGACCCTCGAGGCCGCCGCCCTGACCGACCTGGCCGCCATCTCGGCATCGGTCCCGGCGGAGGTGCTGGCGACCCTGCGCGAGGCGGCCCTGATCGATCCCCAGCGCAGCGCCGAACTGGCCGCGCTCGCCGGCTCGGGTGCGCCGTCCGGGCTGACCGGAGACGTGTCGACGGCCGTCGGCGGCCAGAGCCCGCTGGACCCGCCGGTCAGCCCCGGCCTGTTCGGCGCGGTCCGGACCGGGGTCAAGCCCAATCCCGCCCGAGGGAAGAACCCGTCCCAGACCGTCGGCACCGGTGCCGGCGCGCTGACCCTGACGTTCACCAATGCCGGCCAGCACGCGTACGCCCCGGACCCGGTCGGCTGGAACACCCAGCAGGCGCTGCCGGAGTTCTCCTCCTCGCGGTTCGACCCGTACCTGCCGGTCTGGATGCGGTGGTCCGGAAAGCTGGATCCGCTGGCCCCGAAGGGCAGCCAGCAGGGGACGTACGATCCGGCGACGGTGACGAACACGTTCGACCTGGACGCCACCTCGCTGGACTTCGGCTATCAGGTGCCGGCGCGGTTCACCACCGGCACCCGGGTCGACTACGGCGGCGAGGTCGTGCTGTCGAAGACACCGATGCAGAGCCTGATCCAGCAGATCGACGGTTATCAGACCGAGTTCGCCACCGATCCGGCCGACCCGGAGCTGACCAGCGCCCGCAACGACCTCGCCGGCAAGCGGGTGATGTCGCAGGCGCTGGACACCTTCGGGCTGGCCCAGACGCTGCGCCAAACCATCCCGCAGCTGCCGGTGATGGACCTGACGGTCAGTCCCGACATCCCCACCGCCAACATCGCGAAGGCCGCCAACGCGACGCCGGGCGACAGCTGGTACGACGGCGGGTTCAACGCGCTGCAGGCCATCCCGACCGGGCCGCAGGCGCTGGGGAACTTCGGACCGCTGCGGGCCGGCTTCTTCGAGCTCGAGTCGCTGTTTTTGGTGGACGTGTTCGGCCAGCCGATGAGCCTGAACACCGCGACGCACACCGTCTCGGGCGCGCTGAGCGTTACCCCGGCCGGCACCCTGGCCCCCGAGCCGGGCGACACCGCGAACGCGCAGAAGCTCTATCTGCCGCCGCGGCTGCTCACCCCGGCACGGGTCGAGGCGCACTGGCTGTCGGCCGACTTCGACGACGCCGTGCCGGGAATCGACGGCGACTTCCTCGAGTCCGGCGACCAGCCGGCCAGCTCTCCGGTCTGCGGCTGGCTGGTGCCGAACCATCTTGACACCTCGCTGATGTGCTACAACGCCGACGGACGCCCGGTCGGATCCTTTGTCCGGATCGGCGCGGCGGTTCGCTATCAGACCGTGGCCGGCAACACCAAGAACCCGCGCAGTGACCTGACGCTGGACGTCGGGCCGGCCCCGCAGCCGGGGCCGCCGCCGAAGCGGCCGGTCAACGAGCACCTGGCCGAGCTGATGTGGTTCCTGTCCGCTCGGACGGGCGACTTCCTGACCGATCTGCTGGCCACCATCGACGCGTCCGGAACCTTCATCGCCCCCACCCACGCCGCCCAGGACGTGGCGCTGTCGGTGCTGATCGGCCGGCCGCTGGCGATCGTCCGGTTTGCCCTGGGGCTGAGTCCGGCGGGGGGCACGTTGCCGGTCAACCAGTCGCAGGCCGCGATGACCGACGCGATCAAACACACCTGGACGACGTACGCGGACCGGCAGGCCGGGGCCAGCGCCGCCCTCGGCGGCGTGCAGTTCGCCATCACCGTCGGGGACCACAGCGACCTGGACGACGGGCTGGTCGCGCTGCTGCCCGAGTCCTCCGACCCGGATCCGTACACGGTCGTGCTGTCCTCGGCGGCGGTCGGCAGCGATCCGGCGCTGAAACCGTTGGGGCCGGTCGACTCGAGTCTCGGCGCGACCCAGCAGCTCTTCACCGCCCTGATCGACCCCCGGGCACCGATCCACCTGACCAGCGGCGTGCTCCCGACGCAGAGCCTGCAGATCCCGCCCGGCCAGTACGTCGGCGCGTTGCGGAGTCTCGGCGTCACCTTCACCACCAGGCCGGTGCTGAGCGACCAGCTGGGACTGCGGCTGCCGCTGCCGGCCGAGCCCGGCTATCTCTGGTCCTGGGTGGCGCCCGGCGAGCCGCCCCTGTCGCTGCCGCCCACCACCCAGCCCGAGTCGCCGGTCTACGGCCACGGCCCGCAGACCCTGACCGACGGCTGGCTGCTGCTGCAGCCCGACCCCGAGGCAGCCTCGTGAGCGAATTCCTGGCGCCGGGCGCGAGCGAACGGGCGAGTGGGTGAGCGAGCGTCGGGTAGGCGCTCCGGTCGTCCGTGGTCGCGGAACGGAAGGCGAGACCGTGGCGCCCCTCGCTCTGGAGGAGGCGAGCGGGCCTTCCGGGCCGTGGCCGCGGATGACCGGATTCCTGGCGCCGGGCGCGAGCGAACGGGGAGAGAAATGAGCGATGACGACCTGATCGGCTTCACCCTGATCAACACCGACACCAAGACCGCTGTGCTCTACACCGGGGTCTCGACGACCGTGAACGTCGTGCTGGTGAACAACACCGGGGGCACCGTCGGGCTGACCGCGGACGCCGACGCGCCGTCGACGCTCACCTTCTATCTGCCCGGCGACCTGTTCACCAGCAGCCAGCTGAGCGGGCTCGGGGTGAACGTGACCGGGTGGTCGAAGCCGGACGTCGACACCGACGCGAACACGCTGACCCTGACCTGCACGGCGGACGCGTCGTGGGCGGCCGACGCCTCGCTCACGCTGCCGATCACCGGCGTGCTGACCACCGCCTCGCCGGCGCCGAACTTCAGCTGGGCCCTCGCGCCGGACAACATGACGGGCAACACCCCCTCGCAGGTGAACGCCAAAGTCGCGGTGACCCTGCCGCCCGCGCCGGGCAACCTGAAGCTCGGCGACGTACTCCAGGTGTCGTTGGACAACCAGGGCCTGGTCTATTGCCGGGACAAGTCGAACGTGCTGGTCAACCAGCTGGTGCTGACGCTGAAGAACGTCGGCGAGACGCCGCTGGCGACCGGGTCGACACTGTCCGGCACACCCCAGGTCGTGGTGTCGTTCGTCTACGGCAACACCAGTGGGTCGTTGGCGCCGGACGACAAGAGCGCCTACTCGGCCTGGTCGATCAACGCCAACATGCAGGCCCAGCCACCGAAGGCGCCGTGGACGCCGCCGGGGCCGCCGACGAAGGGCAAGACGCATCCGGAGTGGCTGTTCGCCCCGTCGGAGGGCAACGTCAAGCTGCTGGACGGGGTGCGGACCGACTCGGCCAACGTGACGTTCGTCTTCAATCAGGTCATCACCAACACCGTGGTGGGGCACACCCAGATGCTCGTGCTGTGCACCGGCTTCGCGAAGGACTCGACAAAGGCCTACGACGACCAGCTGTACGTGCTCGACATCAACAAGCAGCCGGCGCCCCCCACCCTGGGCGTGCTCGCCTTCTCGGCGACCAATCCGGTGGTGGCCGTGACCGACCCGGATGCCACGGTGGAGATCCCGGTCAGCTGGACCACGTTCGGCGCCGCCTCGGTGAGCGTGCTCACCTCCTCGGCCGCCTCCGGGCTGAAGAACGTGACGAACACTCCCGGTCCCGGCCCGCTGACCTACGGCGGCGCGACCGTGACACTGCCGGCGCCGCAGCTGAGCGAGGCGTTCTTCATGACGCTGCAGGCGCTGGACAGCAAGGGCGGCTATCTGGGCTCGGGGCAGTACACGTCCTATCTGCAGCTGTCCTACGTCCGTGATCCGAACGGGAACACCACCTACCCGACCGCGCGGTTCGGCAGCTACTACTGGATGCTGGCCGACTACGTGTATGACTGTGCCGGGTCGTACGTGTACGACAACGCACAGAGTCCGCTGCCCGGATACGGCCGGCTCTACACCCAGGACGCGGCGACCGACCATGGTCCGCCGGGCTGGGAGCTGCCGAGCGTCGCGGTCTGGCAGGAGCTGATCGCGATCTACGGCGCGGGCGCGTACGCCGCGCTGATCTCGGGTGGGGTCGCGACGTTCGGCGCGAATCTGACCGGGCAGCGTGCCATCGGTAGCTACAACTACCGTGGTCAGGGCGGCTACTACTGGACCGCGGCCACGAATCAGTACACCCAGTTCAGCAGCACCAGCCAGACGGTCCAGCCGGGCGTCCCGTGGTCGGCCGGTGCCGATGTCGCGTTCGCGGTGCGGTATGTCCGCCCCGCCTGAGGCGCCGCTCCGGGCGAGCGGCCTCGGCGAGCCGCTGCCACCGGGGCTGCAGGCCGGCTTCCTCGACCAGGCGGCACGGCTCGGCCACTCCGCCGCCGCGCTGCTGGCCGGCCGGACCGAGGTCGGCTACCCGGTGATCGACTCGGTCGCGGCAGCGCGCGATCTGGTGCCGGTCACACCGGAGCAACGGCGCCGCCGCCAGTCGGTGTTCTTCGCGCCCGAGATCGCCCTGCGGCGCAGCATCGGCCAGGGCGTGCACGACCGGCTGGAGGCGGCCGTCTTCGCCGACGGGTGGATCGACCCGACCGACGAGACCGGCGCGGGCCGCCACTTCCCGTTTCCGGCCAAGGCCACCAGCGTGCTGCGCCGAACGGTGGCGGCGGGTGAGTGCTGGGACGTCAGCGTCCGCGGCGCCGAGTTCGGCCTGGACGACCTGGACGACCTGCTCGTCTTCGTGAACGTCGGCGAGCTCGTGCTCGAGCCGGGGGCGCAGCTCGCCGTGCAGGGCAACCTGCTGGTGCTGGTGGTGCAGCGGCTCGTCGTCACGGCGGCCGCCGGTGATGGTCCGGACGACTTCCATCTCGGCATCTTGCCGACCCCGTTCTCGGTCGATCCGCGACGCAACCGGGAGCGCGCACCCGACGGGCTCCGAGGCATCGACGGAGTGGCGGGCACGCACGGGCGGACGGCCCGAACGACCCCGACCTTCGTCGGGCTCCGGTTGCTGGAGACCCCGGTCGCGGGCGCGGCGGACGGCCTGCCCGGAACCGACGGCACGGCGGGCACCGACGGCAGGCCCGGCGCCAGCGGTGGTCCGAGCAAGCTCGCCGACATCTACCTCGGCGACATCTCAATGGCAGCCGGTGTCCGCGCGGTGGTCGTACGGGCTGGCGCAGGAAGGGGACTGGCCGGCGGGGCCGGCGGCGACGGTGGCGCCGGCGGCCGCGGTGGTGACGGGGCAGCGGAAGTGTCCGCGGTCGCCCAGCACGTTCCGGCGGGACGCGGTGGCGACGGCGGGGTGGGTGGCGACGGTGGCCGCGGTGGTCCGGGCGGGACGGGCGGCATCTCGTCCAACGTGTTCCTGACGGTCCGGCCGGATCAGGCCGACCGGGTCGAGGTCCGCGCGCTCTCCTCGGCCGGCGGATGGGGCGGCCGGGGCGGTCGGGGTGGCGCGGGGGGTGCCGGCGGCGCCGGGGGCGAGGCCGCGGCCGTGAACGGCCCCAAGGCACTGGATGGCCCCGAGGCACTGAATGGCCCCGAGGCACTGAAGGGCCCCGAGGCACTGAATGGCACCGACGGGGCGGATGGCAAGGACGGCAACGACGGCAAGGACGGGCGGTCGCGACCGGCGCCGCCGACGTACATCAACGAGGTCTCGGCAGAGACCTGAGGAGGAACGGGTGACCAGCTTCGACAAGCTCCGCCAGCTGGGTGTCGACTTCGGTCCGAACGGCGACCAGGCCGTCGAGACCACCGTCACGATCAAGGACGTCGACCAGCTGAAGTGGCTGCTGGACATCGGCCTGGACGACAAGGGCCGGGCGGAACACTTCGCCGCGTTGTTCGGCTCGACCGGCAAGGGGGAGGGGCTCGCCGACGAGCTGGTCCGCAACGTGGCCGCGTACGCCGTCGGGGACGAAGCCCTGACCGACGAGGCGCGCGAGGCGGTCGCCCCGGCCTTCCCGCTGAAGGTGGCGGTGACCGCCGATCCGCAGCCGATCACGGTGGACGGCAAGAAGGATCTCAGCCACACCGACGGCACCTCCAACGTCGTGGTCTATACCGACGTCACGATGAAGCCCGGTGGCTACTTCTACTGCGCGGCGACGAACCTGACGTTCACCTGCGACACGTTCACCCGAGCCGACCCGATCGGCAACGTCTCGGACTTCCAGATCGTCGGGCTCACCCCGGCCACACCCGGCAAGCCGGACAAGCCCGCTCAGGCCGGGCGGGCCGGCAGCGGCGGCCCGGGCGAGTGTTCCTCGGCGGGCATCGCCGGCCACGGTGGCGGCGACGGGACGACTGGGGACCGCGGCACCAAGGGCACCGACGGCACCAACGGCGACAACGGCACCGGTAGCCAGGGAGCCACGATCTGGATCAAGAAGACCCTGAGCGCACCGCAGCTGGCGTTCTACACCCAGTCCGGTCCGGGCGCCAAGGGCGGCGACGGCGGGGACGGTGGCCTCGGTCAGCCCGGCGGCAACGGCGGCAACGGCGTCAGCTGCGGCTGCACCGGCAACGCCGGCGGGAGCGGCAAGGCGGGCGGCCCCGGCGGCAAGGGCGGCCGGGCCGGAGACGGCGGGAACGGCACGGACGCGCTGGGCAACATCACGGTGTACGTCCCGACGGTGGCCGATCTCGCCAAGGTCCAGAAGGTCCAGGTCGGCGCACCGCCCGGCGAGGCCGGCACCCCGGGCAACGGCGGCGACGGTGGCGACGGCGGTACCGGCGGTTCGGGCGGCAAGCACAACGACGGCGGCTCCGGCGCCGGCAAGGGCGGCCAGGGCGACCCCGGGGATCGCGGGAGCCGTGGGACGTACACCGGCAAGGCCGCCGAGGTCGTCCCCAACCTCCACCCCTGACCCACGGATCAAGGATCTCAACTGACGATCGGGGTCTTGACGACGATCGCGGCCGAGCCATGCGGCTCGGAGCGTTCTCGACTCGGATGTGACGTGCCGGAGGAACTGGGTCTCCTCCGGCACAGCGCCGACATCAGCTAGACCAGCGTGCCGTCTTCCTCGACCGGCACCTCTGCTCGTCACCCTCCGGTAGCGCCGCTCGCGCACACGCGCCGCTCGCGCACCGGGCGGGCCGGTCGCACTGGCGCCGCTCGGTCACGCGCCCTGACGACGCGACACCGATGGCGCGTCCGGGATAGCGACCTTCGCCACGGCCACCCGGTCGACACCGACCCACGCCCGCCGCGGCGATCTCGATCGCTATAGTTCGGCAGACGCCATCGTCGCACCGGACCGCCCCGGCAGCCGTACGCCCAGCGGCCGCGCCCCGCTGACTGACCGGCGTCACTCTGGGCGATGCCTGCAGGCTCTTAGCCGGGGGCACAGCGACCGGCCGGGCAAGTTTCATTAATTCTTGAGGTCATCCGAATCTTAACCGATTCACGGTGACCCACGGGCTTGTCCTGACCCCTCCTTGAGCCAGCCTTCGGACTTATCTGAGGTTGTGCTGCGGTATTAGTGCGCTTCGAATTTGGGCGGAAATCGCCACACGTGCATCTCGATGATTTGTTGAGCCTTTGATGGTTGAACCTTGAGTAGTGAAGAATTCAGCTAATTGGCAGGATGCGAAAACCGCTGTAACTTCCTTGCCATACCGCGGCTCCAATCCGGATCGTGGGGGGAATCTGCTTCGGGGAGCCGAAGCCAATCACCAAAGGAGTCATTCGCTATGTCGAATGCAATCAAGCAGTTCATCAGCGACGACGAGGGCGCCACTGCGGTGGAGTACGGCCTGATGGTCGGCCTCATCGCCGCTGTGATCGTGGGCACGGTGGCCGCTCTCGGTACCCGGCTCGACACCCTGTTCGGGGAGGTCAACACCGCAATCGGCGGCACCAATCCGTGATCTGATCACGGAACCACCTTGTGACCGGCGGAGCTCTGCTTCTGCAGTTCTCCGCCGGCCAAACACATTAACCGTCTGAAAGGAACTCCCGACCATGCAGCCTCGACAATCAGAGCGCGGTGCTGCTGCGCTGGAGTTCGCTCTGGTGGTTCCTGTGCTGCTGGTGCTGGTGCTCGGCATCGCCGAGTTCGGGCGCGCCTTCTACACGCAGATCACGCTGTCCGCCGCCGCCCGCGAGGGTGTACGCGTGATGGCTCTCAGCACCACCCCAGCCACTGCGGTGGCGAACGCCAAGAGCGCGACCATCAACGCCGCCACCGGCCTCGGTCTGACTGGCGGCCAGATCGTCGTCACCCCGGGCGCGGGGTGCCCGAACCCGAACACGGCCGGCGCCCAGGCCACGGTCACGATCAACTACAGCATGCCCTTCATCACCGACATGTTCGGTCCGTCGATATCGCTTCACGGGAAGGGAGTCATGCGATGCAACGGCTGACATCCGCCGACCGCGAGCGAGGCGCGGTCGCCGTCGTCGTCGCGATCCTGATGGTCGCGCTGCTCGGCATGGCGGCACTTGCCGTCGACGTCGGTGGACTGTGGGCCAAGCGCCGGCAGCTGCAGAACGGTGCGGACGCCGGCGCGCTGGCGATCGCCCAGGCTTGCGCCAAAGGCGCGTGCGGCAGCACGTCGGCCACCGCGAACAGCTACGCCTCGTCCAACGTGAACGACGGAGCCGCGACCGGTACCGTGCTTGAGTTGACCGCCGGCAAGGTCACCGTGCGGACCGCCGACACCCAGCAGCACTGGTTCGCCCGGATCTGGGGGTCGAACGACTCCAACGTCCATGCGCAGGCCACCGCCGTATGGGGCGGCCCCAACGCCGGGGCAACTTTCCCGCTCGCCTTCTCCGTCTGCGAGTGGAACTGGCAGAACGGTGGTCCCGGCGGCCTGGACAGCACGGTCCAGCGCAAGATCGTCCTCACCAAGACATCGACCAGCAATTGCGTCGGTCCATCCGGAAACGTTGTGCCGGGTGGTTTCGGATGGGTCGATCCGACCTCCGGAACGTGCACCATTGCCAGCCTCGTCAACGGCTGGATCACCTCCTCGACTGGGAACACGCCACCGAACGGATGTAACCCGTCGAATTTCGACGCCCTTGTCGGGAAGACGGTCCTGATCCCGGTCTTCGACAACTACACCGGTACCGGCAACAACGCCAGTTATCACGTCTATGGATATGCCGCATTCAGATTCACCGGCTACTACTTCTCAGGTCAGTACAAGAATTGGCCGACGTCCGGAGTCGCCGGTTGCAGTGGCAGTGAACGCTGTATCGCCGGCTATTTCACCCGATATGTCGACCTCAACGAGGTCCTGACCACCGACGGCGGCGGACCCTCGCTCGGGCTCTCCATCATCAGCCTCATCAAGTAAAAGAGACCACCTATGAAACGTCGCATCCTCGCCGCCGTCGCGGCACTCGTGCTGGCCGCGGTCGGGGCCACCACGCTCTACCTCTACGTCCACCGAGCTGACCAGCGGGCGATGGCCGGGCTGCAGACCGCTCAGGTGCTCGTCGTCGAGAAACCGATCGCCAAGGGCACGCCGGCCGACCAGCTCACCAGACAGGTCGCCAGTAAGGAACTGCCGGCAACCGCGATCGCTCCGGGCTCGGTGACCAGCCTCGACCAGGTCAAGGGCCTGGTCGCCACCGCCGATCTGCAGCCGGGCGAGCAGGTGCTTGCCTCCCGGTTCGCCAACGCGGCGACCATGACCGACGGGCAGTCGGCGCCGGTGCCGAAGGGCCTGCAGGAGGTGTCGGTGCAGCTCGACCAACAGCGGGCGCTGGGCGGCAACATCGTGCCCGGCGACACGGTCGGGGTGTTCTTCTCGATCGAGGTCGAGTACCCGAACAACAAAGCGAACCCGAAGGACGACCTGACGCACCTGACCTTTCACCGGGTGCTGGTGACCCGGGTCCAGGGCGGCCTCGCACCGGTGGCCCACAGCACTGATGCCGGATCTGCTCCGGCACCGATGCCGGAAGGCCAGAGCGTCATGGTCACGTTGGCGGTGACCGCCCCGCAGGCAGAGAAGATCGTCTTCACCGCCGAGAAAGGCAGCATCTGGCTGTCGAAGGAGAACGCCGACGCCGATCCGAGCGGTGCTCAGATCGTCAGGGAAGAAGGGCTGTACCAATGACCCGCGTTTCGCTGATCAGCTCCTCCGCCGAGCTACGCGACCGTCTCCAGCCGCTCACCGGCAGCACCGCGTTCTCGCCGGCCGGCGGGACCGGAGACCCGGCCTCTCTGCTGGCCCAGTTCACCGGCCTCCCGCCGGAAGTGCTGATCATGGACTGCCGGGCCGATGCCAATGGCAAGCTGGCACTGGCCGCGGTCCTGATCGAGACCTACCCGGCCACCGGTGTGCTTCTGGTCAGCGACCGACCCGGTGACCTGGCGTTGCCGGCGATGCGGGTGGGGGTCCAGGACATCCTCCCCCCGTACGCCACGCTGGCCGAGTTTGGCGACGCGGTCGAGGCCGTCGCCTCCGCGACCCGGAATCGGGTGGCGCAGCTCACCGAGGTCCCGGCCGAGGTCACCCGTGTCGTGCCTGCCGGTCAGGTCGTCAGTGTCATGTCGCCGAAGGGCGGCGTCGGCAAGACCACCGTGGCGACCAACATCGCCGTGGGCCTGGCTCAGAGGGCGCCCGGCTCGACGGTGATCGTCGACCTCGACGTCCAGTTCGGAGACGTCGCCAGCGGGCTCGACCTGGAACCGCACCACTTCCTTGCCGACGTCGTCCACGGTGCGGCCCGCTACGACGCGGTCGTGATGAAGACCTTCCTCACCCAGCACAAGTCCGGGCTGTATGCCATCTGCGCACCGAACGTGCCCAGTGACGCGGACAAGATCACCGCCGACGACATCAGCCACCTGCTGCATGGACTGGCCGCGGAGTTCCGCTACGTCGTGATCGACACCGCTCCCGGCATGTCGGAGACCACCTTGGCGGCGCTCGATGCGACCACCGACCTGATCCTGCTGTCCAGCATGGACGTCCCAGGGATCCGGGGTCTGCGCAAGGAACTCGACACCATCCGGGAGCTGGAGCTGACCCTCGACTCCCGGCGGGTGGTGCTCAACTTCGCCGACCACAAGGGTCTGCTCTCGGTTGCCGACGTGGAGGCCACCATCGGCACCAGGGTCGACCTGGCTCTGCCCCGGTCGAAGGCCGCGCTCACCTCGGTCAACCAGGGCATCCCGCTGCTCCAGTCCGGTGTTCGGGACCCGCTCACCAAACACCTGCGGAACCTGGTCGACCGCATCGCCACTCCCACCCGGCCCGGCCGGACCGTCGAGTCACCCGTTGCCGGGGCGAAGCCCTCGCCCCAACCGGCGTCTCGCTGGCAGCTGTTCAAGAAGAAGGGGACGGTCGCGGCATGAACCTCTCCGAACGCCTCGAGGCCGCTCGCACGGGGGGAGCCGGGCCCGGTGGAGACACCGGGCCCCGGCCCGTTGCGCGCGCTGTTCCGCGCCCGCATGCGCCGTCTCCCGGGCCGCGCACCGGCATCAGTGAGACCCTGGTGGCGCTGATGGACCGGGCCACGAACGCCATGTACGAGCGGCTCGGCGCCCGGCTCAACGACCCGACTCTCACCGAGGAGCAGCTCCACGCGCTGGTGCGGACCGAACTCGCCGCGGTGGTCGCTGAGGAAGGCGTCCCACTGACCACCGCGCAGCAGCAGCGGCTGATCCAGGATGTCAGCGACGACGTGCTCGGCCTCGGTCCGCTGCAACGGCTGCTCGACGACACCGACGTCACCGAGATCATGGTCAACGGACCGGACACCGTCTACATCGAACGCCGCGGCAAGCTCTCGCTGTCCGACGTCCACTTCACCTCGGAGGAGCATCTGCGCCGGATCATCGAGCGCATCGTGTCCAAGGTAGGCCGTCGGATCGACGAGTCCTCCCCGCTGGTCGACGCCCGGCTGGCCGACGGCTCCCGGGTGAACGCGATCATTCCGCCACTGTCCTTCAGCGGCCCGGCACTGACCATCCGCAAGTTCGCCCGCGACCCGTTCACCGTGAACGACCTGATCAGCATGGACACCATCACCGAGGAGATGGCCGAGCTACTCCGCGCCTGTGTCGAAGCCCGGCTCAACATCATCGTCTCCGGCGGCACCGGCTCCGGCAAGACCACCCTCTTGAATGTGCTGTCCTCCTTCATCCCCGAGTCCGAACGCATCATCACCATCGAGGACGCGATCGAGCTCCAGCTCCACCAGGAGCACCTGGTCCGGCTCGAGTCCCGCCCGGCCAACATGGAGGGCAAGGGCGAGATCACCATCCGCGACCTGGTCCGCAACTCGCTGCGCATGCGACCGGACCGGATCGTCGTCGGCGAGGTCCGCGGCGGGGAGTCCCTGGACATGTTGCAGGCCATGAACACCGGCCACGACGGATCGCTGTCCACCGTCCATGCCAACTCTCCCCGCGACGCCATCGCCCGGCTGGAGACCCTGGTGCTGATGGCCGGACTGGACCTGCCGCTCCGCGCCATCCGGGAACAGGTCGCCTCCGCGGTCGATGTCATCGTCCAGCTCGCGCGGCTCCGCGACGGCAGCCGGCGGGTCGTCTCGCTGACCGAGGTCCAAGGCATGGAGGGCCAGACCGTCACCCTGCAGGACGCATTCGTCTTCGACTACGCCGCCGGCATGAACGAGAACGGCAAGTTCATCGGGAATTCTGTCGCCACCGGTGTCCGCCCCCGGTTCACCGAGCGGTTCGAGGAGCTGGGCATCACCGTGCCCGCCCGGATCTTCGCCCCGCCCGCCGTCAAGCCCGTGCGGAGCGTGCGATGACCTCGCTGTTCGGGATGCCGGTCGCCGTCATCGTTGCCCTGGTGGTCTGCGCCCTGGCGGTCGGGGTCGTCGTCTACCTCCTGGCCGGGCCACGCCCCAAGCAGCTGGAGTTCTCCCGGCGCCGGCCCGGTGTGGCCCCGCCGGACTCGACCCTGACCCGGGCGACAGCGGCTGTCACCACGGTGCTCGACCGGTTCCTCCGCAGCCGCGGGAGCCGGTCGTCTACCGAGGCCGTCCTCGAACTGGCCGGGATCAGGATGCGGCCGCAGGACTTCCTGCTGATCCTGATCGCAGGAGTGCTGTCCGGGGCGGCACTGGGCGCGGTACTCGGTGGGCTGCTGCCTGCACTGCTGCTCGCCTTGCTGGTGCCGGTCGCCGCCAAGGTGTTCCTCGGCCTGAAGACCAGCAAGCGGCAGCGGGCCTTCGAGGCCCAGTTGGACGATGCGATGCAGATGCTCGCCGGCAACCTGCGGGCCGGCCACAGCCTGCTCCAGGCCCTCGACGCCATGGCCCGTGAGGCGCCGGCACCGCTGTCGGAGGAGTTCACCCGCGTGATCAACGAGACGCGAGTCGGCCGCGACGCCGGCCATGCCCTCGAAGAGGTCGCAACCCGGATGAACAGCAAGGACATGACCTGGATTGCCCATGCCATCACGATCAACCGCAACGTCGGCGGCAACCTGGCCGAAGTCCTTGACCAGGTCGGCGCCACCATTCGCGAACGCGGCCAGATCAAACGCCAGGTCCAGACCCTGAGCGCCGAAGGCCGACTGTCCGCCATCGTGCTGATGGTGCTGCCGATCGGGGTAGCCGGCTTCTTGCTTGTGGTCAATCCCGGCTACCTGGCGAAGTTCAGCCAGAGCCTGCTCGGCTACGGCCTGCTCGTCATCGCCGCGGCGCTGATGGTTGCCGGTGGGGTGTGGCTGCGCAAGGTCACCATCCTCAAGTTCTGACTACGCACCGAAAGTCTTTGACATGTCGACTCAGACCTGGCTCGCCATCGGCGCGCTCAGCATCGCCCTGCCGCTGCTGGCCTGGGCATTGTTCAGCCGCCCCAGCCGAGCGCACCAGTACGCTGTCGCGAACCTGCAGCGTGGCCTGCGCACAGGGCCGCGGGCGGGCGGGATGACCGCGCAGGCGCCCGCGCTTGACGGGGTACAGCGGGCCGGCAAGCGTCCGTTGGTGCTGCGGCTGATCCCGGGCGGCGCGGTCCGCCGGGTGGACCGGCTGGCATCCCGCGCAGGACGCCCGGCCGGGTGGCCACTCGAACGGCTGCTCCGCGCCAAACTGCTGCTCGTCGTCGTCGGTGCTGTCCTCGGACTGATCTACGTTGCGGCCACCGGCAAAGCGGCGGCGGTCGTGATCGTCGCGCTGCTCACTGTCGGGTGCTACTACCTGCCCGAGTTGCTCCTCTACAACAGGGCCATCAAGCGTAACGAGCAGATCGGACTGCAGCTCGCCGACACCCTGGACCAGATGACCATCGCTGTCGAGGCCGGGCTCGGCTTCGAGTCCGCGATGGCTCAGGCCGGACGCAACGGCACCGGACCGCTCGCGGAAGAACTGGTCCGAACCCTGCAGGACATCGAGATGGGCCAGACCCGCCGCCAGGCCTACCAGGCGCTGGGTGAGCGGACCAACGTCGAGGATCTGCGCCGGTTCACCCGCGCAGTGGTCCAAGCCGACAAGAACGGCATCCCAGTTGCCGACGTGCTTCGCACACAAGCCGGCGAAATGCGCATCAAGCGCCGGCAGCGGGCCGAGGAGAAGGCCATGAAGATCCCCGTCAAGGTGATCTTCCCGCTGCTGTTCTGCATCATGCCGGTGCTGTTCATCGTCGTGATGGGACCGGCAGCAATGGACATCGCCAAAGTCTTCCAAGGAATGTGAGAATGTCGACCACCGTCATCATCTGCACGGCTCTGATCTCGGGGATCGCGGCCCTGCTGCTGACCCGCTGGATGCGCAAGCTGGCCAAGGCCGAGTCCTTCTGGCTCTCCGGCCATCTGCACGTCGCGGTGGCGGCTCTGGCCGGGGCCGGTGCCGCCACCCTGGCGAGCAATTGGGCCGAACTGATCGGCTATGCGCTGCTGGGTGTTGGCTGCGCGCTGTTGTTCGTCATCGACCTCGCCGTCTTCCGGTTGCCGAACAAGATCGTCGGACCGTTGTACCTGATCATGCTCGGCGCCCTGGCGTCGGCGGCCGTCGTTGAGCATGACCCGATGAGGCTGCTCCGGGCGCTCGGGTTGGGGACACTCGCCTTCGCCGTCTACGTCCTGCTTGCCGTGATCAGGCCGGGACAGCTCGGGCGCGGCGACGTGAAGCTCGCCGGCGTCCTCGGCCTCTTCCTCGGCTGGCTCGGCTGGTCCCAAGCTCTGCTCGGACTCCTCGGTGCCTTCCTGCTCAGCGCGGTGGTGGGGATCGCGATCGTCAAGGTCATGCGGCTGGACCTGCGCACGCTGATCCCGTTCGGCCCGTTCATGGTGGCGGGGGCGGCTCTCGGCGCGGCCCTGGGCCCGGGCGTTTTGACCATCGGCTGACTCTCGCGGCTCGTGATAGCCAGCCGGTGCACATGCAGGACAACAGACCGTCGCCGATCCCAGGTGTACCGGAACCACGCCGCTGGCAGCCGATGCGACGCACGGCGAGCTGGAGGTGACGATCGTTCCCCCCCGCCTTCACCAATGGCGGGTGAGGGCGCTGGGTGGGCTGGATGGGCCAACCCACCCCCGGCTACGACCAAGCAGGCAACCGCGAAAGGACGAGCTGTGGACGTACTGTTCACGATCACAACTGACAACATGGGTACGGTGTACCTTCGCGACCACCTGGACGAGGTGATCGCGCGGGGCCGCCTCAAGGGCAACTTTGGTAGGGATGATGAGGCCCGCGCCGTCGCGGAATGGGCGGCAACCGAAGTGCGACGGGCGCTGCAGCGGACCTGGTGACGGCCGGAGCCCGGGTGAGGTGCCCACCCTGCCGAGCCTCGGCGGGCGTGGCCGGGCCGCCGGCAATCCGCACTCGGGATCGGACGGACGGGATCTCTTGCAGGTTGTCGCGCTGATGGGAGGCGATCGCGGATCGGTCCGCCGGCCGGCACGGCCAGACGGGCACGGTCAAGACGGGCAGGGTCAGAACGGGCGGGGTCAGAAGGGGTGCGTCTCGACCCGCAGTCCGATCTGGCGGCCGCCACCGTTCGGCAGATCGTCGGCCTCCCAGTACATGACGTGGAACTGCTGGGTGGCATTCGTCCCGGTCGACTCGGCCTCGGTCAGGGTGAGCATCGCGTTGCCGCGGGCGCGGTCGGCCTGCAGGTTCACGTCGGCGTTGTCACCGCACACTCGGGAGCGGTTGCCGACCAGCACCAGCTGATCCTCGCCGTCGCTGGCCGGGATGTGTTGGGTCGTGTACTTGCAGTTGGTCAGATAGAAGCGCGGTACGGCAACGTCGAGCCGGTCGACGACAGCCTGGGTCGGGTGCGGATCGCTGTCCTTGCCGAACTTGTTCTTGCCGCAGGAGATGAAGGCGGTCTGCGCGTTGATGGCTTGCAGGTAGGCGGCCGGGGTCGAACTGGCCGCGCCGTGATGGCTGACCTTGAACGCCGCGATCCTGGTCGCCGGCGCGAACGCCGCCCCGCCCTGGGGGTTCGGGAACCCGGTGCCGAGCAGCCGCGGGGCGACGAGCAACTCGCCCTGCCCGGGGAGATCTCCGGCGGTGAAGAAGAAGAAGTTGCCGAACCGGATCGCCAGGCCGATCGCCACGTCGTTCTGACGCTGCCCGCTGTTGATCGGCGGCGCTCCCGTCTGGCGCCCCCAGACGTAGCCGAGACCGGTGACCAGGAAGGCAGCCGGCGAGCCGGCCGGCGCGGCCACGGAGCGTGGCCCGCTGCGCCAGAGCACCTCGTTGCCGAGCGACATCGGGGTGATGCTGGTCCGGGTGCGATTCACCCCGGGCGCGAGCGGGATGTCGTTCGACCACAGGGGCACGGCTCCACCGACGAAATAGGCCCAGTTGTCCGGGATGCCCGGGCTCGCTCCGGTGTCGATCACCTCGGTAGCGCGATACAGGCCGCCGGTGTGGAAGCAGCCGTTCAGGGCACCACGGATCCGCTCCAGGATGCGGTTCTCGGCGAACAGTTGGCGGCGGGCAGGCAGGATGTTGTCCTTGCCGTGGTAGGTGCTCACGCCGGCGACGATCGCGGCGCCGCCGCACGACTGCGGCGTTCTGATCAACTTCGGGTTCGCGTACGACCCGCCCGCCAGGGCGAGGCCGACCTGCGCGCCGGCGGCGGCGTTGTCCTCCAGCGTGTTGCTGCCCGGCAGCTTCAGCGCGGCTGCCTCGGCACCTGCTTTGACGGCGAGGTAGGCAAAGTCGTGACCGGCGGTGTAGCAACCCCAGCCGGCCGCCGCGGCAGCGGCCGCGGCCGCCGCGGTTCGCTGGGCGTCGCTGCTGGCCGCGGCGGCATCCCAGGCGCTGATGGCCGCGGTCGCCAGGCAGCGGCAGATCGCGGTCAGGTTGTCGCTGAGCAGGATCGCCAGCACGCCCCCGACGTGGTCGGCGTCGTAGTGGGTGACCACGATGTGGTCGAGGCCGTCGCTTCCGGCGCGGGCCAACCGGTCGGCGACGTAGCCGTGGACCGTCGGACCGTAGCCGCTCAGGCCGCCGTCGATCAGCATCGACCGGACCTGTCCGTTGCCGTCGTCGGCGATGATCAGGGAACTGTCGCCCTGACCGACGTCGAGGGTCGAGATCTCCAGCCGAAAGGGCATTCCGCGGGCCTCCCGCCGTGCCGTCCCCGAGCCCGATCACAGCGTAGTGGTGCGCTTCAGGATTGACCAGGCAGGCTGCGGACCTCGGGGGTGAGGACTAGCCTGCGATCATGAAAGCGCGCTCGGCCGTGGCCGGCGGAACGATCGCGGCGACTGCCGCGGTGCTCGGGAATGCCCTTGTCGGCAAGGAATCGCTGGCCTGGTTTCGAGCTCTGAAGGCGCCGCGTGGGCAGTTGCCGATGTCGGGCTTCGTCGCCGTCGCGGCGCTCTACTACATGATCATGGGGATGGTTCTGGCGCGCGGCATCGACCAACGACGGGCGAGCACGATCGCCTGGGCGATCGCGGTGCTGATCGGGAACGAAGCGTGGAACGGTCTGCTGTTCGGCCGTCGGAACCCCGGTGCCGCGTTCGCCGGGCTGCTTGCGTTCCTGCTGCCGCTGGGCGGGCTGCAGTGGTCGGTCCGGCGCGATCGTCGCTCCTCGGTGGTGTTGCTGCCCTACACCGTGTACGTGCTCGGTTACGACCTCGGGTGGAGCTATCGGCTCTGGCGGCTGAACCCCCGGTCCGGGTGCTGATCGGGCCAGCCGCGCGCCGGATCGGCGCCGGTAGGGTCGTGTCATGCCTGTCACCCCCGCATCGTCGGTCCGGACCGCACCGCTTGCCGCCCTCGGATTGGTCGGCGGCTACCTGGTGGCGCGGGAGTCCGGGATCAGGCCGCTCGGCGGGGTGTTGCTCGGAGCCTGTGGGCTGTATGCCGGGCGGACCTGGCTGGCCAAGACCGGGCCCGCGGTGACCGCCCTGCTCAGCGTCCTGTACGTCGGTGGCTTCGGCGCGTCGCACCCGCTGGCGAAGAAGATCGGCGCGTGGCCCGCGGTGCTCGCCGTCAGCGCGGCGTCTGCGGGCGCGTCCTGGGCGCTGTGCGATCGCGCACCGCAGAGCGACGTCTGACGCGTCAGTCTCGGTTCAGGGCTCGCGTCGGCGGCCGATGTCGAGGAACTCGACCTCGCCCGGCTGTGCGGAGAACCCGGCCGGGGTCGCCGCGCTCCACCCGGTGGTGAAGGTGCTCTCGTCCCAGCCGTCGTCGCGCACGGTCCGGATCCGCCGGGTGCGCGCCCGCTCACTGAGTGGCTGCGCCCAGTAGTCGACAGCCGGCGAGTCGAGGCCGGCGGGAAACACGTCCGGGGTGTGCCGGAGCTCGTCGAGCAACTGCTCGTAGGCCAGCCGGTTGCCGAGCTGGCGGGTGGCAGACATCCAGTCGTCGGTGGCGATCAGCTGCTCGATCCGGTCGATCGCCGCGCACAGCCGCCGGCGCTTGGTCCACAGCCAGAGCTTCTCCTGCTCCGGGTCCATCCGGTCCTTGACCGCCGCCCGTGCCTTCGACCACTCGTCGGTCCGCTCTGCCAGGGCGACCGCCACCCGCTGCACCGCCGGGCGGGTCGCCAGCGGCAGCACGAGGAACGCGAACGCGACGATCAGCCACGACCCGACGTCCATCGCCTCCATCACCGCCTCGTGAAAGCCTTCCCTCAAGACTGAGCCGCCGGCGCCCGATTGACAAGGGATCCGGTTGTCTGAAACCGCGGCCATCGCCGGGAACCTCGCATACCCCGTGCAACCTCGCACACCCAATATCGTGCGCAAGGTTGGCCAAGACATGCGAACTCCGCAGGATCGCGCCCGCCTGAGCGGCCGGTGAGCGTCAGCGGAGGACGTACGGCGGCAGCAGGGCTGCCTGGATCCGGTGCCGCAGCACCGCGGCCATGTCGATGCTGTCCGGTGCAAGCACCCACTGGACCTGGAGGCCGTCCATCAGCGCGATGATCTCGATCGCCAGCGCGCGCGGGTCGGTGCCCGCGACCAGGGCCCCGCGCGCGGCCAGCCGGGTCAGGGCGGCCGCCAGCTCGGCCCGCGCGGCGGCGTACCGCTCGAGGAAGTACGCGTGCGCAGGATGCTCGGGATCGCCGGCCTCGGCCGAGAGCACCGAGAACAGATTCACGATCTCGGGCGAGGAGGCGTTGTGCCGGGCCAGCGCGATCAGCCGTTCGATCGCCGCCAGATCAGGGTCGGCGACGTCGCTCGGCAGCGGAACGACCAGCGCGCTGGTGCGGTCGCGCTGGGCGAGCACGGCCTCGAGCAGGCTCTCCTTGGTGGGGAAGTGGTGCAGCAGACCGGTTCGGGAGATGCCGCACGCCGCGGCGATCTGGAGCATCGTCGCCGACCGGAAGCCGAGGGTCCCGAAGACCTCGGTGGCGACCTCCACGATCGCCTCTCGCCGGGCGTCGCCCTTCGCGTAACCGCCGCGCTGCTGGCTGGTCATCCGCTCTCCCATTCCGTCCCGGATCAGAAACCGACACAAGTGTCGGTTTTCATGCTACGCTGGGTGCACCCCGTTCTTCCAGCCGTCGAAAGGCACGCCCAGCGATGACCCAGCCGCAGCTCTCGATCCAGCTCTACACAGTCAACGACCAGCTCGTCGCCGACCCGGACGGCACCCTCGCCCGGCTCGCCGAGATGGGGCTGACCCAGGTCGAGGCGTACGCCTTCGTCGATCGGGCCGAGTCTCTCGCCGAGGCGTTCGAGCGGCACGCTCTGCATGCCCGGACCGGGCACGCGCACCTGCTGTCCGACGAGCTGCGGTTCGGCGATCGGGTCATCCCGGTGTTCGCTCACGACGAGATCTTCGCCGCGGCGAAGACGCTCGGGATGGAGTACGTGATCGACCCGATGGTGGGCCTCGACCGCTGGCTGGACGCCGATCAGATCTCCGCGACCGCGGCCCGGCTGAACGCCGCCGCCGAGACGGCAGCCGGCCACGGCCTGCGGGTCGGCTACCACAACCACGCGCAGGAGTTCGCGGCGACGATCGACGGCCGCTCGGGCTACGAGTTCTTCGTCGACCAGCTGCGCGACGACGTCGTGCTCGAGCTGGACGTGTTCTGGGCCGCGACCGCGAAGGTGGATGTGACCGCGCTGCTCGGCCGGCTCGGCGACCGGGTCAAGGCACTGCACGTCAAGGACGGGTACGTCGGGGTCAACCCGTTCACCCCGGATGCCGCACCGTTCGACAAGGCCGAGCTGGACCAGCGGTCCGCAGGCCAGGGCGAGCTGCCGATGCTGGACTACCTGGCCGCCGCGCCGGGCTGCGAGTTCGCGGTGATCGAGTTCGACCACTTCGCCGGCGACATGTTCGACGGCGTGCAGGGCAGCGTCGACTTCTTCCACGCGAATGGAATCAAGTGATGAGCCGTTCCGGACCGGTCGGCGTCGGCTTCATCGGCACCGGCATGATCAGCAACACCTACCTGGAGAACCTCACCAAGTTCCCCGACATCGACGTCGTGATCCTGGGCGACCTGAACACCGAGCTCGCCAAGTCCCAGGCGGAGAAGCACGGCATCCGCGAGTGGGGGAGCGCTGACGACGTGATCGCTCACCCCGACGTCGAGCTGGTGGTGAACCTGACCATCCCGGCCGTACACGCGCAGGTGTCCGGTCGGGCGATCGACGCCGGCAAGCACGTCTGGTCGGAGAAGCCGATCAGCGTGGACCGGGAGAGCGGTCGCGCCCTGCTGGCGAAGGCCGAGGCTGCCGCCCTGCTGGTCGGGATCGCTCCCGACACGGTGCTCGGGCCGGGGGTGCAGACCGCCCGCCGGGCGATCGCGCACGGCGACATCGGCGAGCCGCTGTCCGCGCAGACCGTGATGCAGTACATCGGGCCGGACATCTTCCATCCGAGCCCGGAGTTCCTGTTCGCCAAGGGCGCCGGCCCGCTGTTCGACATGGGTCCGTACTACCTGACCACGCTGGTGCACGTCTTCGGCTCGGTGGAGAGCGTCGCGGCGGTCGGCTCGAAGAGCCGGGCCACTCGGACGATCCAGGCCGGCGACCGGGTCGGCACGACGTTCGAGGTGGACGTGCCGACCCACGTCAGTGCCCTGGCGAAGTTCGTCGACGGCGGCGTCAGCCAGAGTGTGTTCAGTTTCGACTCCCCGATGGTGAAGATGGGCGTGGTCGAGATCACCGGCACCGAGGGCACGCTGGTCATCCCCGACCCCAACCGGTTCACCGGCGAGGTCAAGATCACCCGGGCGCCCGCGCCGGCGGCGATCATGGATCCCGCGGTCTGGGAGGACGTCCCGATCACCGGCGTGTACGCCGAGCGCGGGCTGGGCGTGCTCGACCTGGCCCGGGCCGCCCGGAACGGCGGTCGCCCGCTGGCTTCGGGTGAACTCGGCTACCACGTGCTCGACACGATGGTGGCGATCGACGAGGCGGTGACCGAGAACCGCGTCGTCGCGGTGGACAGCCGGGTCGCCGCCGTGCCGCCGGTCGCCGAGGACTTCGACCCCTTCGCCGCCACGCTCGTCTGATTGCTCCGCTCGGGCGAGCCCTCGCTCCGCGCTGTACTGTCCGGCTCGCGCTCGCTCCGGCGCCTCCATGACTTTAACTTCCTTCATCGCGCACGGCCGGGGCTTCCTGCCGCTGCCGCGGGACTGCGCTCGGCCCCTGCGCTCAGGCGGAAGTGAAAGCCAGGCGCTCCGCTTTCCGACGCTCGCCGGGCTTCGGGCCGGCTCGTTCGTCGGTTCTGGTGAAACGAAAAGACATCCCACGTTGCTACGGGTCAAGCCGCGGCGTGATGTTCGCGTGGCCAGGCAACGGTTTCGTCGTAGGGCAGGTG
>NZ_BAABAB010000049.1:128931-165751 GCF_039537205.1 Microlunatus ginsengisoli | reverse complement strand
CGTCGAGGTCGTTCTCCCGGCCGAGTTCCTCGCTCGCGCCTCCACCAACCCCGACGACATCGCCGCACGCCGGTCGCTCACCCTCGACTGAGGTCGTCCGCTACCACCCGCTCTCGACGACGGATGCTCCCTCGTGCCCAGAAGTTGATCATGAGGAGCGTGCGGCGGACCGCGATGCGCCGACGAGGGAGCATCCGTCGTCGAACTCGGGCTGGCGGCGCGCGACCAACCCCGACTCGTACCATGTCGACGGTGCGAGACCCGGACCCGACCTTCGCCGACCCGCGGCAGGCCGCCCTATACGACGCCCTCAACGGCGACCGCAGCGACCTCGACGCTTACCTGGCGATCGCCGACGAGGTGAGCGCTCGGCGCGTCATCGACATCGGTTGCGGGACGGGTTCCCTCGCGGTCCGGCTCGCCGAACGCGGCTTCTCCGTCGTCGGTGTCGATCCGGCGACGGCTTCCCTCGATGTCGCCCGGACCAAGCCGTTCGCGGAGCTCGTCACCTGGGTGGCCGGCGACGCCACTGCCCTGGTCGATCTCGAACTCGCGGCGGATCTTGCCGTGATGACGGGCAATGTGGCACAGGTTTTCGTCTCCGACGGCGATTGGTCCGCCACCCTGCGCGCGATCCGGGCTTCGCTGCGGGCCGGCGGCTGGTTCGTCTTCGAGACCCGGCGACCGGAGGTCCGGGACTGGGAGACCTGGAGCCGCCCACCGTCGCCGGTCACCCTGCCCGACGGACGTCCGGCGATCGTGGCCTGCACCGTGACCGAGGTCGCACTCCCGTTCGTGACCTTCGAGGGCTCGACCGCCGTCGGCGGAGAGACCCTGCTTTCCGCCTCGACCTTGCGCTTCCGGGAACGCGACGAGATCGAGCGCGACCTCGGCCGCCACGGGTTCGCTGTCGCGGACGTACGTGACGCGCCGGATCGTCCGGGCAAGGAGATGGTTTTCGTGGCCCGATCCGTCGACGGCACGGACGACCGCAGCTGGTGACGCGCGCACCGCTTCCCCGGACCAGAGCTCGGTCGCCCCAGATGCCGGCTATCTCGTCGCTGGCCCGTCGCTCGCCGACGCGGCGCGGCGCAGCCGCCGAGCACCGAGAGCGTTGAGCCCGCCGGTCCAGACCAGCACCATGACGCAGAACTGCAGCCAGGTGGCCGGCGTCATCGCGTCGGCGAGCAGCCGTCGGGCGGATTCGTACGGCGTGAGCCAGCCTCGTCCGGCCTCGAGGCCGTGGGTGAGACCCAGGAGCCACCACAGAGCGAGGGGAATCACCACGGTGGCGATGAACGCCAGCGCCCGGGAGCGGAACAGCCCGCCGAAGCCGGTCCCGGTGAGCACCGCGACGCACTGCACCAGGACGCAGCCGATCGTCAGCGCGAACAGGTGGGCCCATCGACCGGGCGCGGTCGAGGCAACCAGCACCGGGACCACCGCGGCCAACTGCCCCACCAGTGCGACCACCGCCGCCACCAGCACGGACGCGACGAGAACGGAAAGGACGTCCGGACGACCGG
This sequence comes from Microlunatus ginsengisoli, assembly GCF_039537205.1. NCBI lineage: Bacteria > Bacillati > Actinomycetota > Actinomycetes > Propionibacteriales > Propionibacteriaceae > Microlunatus > Microlunatus ginsengisoli. Next base: position 164,225 of record NZ_BAABAB010000049.1, on the reverse strand, counting down.
GCAGACGTCGCAGATCCGCAACCGACAAGACTCCGATCAACGGCACCAGAACCGACATGACGCTCTGCGCCGGCGCGGTCACCGTCATCACCGTCCGCTCAGCGGGGTTGATCGAGGCTGTGATCGCGACCGATACCGCCAAGCAGACGAGCACACAGCCGATGATCAACAACCAGCGTCGACGGCTGCCGGTCGCCCGGCGCAGCACTTGCTCGACCCCCCTCACGCCATCAACCGGGGACCGGACGGCGCGGGCGACATGCGGACAGTATGGTCGGTGCGTCAGGATCGGATCAGCATGAGTGCGTGGTCGTCAAGAACCGGTTTCGTGGGGTCGGAGCTGGTTTCGGCGAGGTGACGGAATACTGCATCGCCCAGTGCGCCGAGGTCTCGGACAGTTGCGACACCGACGGCGATCTCGACATCGCTTGGCTGCCCCCAACCCTGACCAGCCGCCCACCACCTCGATCGAGGCAGCGGAATCAGGATTGCCCCTGGTTGATCGCCCGGTCCGATCCGTCGATGATCCGTTCGGAGCGGATCAAGGTCTTGCCTGTCGCTTCTCTCCCCTTCAACTCGCTAGACGAGCTGCGATACGAGTGCGTAGCCCAGGAAGACCACGGCGATGACGCCGACCAGGAGGTCAGTCCAGGTGGCCAAGTGCTCCGCGGGGTTCTTGTTCTTCTTGGTGACGTGCATCAGGCCGGCGATCAGGAGGAAGACGCCACCGGCGAGGCCGGCTGGTGCTGCCCAGGCGGGGACGAGCGCCAGCAGCCCGGCGAGTCCCATGCCGAGGTTCGCGGTCGACAGCTCGCGGACTACTTGCAGCTCACTTCCGGCGGGTTGTTCGGTGCCGAGGATCTCGGCCGTGGTCTGCGGTCGGACGAGCTGGACGATGCCGGCGACCACCAGCCGCGTTCCGACTCCCCAGAACACCCACCACCGTCCGTAGATCTCGACAGGGTTGCCTCCGGCGGTGACCAGCTCGAGGGTCCCGGAAACGATGGGGAGAATGACGGTTTGGAGCAGGACTCCGATGAAGTAGCCCATGGTCAGTTGCTTCCTTCTGGTGTGTCTGGGTTCGGTACGTTTGGTCGGCCCGATCCGGTGTTGATGGTGCGGGGGATGTGGGTTTCTGGTGTCCGCGCAGGATCCAGGGCAGGGTGGTTGCGACACGCTCACGGCTCGTGCTGCGGTTCGGGATGGTGATGTCCGTGGCGTCAGCGGGGATGCATGCCAGGTAGTGCCGGCATCCGGGCGGGTGTAGCCGAGACGCTGGAGCTGCGTCGCCGCGATCATGCCGAGGAATACGGCGTTGGAGTTGGTTCCCTGCACGCCCAGGTCGCGGTAGCAGTCGGTGATGCCGCGGACGAACGGGCCGGCATCGACTGATGACTGACCGTCGGCGAGGCGGGCGGCTTCTCCCTGCAAGACAAGGCTCTGCTCGAGCAGATCGGCGAGTCGCTTCGCCGCGTCACGCGCGTGGCGCACAGCGAAGGTGTGGCCGTCGGTCAGGTGGGTGACGACGCCGCTGTCGATCAGGGAGAGCGCCGCTGACTGGATGTCGGTCAACTTGTACTGGTCGGCGTCGCGGCCGATGGGACAGGGTCCGTTCATCTCGTCGCCCATGTGGAGCAGCTGCGCGTCGCGAAGGTAGACCACGACGTGACCGGTGCTGTGACCTTGACTGGGGATCAGGGCCACGGCGCCGTCGGCGAAGGTCCAGCCGACGAACCGCCGCGGACCGATGGTGATCGCTCGGGGCCCGGTCTGCTCGTAGGTCCGGGTGTGCTCACTGAACGGTCTGTACGGCTGTGGTCCCAGGGCCCGAGCAGGTCGACGGCTGACTTCAGCGCTCGGCGGAACCCGACGGTCGCGCCGGTGTCGATCATGAAGAGGGTTCGATTGAAGCGGTGCAGGAGCACGTTGGCGATGTCCGGCCGGTTCGCGGCAACGTCGAGATCCTGACCGAGCATCAAGACGGTGCGGTCGTCGATGGAGACGACGTCGCCGACGGCGTGGTCGAGGGCGGATGCGGTTGGGGACATGAGACTTCCTGGATGGTCGGTCGGTGGACTGGTGCAGCCTCCATGTGCGGAGGCGAGCTGCCGGCGGGGTCAGCCGGCAGCTGCGGTGCTGAATACGCCGAAGCCGGTGTACAGCTGCGTGCTCTGGGACGGCGACAGCTCGACCGTGACGACCCGGCGGCGCCGTCGCCCGATCGCCGTAGCCACCTTGTCGGCCTGGTCGTCGGCGTGGAGCACGAACACGGCCCCGCTGCCCGGCACGACCCGGTCTCGGATGGCCTCGAGCCGATCCGCGCCACGTCCGAGGTGCGCGAGCGGCTCCTGGGCGGCACCGGAGAAAGCTGAGTCGCTCTCGGCGCGGGAGCCCTCGGTGATCGGCAGAAGGAAGAGGTGGCCGAACAGCAACCCCCAGAACGCCCCGGTCAGGCTGCGACGTTCGCCCCCGACAGGGGTGGACTGCCAGGCGCTGGGTCTGTTCTCGTCGTCGGGCCACTCGACCACTGCGAGGTCGTCGATCGCCGACGCCGACATGGGCAGCCAGCTCAGTCGGTCAGCGGCGCGCTCAGCTCCGCCGGATGGATAGGCGAAGATCGTGATCATCGTCATGGCTCTACCGTCCTCTCCCCCACTCCAATTTCGCTTCACGTCGGCTGACGCGACGGCCGTCGAAGACTGGGGTTGTGTCCAGACCTGTCACCGGGGGGACGGTGAGGTAGGTCAGGGCGTCGTCGTCGTAGTTCGGGACGTAGGCCGTGCGGCGCTTGGTGTCCACGGCGATACCCAGCGCATACCGTCCGGAGCCACTGACCGCGAGGTAGTTCGGCAGCGGATTGCCCGTGGCGATCTTGGGTGCAGTCATGAACTTGATCGTCTTGCCGGTCGTCGCGTCGAGGACGGCGATGCAGGCCATGCCGGTCATCCACAGCCTCTTGCCGCCGGGAGCGATGGTCATGGACAGGACTGGCCCGGGCTTCGTGGGCTGCACGGTCTTGGTGATCTTGCCGGTGCTGGCTCTCACCCTCCAGAGGTGACCGTCGTTCTCGTCGCCGACCCAGATCGACTTGGGCCCTCTTGCTGGCAGCGAGAGCGCCCGGCTCGGCGGGCAGCGTGGTCCGCGCGTGATCTCGCCGGTCTTGGTGCTGACAGCGATCAGTTGATTGCGGGCCCTCCCGAGTGTTGGGGTGCGGATTCGACGGCGGTGATCACGTACGCCCGTGTCCCTGGTGCCGTGCTGCCGCCGAGGGCGGCGGTAACGGCGGTGGTGACGGCGGTGGTGACGCCAATCAGATGACGGCTGATGGACATGCTGGCGGCCAACGGCCAGCCGCACCAGTCAGTCCGCACCATCGCCCGATCACGCGCGCTTGCCCGACGCTCAGGTGAGAACTGGCCCCCGCGACCAGAAACGACACAGATCTTGCTGGCCGCGCAAGCCAGCCTGCCAGTCGCCGACGCCGAACGCGCCTACCTGCAAGGACTCCTCGGCCAAGACAAGTCCTGAGCACGACCACCTGTCTTCCCGAGCGGTATCCATCATCAGGTAGCTGCGGTCGACGGCTCGTCGGGCACCGGCTTGGACAGAAGTGACATGCCGCCGAGAGCGCTCTCCCGTGTGTGCCGGCTGGCGCGGCTCCGGGTTGTCGACGCCCGCCCGATGGGTCGTGAGGTCCTTTGGATGCAGGGTGCGAGAGTGCGATCCCATCGTGGGGTCTCGCGCGGGGCGTCACTGCATCAACTCGTCCGAGACCGGCATCGCGATGCGCGGGAAGGTGTCGTCTTGGACTCCGAGCACAATCGACGACACCTGATCCCACGCGATGAATGCCGGATCCACCTCCCTTGCGCGGCGGGTGCCGTCACTGTCAACAACGATGCTGCAGAGTCGAGGAAGGCCGGCGCTGTACGGCAGCGCGACCCGGCTGATCCTCGACGGTCACACCATCACCGACACCGACTACCCGCCCAGTCTGACAGACCACGGCCGCGAGCCCTGACCTCACAAGCGAGCTCCAACGACGCGCTGATGGGGCTTTGTCCGTGGCTCCGGGGGCGAGTGCGTCGCTAACGTCTCGGGCATGAGCAAGTCGCTTGCGTGCCGGGTCGGCCGGCACAACTGGGAAACCGAAATGCGACGCCTCGACGACGTAGAAGCAGCCCGTCCCGTCTTGGTCTGCTCGCGCTGCGGGAAAACAGACGCTGGGGAGCGGATCCCACCGAGCCACGGCACGGGGTACCACGATCCACCGAACATGGGCGTAGGAGGAGGAGTTGATGTGGGCGGAGGAGGCGGGTTCTAGCTGTCCGTAGGTAGAACCTCCGCAACAGCGCCCGCGCGCAAGCGTTCTCCTACCGCACCCTCGGATCGGCGGCCTCGATCGTTAGTGTCTCGAAGTCGACCCGCTTCCGAGCGCTTGACGAAGAGGATGCTGTCACGCCGAAGGTCGCTGTCTTCCACTTCGCACCCCCCCGCGCCGCGGTCGACTCGGTCGGGTGCAGCCGGCCGAGCTGGCACTTGATTGATCAGACCGGCGTCAAGCACTGCAGTATCCACGTCGAGGGCACGGCGAGCGGATAGACTTGATTTTCGATTTCTGCCCTGGTCACGGAACGTACGTGTGACCAGGGCTTTCGGGGGTGGAGCGGATGACGGGAATCGAACCCGCACTGTCAGCTTGGGAAGCTGATGTTCTGCCATTGAACTACATCCGCTGGACGGCCCGAGGACAGAGAACTGTCAGACCGCCGCTGTAGCTTAGCCGATCTCGAACCAGGAGGGCTCACGCATGACAGCAGCATTGAGATTCGCGCAGGTCGTCGTCGACTGCGAGCACGCGAGCAGGCTGGGCGGTTTCTACGCCGAACTGCTCGACCGGCCGCTCGCCGAGGACCCGAACGAATACTTCGCGTTCATCCCGGCAAGCACGGATCCGCCGTTTCCCGGCCTGATGTTCCTCCAGGTGCCCGAGCCGCGGGCGGGGAAGAACCGGCTGCACATCGACCTGATGACCGAGGACAAGGACGCGGCGGTGGCGCGGGCGATCGCGCTTGGCGCGACCCACCTCGGCGACTTCGACGAATACGGCGCGGTCTGGACCACGCTCGCGGACCCGGAGGGCAACATGTTCGACATCGCGATCCATCGGGAGTGACCCGGATCACGTGGCGGAGCAGGGAGCCACCATCCGGGCTCAGGGATCTCCCGGATCGATAGGAAGCGCCGCCCTGGTATGCGCGCCGAGGCGTGGAACGATCGGCTCGGCAGGCATAGCGTTGACGATATGACTGACAGCCGTCCCGAACCCGTCAACGTCGGCCCGATCGCCGGCGGAAACCTGCGCGCCTCCGACGCCGACCGTGACCAGGTCGCCACGGTGCTCAGCACGGCGTACGCGGAGGGCCGGCTCACCCGCGAGGAGCACGACGAGCGGCTCGACAAGGCCATGGCGGCGCGGACGTTCGACGAGCTCGTCCCGCTCACCCATGACCTCGTCGTGGTTGCGCCGCCGAAGATGACGACGCTGTCCAGCCAGGCGGACTCGCCCTACCAGATCGACACCGCGCACGCGTCGGACGACGTCGACAACATGATTGCGGTATTCGGCGGTGTGAACCGCAAGGGCCGCTGGCGGATGAAGAAGCAGTCGAGGGCGTACGCGCTGTTCGGCGGCATCGATCTCGACCTGCGGGAGGCGACGTTCGAGGGACCGGTGGTCGAGATCAGTGGGATGTGGTGCTTCGGCGGCCTCGACATCAAGCTGCCCGCGGGCATGGAGGTGCGCGACCAGACCGCCGGCATCTTCGGTGGCACCGACATCAAGGACCTCGGCGAACGCGACCCGCGGGCGCCGGTGCTGGTGATCAAGGGGATGAGCCTGTTCGGTGGCGTGTCGGTCCGTGGACCGAAGCCGCCCAAGGCCGAACGTCGCCGCCGCTGACTCGAACGTTGGCGCCGCGCGACGGTTCTACGCTGAGCACTTGTGGAGACCATCGCGCTGCCGAACGGTCGTGTCCTGGAGTATCTGCTGGACGGTCCCGCTGACGGGCCGGCCCTGCTGGTCCATCACGGAACACCGGGTGGTGCGGTCCGCATCCCGCCCGTCTTCGCCGCCGCCGCGCGACACGGCCTCCGGACGATCCTCGCCGGGCGGCCCGGCTACGGTGCTTCGACACCCCGGCCCGAGCGAGGGATCGCCGACGTCGCGCCCGACGTCGAGATCCTGCTGGACGCGCTCGGCGTCGATGACTTCCTCACTCTCGGCTGGTCCGGTGGTGGTCCGCACGCGCTCGCCTGCGCAGCCCTGCTTCCGCAGCGCTGCCGCGGTGTCGCCCTGCTCGCCGGGGTGGCGCCGCACGACGGCCAGGGCCTCGACTTCAGTGCGGGCATGTGTGCGGATAACGTCGCCGAGTTCGGCTTCGCCGCCGAGGGCCGCGCGGCGCTCGAACCGCTGCTGATCCAGGCGGCGCCGGCGATGGCCACCGTCACTGCCGAGGCCCTGACGGCGTCCCCCAGCGACGTCTTCTGCGATGCCGACCGGCGCGCCATGGCCGACGGGCTCGACAGCTTCATGATCGAGGTCGCCAGCCACGGCGTGTCATCCGGGATCGCGGGCTGGCGCGACGACGACCTCGCCTTCGTCTCCGGCTGGGGATTCGAGCTCGAGCGGGTCACCTGTCCGGTCGCCGTCTGGCACGGAACAGACGACCTCATGGTGCCGGTCGGCCACGGTCGCTGGCTCGGCGACCACCTGACGCACGCCGAGGTCCACGTGCGGCCGGGACACGGGCACGTGTCACTGCTGAACGAGTCCGAGGCGATCCTGGCGTGGCTCATCGGCGCGGCCGGAGCGCCGCCGGAGCGGACCGGGAGCGTTGGCTAGCCTTGAGACCGTCATGGACGAGCTCTTCGCACCACCGGGCTACGAGTGGCAGCGCCTCTCCCCGAGTTACAAGACGATGCGCAAACTGCTCGCCTGCACCGTCCCGCCGCTGCTCGGAACCATCCCGGCGCTGCTGTTCGGGCTGATCGGCGGCGGCAACTGGTGGTGGTTCTCCGCGGCGATCTGGGCGGCGACCGGCGGATACAGCCTGTTCCGGCTGATCCGGAGCAGCCCCAGCTGGACCTCCTGGGGCTACGTCGAGCGCGAGGACGACCTCTACATCACCCACGGCGTCTGGTTCCGCAAGCTCGTCGCCGTCCCGTACGGCCGGATGCAGCTGGTCGAGGTCGAGTCGGGCCCGCTGGAGCGTGCGTTCGGTCTGGCCGCGGTCAGCCTGCGGACGGCCAGCCCGGAGACCGGTGCCCGGATTCCCGGTCTGGCGCCGGACGAGGCCGCCCGGCTGCGCGATCGGCTCACCGAGCTCGGCGAGTCGCGCGCCTCGGGGCTATGACGGAACCGAGCAACGAGGCCCTTCGACAGGCTCAGGGCACAGCGGGGGGAGAAGCTCCAGGCACAGGCACAGCGGAGGGAGAAACTCAGCGCCCAGACGAGACCCCCGAGACGAACGATCTGAGCGCGGCGGCTCGGCAGAGCCAGGCCAAGCAAACCCGCCGACCGCACCCGCTGACTCCGTTCATCCGCGGCTGGCTCATCCTGGTGGCGATCATCTTCGGCTTCTCCCGCCAGGTGATCGACCAGCTGAACAGCGACGAGCGGCTGGACACCGGCGACCTCGCCTGGCTCGTGCCGATCGTCGGCGCCGTGGTCCTGATCGCCGCACTCGCCGGGCTGGTCAGCTGGTATTTCACCCGCTTCGTGATCGACGACGACGAACTGCGGATCGAGACCGGGGCGGTCTTCAAGCAGTCCAAGAAGGTGCCGTTCGAGCGGCTCCAGTCCGTCGACGTGATCCAGCCGTTCGCGGCCCGGCTGTTCGGTCTGGCCGAGTTGCGGCTGGAGGCGGGCGCCGGCGGCAACGGAATCAAGCTCCGCTACCTCAGCCAGGCGGAGGCGAGCCGGCTGCGGGACTACCTGCTCACCCGGGCGCACGGCAAGCAGGCATCGATCGCCGACGCGCAGTCCGCCCGCCCGGCCAGCCGGCTCACCGACCTCGGCACCGCCGAGCGACCCTTGGTCACCGTCGGGCCGCCGCGACTGCTCGGCAGCTTCCTGCTGTCCAGTGAGTTCATCGGCACCGCGGTGTTCACCATCGTCATCCTGATCGTCTCCGCGACCGGCTCCACCTTCGCCCTGACCGGTCTGATCCCGGCCGTGATCAGCCTGTTCTCCCTGATCAGCAACCGGATCGTGGCGATGTTCCACTTCACCATCGCCGACTCCGCGCGCGGCTTGCGGATCACCCGCGGGCTGACCAACCTGAGCAGCCAGTCGGTCCCGGTGAACCGTATCCAGGGCGTCCGGATCAGCCAGCCGCTGCTCTGGCGCGCGCTCGGCTGGTACCGGGTCGACATCGACATCCTCGGCTACGCGACCAGTGACGAGGACGACGACAACTCCTCGTCCAGTGTGCTGCTTCCGGTGGCCGGCCCGGACGAGGTACGGATCGCGCTCGACCGCATCCTGCCCGGGATCGATCTCGACGCGATCCCGCTCGTCCGGGCGCCCCACCGCGCCGCATGGGTCCGGCCGTACGACTTCTGGACCCTGCGCTCCGGCATGGACCAGCGCGTGCTGATCACCGAGAACGGCTGGATCACCCACGTCCGCAACGTCGTTCCGCATGCCAAGAGCCAGTCCGTCCGTCTGCGGCAGGGACCGCTGCAACGCCTGCTCGGCCTGGCCGACGTCCATGTCGACACCCCGCGCGGACCGGTGCACGCCGTCGCCCATCAGCTGGACGCGGCCCTGGCCCGGCCGCTCGTGCTGACTCAGCTGGACCGGGCCCGAGCGGCACGTCGGGCCGATCGGGCCCGCGACGGCCTGCCGGCGGAGCAGCGCGACACGCAGAGCATCCTTGACCACTTCGGCGTCGAGCGCGACGAGGTGCTCGGTCGGGGCGGCGAGGCGACCGTGTACGCGCTGGATCAGGACCGGGTGCTGCGGATCTATCACTCCGACCATGAGTCGACGGCTCAGGTGATCGCGCAGTTGCAGGGGCTCTACCGGATGTGGACCGGTGGCCCGATCGAGCTCCCGACCGTGCTGGAGAACGGCGAGCGGGCCGGCCGGATCTATACCGTCACGTCCCGGCTGCACGGCGTGAGCCTGGACCGGTGGCTGGCAACCGCCGCTCCCGAGGAGCGCCGGACCGCGCTGCTGAGCTATCTCGACGCCGCCCAGGCCGTCTCGGCGCTGCCGGCACCGCTCGCCGGCTTCGCTCGGCTGGTCGGTGCGGGCGCACCGCAGCAGTTCGACTCGCTGGCCGCGCTGCTGACCGCGCAGCTGCAACCCCAGGTCGCGGTGAGCAGGGACAGGCTCGAGGCGGACCTGCCGGAGATCTCGCGCGTCTGGGACCAGTTGATGGCCGCTCTCGCGTCTCGATCGGTCCGCCCTGCGGTCGTCCACGGCGACTTCTGCCCGGCGAACACGTACGTCTCGGTCGACGGCCGCGGACAGCCGACGGTGACCGGTGTCGGGGACTTCAGCCCGCACACCCTGCTGGCCGATCCGGCGATGGACCTCGCGGGGGCGGTGATGTTCCTCGAGCTCGAACGTTACGACGGCGCCGCCGACGACGCCCGCTGGCTCGAAGCGGAGGCGGTCGGCCGCTGGGGCACCGATCTGGCCCACTGGATGGCGGTCTACCGCCGGTTCTACGGCTTCTACTTCTCCTCCGCGTACGTCTTCGACGAGGACTTGTACGTCTGGTGCCGGACCCAGCTGACCCCGCTCACCGGTTGATCCGGGCTGGTCTGTGCCCTGCGGCGCGGAAAACGCGCCGGCCCGACGCCACGAGCCCCTCGTGCCGACCGCCGGGTGCTGGATAGGCTCCGCTCTATGACCGAAGCAGCTCTCCTGGTAGCGACTCCCCACACCGAGCGTCCGGTGCTCGGCATCGACATCGGCGGCAGCGGCATCAAGGGCGCGCCGGTCGATCTGACCACAGGAGAGTTCGCGGCCAAACGACTGCGGATCGACACCCCGAAGAAGTCCACTCCGGAGAACGTGGCGACGGTCGTCGCGGAGATCGTGGACAACTTCGTGGATCAGATCGGCGACGGCCCGATCGGAATCACCATCCCGGCGGTGGTGACCCACGGCCAGACCCGCTCCGCGGCGAACATCGACAAGTCCTGGATCGACTGCCAGGCCGAGAAGGTGTTCGAGGACGTCCTCGGCCGCGACATCTACCTGATGAACGACGCCGACGCGGCCGGTATCGCCGAGGTCCATTTCGGCGCCGCGAAGGGACATCCCGGTCTGGTGCTGATGACCACCCTCGGCACCGGGATCGGAACCGCGATCGTCTATCGCGGCGTGCTGATCCCGAACTCCGAGCTGGGCCACATCGAGCTGGACGGCTACGACGCGGAGAAGCGGGCCGCCTCGAGCATCAAGGACATCGAGGGGCTGAGCTACGAGAAGTGGGCCAAGCGGCTGCAGCGCTACTACTCGGCGGTCCAGGCGCTGCTCTGGCCGGACCTGATCGTGGTCGGCGGCGGGGTCAGCAAGGATTCCGACAAGTTCTTGCACCTGCTCGACCTCAAGTGCGACATCGTGCCCGCCCAGTTGCGCAACACCGCCGGCATCGTCGGCGCTGCCTGGCTCGCCGCCGACCGCCAGCAGCACCCCGACCCGCTTGGTTGAGGTTCGCTCGTTCCGGGCCACCGACCGTTAACTGTGCAGCTGTTGCATCCGCCGCCGGCGTGTCGATGCAACAGCTGCACAGTTTCCGGGCGAGGTGGGCGGGACGGTCGTTCCGGACCCCCGTCCGGAACGCGGCCGCGAAGCACTACATCCGGTCGAGCGCCTCGATCCCGAGCAGGTCGAGGCCGCTGGCCAGCACCTGCTTGACGGCGCGACATAGGGCCAACCGCGAGTTGCGGACGGCACCGGCGGACTTCAGCACCGGGCACTGCTCGTAGAACGTGGACACGGCGACGGCGAGGTCGTACAGGTAGGCGCACAGCCGGTGCGGCTGCAGCGTCTGGGCGACCTCGTCGACCACCTCGCCGTAGCGCGAGAGCAGCAGCGCGACCGTCTGCTCGGCCGGCTCGTCCAGCACGGTGACCGTCTCCGGCGAGCCGAGCCCCTCCGCCTCGGCCTTGCGCAGCACCTGCGACATCCGGGCATGGGCGTATTGCAGGTACGGGCCGGTGTTTCCCGTCGTCTGCACCATCCGGTCGACGTCGAACACGTAGTCCTTGTTCAGGCCGTTGGAGAGGTCGGCGTACTTGATCGCGGCCAGCGCGATCGGCGGCGCCGCCTTCTCCTCGGCCATGTCGAGCAGGTCCGCGAGCAGCATGGCCTTGCCGTCCCGGGTCTTGTACGGCTTGCCGTCCGGGCCGAGCACCATGCCGTAGCCCACGTGCTCGGCGGCAGCGTCGTCCGGCAACCAGCCGGCCTTGCGGCAGACGGCGAAGACCTGGGCGAAGTGATCCGCCTGGCGAACGTCGGTGACGTAGATCAACCGGTTCGCGTGCAGGTCGCGGATCCGGTGCCGGACCGCCGCGAGGTCGGTGATCGAGTAGCCGTAACCGCCGTCGGACTTGCGGACGATCATCGGCGCGTTGAAGCCCTCGACGAACACGCACAGCGCCCCGTCGTCGATCACCGCCGTCCCGTTCGCCTCCAGCTCGGCGGCCACCGAGGCCAGGTCGTCGTTGTAGGTCGACTCCCCGGCCAGGTCGTCGTCGGTCAACTTGACGTTCAGCCGGGCGTACGTCGCATTGAAGCCGACCAGCGAAACGGCCACCAGGTCGCGCCAGATCTTCCGGGTCTGCTCGTCGCCCGACTGCAGCGCGACTACCCGCTTCCGGGCCCGGGTGGCGAACTCCTCGTCCTCCCGGAAGTGCTTCGATCCGCGTTTGTAGAGATCCTCCGCCTCGGCCAGGGTGAGTGCCGAGGCATCGATCCCCTCGTCCAGCGTCTCCTCGACCAGCATCCCGAACTGGGTGCCCCAGTCGCCGATGTGGTTCTGCGGAATGACCCGGTGGCCGAGCGCGGTCAGCACCCGGTTGAAGCAGTCGCCGATGATCGTGGTCCGCAGGTGCCCGACGTGCATCTGCTTGGCCACGTTCGGGGCGGAGTAGTCGATCACCACGGTCTGCGGCCGATCGGTCTGGGCGATGCCGGTGTGGGGGTCCGCGAGCAGGCCGTCGACCGCCCCCGCCAGCACCGTGGTCTTCAGTCGCAGGTTGATGAAGCCGGGACCGGCGATCTCCGGCGGCTCGCACAGGTCGTCGATCTGCAGTCGTTCGACGATGCTCGCCGCCACCTCGCGCGGCGGGCGTCCCTCGCTCTTGGCCAGGCGCAGGGCCACATTGGACTGGTAGTGGCCGAACTGGGGCTTGGTGGCCGGGCGGAGCTCCGGATCCACCCCAGCGACCGCCTGGATGCGCTCGCTCAGCAGAGAGGGTAGGGACGACACGAGGAGCGATTATCCCACCCGGGACCAACCCCCGGATCCCGGTCCGGCCCGGTGGAAACCGGGCCGCCGTGGGCCAACCGAGCGGTCCGGGCCGGCCACACCGCACCTCGGAGGTCGACTTCGCACCCTCCGTGCACTGTCTCAACTGCACCGTGCGAAGTCGAGCGCTGGGGTGCGGAGTGCGGCGGCTGAGCGGGTGCCGGGCTAGTCGTCGACGTGGCTGACGATGTTGATGACGTTGCCGTCGGGGGCGCGGACGAAGAACCGGCGCACCCCCCAGGGCTCGGTGGTGAGCGGGTAGACGATCTCCAGGCCGCGCCGCTGGGCGTCGTCGTAGGCGGACTCGACCTGGTCGCCGGCGTGCACCGACATCACCGAGTCGACCGGCGCGGTCGCGTCCCGGGAGACCAGCTGGACCGAGGCCCGGCCGTCGGGGGAACGCAGGTTCAGCACCCACCCGAGGTCGAAGCCTTCGACACTGAGCCCGAGGAAGCCCTCGTAGAACTCCCGCGCCTCGGCCGTGTCGCCGACGGAGAGATTCGTCACCACACCAGTCGCCTGCATCGCACGCTGCCTTCCTGCCGATCGGGAGGTCCACCGTAGGACGGACCCGGCATCAGCGAGACCGCGCGTCCTCGATCCGCCTCAGCTCGCGGCGGCTTCCCGGCCGCACCTTGAAGGATCCGAGGCCGACGCCGCCGTAGAAGACCAGCAACGGCTTGCCCGGGGCGGGGTCCCGCGGCACCTTGATCGTCTTGCTGCCCATCGACTTGGTCAGCCGGTCGGCATCGACGCCCCAGCCGTCCGGCAGGATGATCAGCACCGAGCCGGCTCCGGGCACCACCTCGACCTCGATCACCCCGGCGGCCGGCCTGGCCAGCAGGCAGTTCAGCTTGACCGACCCCATCCCCGAGCCGAGCCGCACGAACGGCGGGATGACCCAGCTGCCGTCCCGCTTCTCGCTGCTGAGACCGCCCTCGAGCCGGAGCGGGTCCTCACGCGAGTAGCCGACCGGCGGCGGGCCCTGTGTCCGCACCGGCTGGACCGCCGGAGTCGGGGTGGCGCGCCACGGCAGATCGACGGAGAGGTCGGAGAGCAGTCCCTCCAGATCGGCGTACGTCCGTGCCTGCAGGGCCACCCCGAGTCGCTCGTCGAGCTCGTCCAGGCCCAGCCGACCGTCGGCCGCCGCGGCCTGCAGGATCTCCGCGACCGCGTCCCGCTCGGCGTGTCCGACGCGCAGCTGGCCGAGCGGCACCGGATCCTGCGACATGAGCCGACTCTACCGGCCGGACCTCGCACGCTCCGGCGACGACAGCCGGCTCACGCGGAGTCCCGCTCCCAGCCGCTGCGTCGGCGCCGGCCCGACCAGCGCGTCGGGCCCTGCCCGAGCCCGGCCGGCCGCTTGATCCAGACCGCCGACTGCCCGCTGCCGACCAGAGAGCGCACCCGGTCGATCGGACACAGGCTGCGGCCGTCGGCCGTTCGCGCGGCCATCATCAGCAGCCAGACCTCGACCAGGTTGAGCCACTGCTCGTCGGCGGCGACCGTGTGCAGGGCCAAGCTCGGGTGCCGGACGGCCGCTTGCGGGTCACGAACCGGCCCGGCCGCATCGGCCTTCGAGATCATGACGTGCAGCTCGCGCTCCGGGTATGCCGATGCGATCTGCCGGATGAACTCACGGCTGTGCTGCGTCGACGAAGCGGCCCGGCCGGTATCGGCACCCTCACGGGTGGATCGGACTCCCGGAACGCGATCCGGCGCGCAGTCGAGGTCGACCGGCCTCGAACCGTGTCGCGCGGCGCGCGGCGCCGCTTGGCGCTCTTCGTCGACGACGAGGACCGCCGCCCGGCAGGTCGGAGTCAGGTAGAGGCCGAGCACGTCGACGTACCGCGCGGTGAGGCTCGGCGACACGGCGAACTCGTACGTCCCGCGCGGGCGGGGCGCGATTCCGTACTCACGCCAGATCCGCGCCACCGTGGCGTCGCCGACCCCGAGATGGCGGGCCAGCAGCCGGCTTGACCAGTGGGCGACACCCAGCTCGACGGGTGGGGCCCCCAGCGTGGCTTCGACCACCTGGCGATGGTCGACGGTGCGCGGGCGACCGCTGCGGGGCAGGTCGAGCAGACCGGCGACGCCGCTCTGGGCGAACCTGTTGCGCCACTTCGCGACCGTGGGGAGGGACAGCTCGAGCCGCTCGGCGATCTCGACGTTGCGTAGCCCCTCGGCGGCCAGCAGGACGATCCGGGCGCGGCGCGCCTGCTCCGAGTCCTCACCCGCGGCGAGCTGACCCGTCAGCCAGCGCGAGTCTGACTCCGTCAGATTGAGCGGAGCGGCGCGCATCAAGACTCCTCGTGAAACAGTTTCATATTCTGACTGCTCCGTCGGCCAAGAAGACCTACCGCCTTCTCACTAGGTTTGATCTGCTCGAGCGTCATCATGACACGAGTTAGGCCGTCGGGTAAAATCACGCCCAATATGAGGGACGGTGAGCAACAGTTTCAGAGTGGCCGTGGCGCCGGCATTCGTGAGGTCGCCCGCCGCGCCGGCGTCTCGCCGGCGACGGCCTCCCGCTCGCTGCGCGGAAACCCGTCGGTGTCCGCGGCGACCCGGGACCGGGTGCTCGCCGCCGCCCGCGAGCTCGCCTACAGCCTGCCCCGGACCCCGGACCACATCCCCCTGATCGGAGTGCTCGCCCGGTTCCCGAGCCAGTGGTATTTCGCCGAGGCGATCAGCGCGATCGAGCAGACGCTCGCTCCCGCCGACCACCGCATGGTGCTGCACAACATCGGCGGCGCAGAGAACCGCCGCCGCTTCTTCGAGCGCGTCCTGCCGCTCGGGCAGCTGGACGGCATCGTGGTCGTCTCGTCGTCGTTCGACCCGGTCGAGCGCGCCGCCCTGGATCGGACCGGACTGCCGATCACGGTCGTCGGCGGCTACGTTCCCGGCCGCCCCGGTGTCGGGATCGACGAGGAGGCGGCCGCGCGAGTCGCCACCCAGCACCTGATCGGGCTCGGCCACCGCGACATCGGGCTGATCTCGTTCGACCCGAACGAGACGGTGGGACTCGCCACGACGCGGGCGAGACGGCACGGGTTCGACGCCGCGCTCGCCGACGCGGGCCTCCGCGAGCGTCCGGAATGGATCGTCATCGCCGACGGCTCGCGGATGGCGGGCGGGGTCACCGTCGCCGAACAGTTGCTGACCCAACCGCGGTTGCCGACCGCACTGTTCGCGATGAGCGACGAACTCGCCATCGGCGCCCTGCAGGCCCTGCGCCGGGCGGGTCTGTCGGTGCCCGGTCACGTCTCCGTGGTCGGCTTCGACGATCACGAGATGGCCGCCTACATGGATCTGACCACCATCGCCCAGCCCGTCCGCGAGCAGGCTCGCGAGGCGACCCGGCTGCTGCTCGACGGAGCCACCGGCGACGACCGGCAGCGCTCCCTCCCGGTCCGGCTCGTGGTCCGCGGCACCACCGGTCCGGCGGCGTAGCGGCACCGGGTCGGCAATCGGGTCGCCGGTGTCAGCCGGAGCGCGGCCGAGCCCTGAGGTGCGCTCGCTCGCCCTGCCGCCCGAACAGGCTGAGGAACTCGACGGCGCCGGTGTCGGCTGCGTCGAACCAGTGCGGCACTCGGGTGTCGAACTCGGCCGCCTCGCCCGGGCCGAGCACCAGGTCGCGCTCACCCAGGACCAGGCGCAGGTGGCCGTCCAGCACGTAGAGCCACTCGTAACCCTCGTGGGTCTTCAGCTCCACCCGCGGCGTCGCCCGCTTGCGCGCCGGGACGACGAATTTGTACGCCTGGATGCCGCCGGACCGCCGGGTCAACGGCAGCATCGTGCGGCCGTTGCGCTTGATCGGCCGCAGGTTCACGCGAGGATCCCCGGTCGGCGGCGCGTCGACGAGCTCGTCGAGGGTCACGCCGTGGGCACGAGCCAGCGGCAGCAGCAGCTCCAGGGTCGGCCGGCGCGCGCCGGACTCCAGCCGGGACAACGTGCTGATCGAGATGCCGGTGGCCTCGGACAACTCGGTGAGCGTGATGTCCCGCTCCTGCCGAAGCCGCCGAAGGCGCGGGCCGACGGCCCCGAGGGTCTCGTCCAGATGTTCGTCCATGAAGCCAGTTTGCCATTCCGGCAAAGCCGTTTGCGTCGCGCTCCGGACGGGCGCATGCTGGCATCATGAACGCACATCCAACGGATCGATACGACGTAGCGGTGATCGGTGGCGGGGCCGCCGGGCTGAACGGCGCCCTGATGCTGGTCCGGTCGCGACGCCGCGTCCTGGTGATCGATGCCGGGCAACCGCGCAATGCGCCCGCGGAGGGCGTCCACGGGCTGCTGGGCCGCGACGGGATGGCGCCCGCCGAGCTGCTGGCGCTGGGTCGCGACGAGGTCCGCCGCTACGGCGGCGAGGTGCTCGACGCAGAGGTCGTGGCGGCCGAACGGGACGGGACGGACTTCCTGGTGACGCTCGCCGGCGGACGGACGCTGCGAGCCCGGCGGCTGCTGGTCACCACCGGCGTGATCGACGTGCTGCCCGAGGTCACCGGCCTGGCCGAGCGCTGGGGCCGAGACGTCGTGCACTGCCCGTACTGCCACGGCTGGGAGGTCCGCGACCGGGCGATCGGTGTGCTCGCCTCGTCCGAGCGTGCCCTGCACCAGGCCCTGCTGTTCCGCCAGCTCAGCGGGGACGTGATCATGTTCGCCGACGGGGTGACCTTCTCCGCGGACCAGCGAGAGGAGCTCGCGGCGGCCGGGATCGGGCTGGTCGAGGCCACGGTGAGCGGCCTGGAGATCTCCGACGACCGCTTGTCGGGCGTGCGGCTGACCGACGGAACCGTGGTCGAGCGCACCGTGCTCGCGGTCCAGACCGGGATGACCGCGCGTGCCGATCTCCTCGCCGGGGTGGGACTCCGGGCGGTCGAGCACCCGATGGGGATCGGCTCGTACGTCCCCGCGGACGCGGCGGGTCGGACCGACGTACCGGGCATCTGGGTGGCCGGCAACGTGGCCGATCCGATGGCCCAGGTCGGCGCCTCCGCCGCGGCCGGGGCGATGGCCGGCGCCGTGATCAACGCCGACCTCGTCACCGAGGACCTGCGGACCGCCGTCGCCGACCGCAGGGCTCAGGAGCTCGCCGAGGTGAGCAGCTGATCCGAGACCGCGGGGCAGCTGTCAGGCGCGGGTCGCATCGATCGCGGTCAGGGCGTCCTCGGTGAACACCGACAGGCCGAGCTCGGGTCGGTAGCCGTGGATCTCCTTGACGTCGAGCTTGAGCAGGAACTCGATGATCGCCTCCGACACGCTCTGCCCGGGCACCAGCACGGGGAACCCGGGCGGATAGGGAACGACGAACGTGGTGGAGACCAGCCGGCGGCCCTCGCGGAGCAGCGCGGCCGCCGAAGCGAGCGGGACGTAGGTCTTGTCGGTGTCGGTGTAGCCGGCATAGAAGGCGGCCCGGACGTCGCCGTCCGGTGACGTCGGGGTGGCCCGGAAGGCCGGGTCGAAGTCGCTGAAGTCGGGCAGCGCCGGCAGGTTCGTGGTCAGCGCCCGGATCTTGTCGTTCTGCAGCTGCCGCTCGGCCCGGCTGGCCAGCGACCGCTCCCGCTCCAGATCGGCGGCCGTACGGCGCAGTGCCTCCAGCAGGTAGTGCACGCTCGACCAGGTGACTCCGATGGTGAAGATCAACAACACGCTGTTGATCGAGGTCTTGTTGATCTGGATGCCGTAGCGCCCCATCAGGATCTCCTCGCGGAACTCGTACCCGTTCAGCGCGGTGTTCCCGATGTACAACGTCACCCGGGTCGGGTCCAGCACGAACTCGTCGTCGCGCCAGGACTCGTTCCAGCGGTCGACCTGACCAACGGACGGCTGCGACGGCGCACTGGATGCCCGGTAGTCCTCCGGTACCAGATCGGACTCGTCCAAGATGGTGAACCACTTGCTGAGCAGCCGGTCCGTCCGCACCCGTTGCCGGAACGCGAGGGCCATCTTGTACGCCGAGCGGACCATCTCGAAACCCTCGATGTCGACCTGCCGCCGGGCCAGGTCCAGCGACGCCATCAGCTGCTGGTTCGGCGACGTCGAGGTGTGGGTGAGGAACGCCTCCGCGAACGCCTCCCGCGACTGCTTGTTGAAGTCCTGATCGCGAACGTGGATCATCGACGCCTGCCGCAACGCCGACAGCGACTTGTGCGTCGAGTGCGTGGAATAGACCCGGATCCGCGCCTTCGACGGGTCCGGCAGCAGCCGGTGACGCGCCCACTCCGCCCGGGGCACGTCCGCCATCTCCGCCTTCCACCGGCGGTAGCGCGCCGCATACGCCGGGCTGGCCAGTTCCTGCTCCAACCGCTCCGCTGCGACCATCGCCGTGCGCTGCCGTACCCACGGCACCGCGACCGCGAACGCATACCAGGCCTCGTCCCAGAGGAAGCAGATGTCCGGCTTGATCGCCAGCACCTCCTCCATCACCCGCAGCGGGTTGTAGACCATCCCGTCGAACGTGCAGTTGGTCAGCAGCAACATCCGGACCTGGTCCAGCCGCCCAGCCGCCTCCAGGTCGAGCAGGGTCTGCTTGATCCGCTCCAGCGGCACCGCGCCGTAGATCGAGTAGTCCTGCAACGGATACGCGTCCAGATAGACCGGGTTCGCGCCGGCCAGCACCAGCCCGTAGTGATGGGACTTGTGACAGTTCCGGTCGATCAGCACGATGTCGCCCGGCCGGGTCAGGGACTGCACCACGATCTTGTTCGCGGTGGAGGTGCCGTTGGTGACGAAGAACGTCGCGTTGCTGTTCCAGGTCTCGGCCGCCTTGTCCATCGCCTCCCGCAAGGCCCCGTGCGGGTCCAGCAGCGAGTCCAGGCCGCCCGAGGTCGACGACGTCTCCGCCATGAAGATGTTCCGGCCGTAGAACTCCCCCATGTCCTGCAGCGACCGCGAGTTGAAGATGCTCGCCCCACGCGCCACCGGCAACGCATGGAACTGACCGACCGGCGACTCGGCGTACGCCCGTAAGGCGTCGAAGAACGGTGTCGTGTAGCGGGCCCGGATCCCCGCCAGCACGGTGGAGTGCAGGTCGGTGACGTCGTTCAGCCGGTAGAACGTCCGGTCGAACACTCCCGGCGCCTCCTCCGCCCCGGCCACGATCGACTCGTCGGTGAGCAGGTACAGATCGATCCGCGGCCGCAGCTCACGGATCCACTGACCGCACTCCACCCAGTCGTACGTCCGATCGATCGCGACCTCGATCGACTCCACCCCGAGCACTCGGGTCATGATCGGCAGCCGGTCCCGGGACCGCAGCGCCAGATCGTGCCGGATGATCGCCGCCTGGATCTCGCCGTTCAACGCGACCGCGGTGATCGCGTCCTCCACGCTGGACACCTGCAAGATCTCGTACTGCACCTCGTCGGTGGGCCGGCGCAATGCCCGCAGCGAGCCGGCCAGACCGTCCGGCGAGGTGACCGGCGAGTCGTCGGCCAGCAACACCGTGTAGAACTGCTGCTGCGACGCCCGCGCCACCAGCTCCTGCTCCTCCAACGGCGCGTCGTCGTCGAACAGGGCCGCCCGATCGCCGTACTCCTCCAGCAACCGCGCCGCCAGATTCGCCTGCTCCGCCAGCTCGACGGTGTCCATGTCGTCCAGGTGGTCGCGCAGCCGGGCGAGCCGCTCCTGCCCCGGATACAACCAATACCGCTCGTACGCCGCCAGCCGGTCCAGCTGTCGGCGCACCCGGCGCTCCTCCACCGCGGTGTCCAGACCGGCCCGATGCACCGCCGCCAGCTGCTGGGTCGCGTCGTCGAGCAGATGCCACACGTCCAATCGCTGCGACGAGGGATTCGCCATCGCGGACAGCGCGGAGACGCGAAGACGACGTTGACGATGGACGGCACGTTGGGGCATGGCTGGCTCTCGCGAGGCGTGGGAAACGACGACTTGGCTGGAGTATTCCAGGTTGCCTGCGAGCCGTGGGCCCTACGTCCCGCGCGGGTCGGGGCCTACGCCGCTGTGCCCGGACCGGCCCGGCGACCACGCTGGGAATTGGAGAGCCTGCGCCGGGCAGGCCGATCAAGGAGGTCGACGATGAACACCCAGATCGCACGCACCGGACCCGTGGTGCTGGGTCTGGACGAGCGTCCCGCCGAGGAGCAGCTGGCCGCGGTGCGGTTCGCGGCCGCCGAGGCCAACCGCCGCCGGGTCGCGCTGGTGCTTGCTCACGGCTGCCGGCCGCTGGTCACCGCCACCAGCTTCGAGCCGACCGATCCCCCGGTGGATCGCGAGCGTCGCGGGATGGAACTGCTGGCCGGCGCAGGCAAGGTCGTCCGTCATCATCTCGACGCCGCCCGGCCGCTCGAGGTCCGGCTCGGACAGGGCAGCGGCGTCGATCTGCTGCTCGAGCTGTCGGCGTCGGCCAGCCTGATCGTGCTGCAACGCCGCAGCATCGGAGCGTTGCGCCGCTGGCACACCGGCTCGACCACCAGTCGGGTCGCGGCGGAGGCCGAGTGCCCCGTGGTCGTGCTGCGCGACGACCACGAGGAACAGCTGGCGGGCAGCGGTGTCGTGGTCGGTGTCGACGAGCGTGGGCACGCGGGCCTGGCGGTCGAGGCGGCGTTCGCCGAGGCGGCGTTGCGTCGCTCGACCCTGACCGCCGTCCATGCCTGGCGGACACCGGACCTGGCCCTCACGTACGGCTATCTGGCCGCCGAGCCGAGCGCTGTCGACGAGCTCGAGCAGCAGGCCGAGATCGAGCTCGCCGAGGCGCTGGCGGGCTTCGGTGAGCAGCACCCGGACGTCGTGGTGCGGCGAGCGGTGGTCAGCGGAGCGCCGGCGGCCGTGCTCGACGCGGTCGGTCGGACCGCGGAGCTGATGGTGATCGGGCGGCACGGGACCGGCCGATCTGCCAGCCTCGCGCTCGGCGGGGTGGCCCGGCACTGCATCGCCGCCGGTCCCTGCCCGGTCATGGTCGTGCCCGGCGCTGGCGCCGAACGACAACGGCCGCACTGGCTGACCGCCGAGGTCGCCGTCGGGAGCGGTTTCTGAACGCAGACGCGACGGGAGCGGGTCAGGCGGTCAGGTTCTGGAGGGCGACCTGCCCGGCCGATACCAGCCGGCCCTGCTCGTCTCGGGTCTCGACCCGCCAGACCTGGCGCGACCGGCCGCGGTGCAGGGGGCTCGCGGTCGAGCTGAGCCGATCGCCGAGGCGTGCGGCCCGGAAGAAGTCGGTGCTGTTCGTGGTGCCGACCACCCGGCCCTCGGGTCCCAGCCAGACCGCGGCGGCCACGCTGGCCAGCGTCTCCACCACCGCACAGTGGACGCCTCCGTGCAGCAACCCGTACGGCTGGAGCAGGGCATCGGTCACGGTCCAGTGCGCGCGCACCTCGTCCGGGCTCGCCGAAGCGATCTGGATGCCGATGAAGTCCGCGAACGGGCCGGCTCCGCCACTGCGCAACAGATCCGGTACGTCCCCGAGCGGCGTCGACATGCGGCCACCCTACGAGATCGCCCGAGCCGGACCGGCGGAGATAGGCTGCACGCTCGTGTTCGGTCAACCGGTTCCCACCATCAGCGCCGTCGATCTCGAGGCCCACCGGGCCGACGGCTGGATGATCCTGGACGTCCGCGAGGACGACGAGTGGGCGGCGGGCCGGATCGGCGGCTCGATCCACATCCCGATGGGTGAGGTGGTGGCCCGGCTGGACGAGATCGAGGACCGGGTGGTCTGTGTCTGCGCGGTCGGTGGCCGCTCCGCGCGGGTCACGGCCTACCTCAACGGGCAGGGCCGCGAGGCGGTCAACCTGGACGGCGGGATCTATGCCTGGGCGGCGGAGGGGCGTCCGATCGAGGGGTGAGCCCCGGCTGCTCAGTGCAGCAGGTATTTGAGCAGGATCACCAGCATGCCGAAGCTGCCGGCGACCAGCGCTTCCACCCACAGTCGCCAGCCGCGGACGCCGGCCAGATAGGCCGACCCGGCACCGGCGACGATCAGCATGGCCACCGTGACCCACAAGGCGATCTCGGCGGCCTGCTGGACGTCGGCGGTGAGCAACCGGGCGACCACGAAGACGAGAATGGGCGCGGTCGCCCCGGCGAGCACCTCCACCGAGTCGCGCATCGAGTCCAGCACCCTGGCATGGATGCTGTGGTCCCGATCGCGGTAGCGGTTGCCGACCGACTCGACGTAGACGTGGGCGAGCCAATAGATCGCGGTGACCACCGCCGCCGCGAGCGCGACACTCGTCCCGTCCTCGACGTGCACGCTGGCGACGGCCAGCACCGAACCCGCCACGATCGCGCCGTAGAGCAGGTCGGGCGCGTTGTGGGCAAGCAGCACCCGGCGAGCCCGCTCGGAGTGGTACGGCTCGGACGGATGCGGCTCGGACGGATGCGGCTCGGACGGGTGCGGCTCGGGCGCGGTCACGACCGGAAATCTAGACCAGGGACCCTGAGGTGGCTATTCGTCCTCGTCCAGGAAGACCTCCGCCTGCTGCTCGGCCAGGTCGGCCTCGTCGACCTCCCCGGAACCCAGCTCGGTCCGCTCCGCCGCAACCTCGGCCTCCTCCGCCTCCCGCGCGGGATCGGCGTCCTCCTGCTGCTCCGCCCAGTCCGCCGCCGGCACGTCCTCCGGCCTCGTCGAGTAGTCCGACATGATCAACTCCTTCGCCTCGCCGGGACATTCACGATAGCCGTACGGATAAACCTGTTGCCGGGCCGCGGACCGGTTCCGTAGTCTCGACGCGACGCACAACGCGTCAGCATCGAGCGGCCGAGCCGCTCGCGTCCACGGAAGGGAGGTGCCCGAGTTGATCAATGACACATCGTCCGGTCCGGCCGATCACGCCGTTCGGGGCACCGCCCCCGGCGTTCTCGCCTGAGACCTGCGTCTTTCGGCCCTCGCCAGGCCACGTCCGACCACCGTCTCCGCCGGTCTGCGCGCCGTCGTACGCGCCCATCCGGCAAACGCCACCACCCCGGCGCCGGCGTCCGCCGACCGCCGAACCTTCCTTCCAGGAGCAGCGATCATGTTCACCGCAGGACTGTGTTCTGTGAGCGTCGACCCCTGGGTCGCGCCTCGCGGATCCCTCGAATCCGACATCCAACTCAGCCGTCGGGCCGCCGAGCGATCGTCGGTCCGTCAGGCACTTCGGGAGCGTCGCCTCGCGTCCCGGCCGGCCCGGTCTCTCCCCCGGCCGGCTCGGGTCGAGCCCGTCGGCTCGCCGAGCGTCGACTCCGACGCCCCGGCGCACGCCGACCAGCTGACGCCGGTCGGTTGACACCGCGTCGACGCCTCCCCTTCCGCAGCCCGCCCCGGTCAGCCGAACCCCGGGGCGGGCTGCCCCTTTTCCGGCCCGGTCCGGACGCACATTCCATCGACGCTTCAGCTGCGTCGGAGGATGAGCCGGCCGCCCGATCCCACTAGGCTCCGCCCATGACCGTGTTGGCCGATCTGTTGCCGTGGCTGCTGCTGATCCTCGACATCGTGATCATCCTGGTCGCGGGCGCGTACGTGGCGACGAACCGCAACCCGTCGTCGGCGATCGCCTGGATCTTGATGTTCGTCTTCCTGCCGATCATCGGCATCCTGTTCTTCCTGCTGATCGGCAGTCCGAAGCTGCCGAAGTCGCGCAAGGAGAAGCAGCGCGAGGTCAACAAGCTGTTCCTGGAACGCACCGAGGGGCTGCACCTGACCAGCCGGGAGGGCCAGTGGCCGGACTACCTGCCGTCGATGGTGCGGATGAGCCGGCGGCTCGGCGCGCTGCCGATGGTCGGCGGCAACCACGCAACGATCAACGGCGACTACGTGGGGTCGTACGACTCGATGATCGCCGACATCGACGCGGCCGAGAAGTGGGTCAACGTCGAGTTTTTCATCTTGGTCATGGACAAGGTCACCGAGCCGTTCTTCCAGGCGCTGGAACGCGCCTGCCAGCGGGGGGTCAAGGTCCGGGTGCTCTCCGACCACGTGGCACAGGTGGGCTATCCGAACCGCAAGGAGGCTGTCCGGCGTTTCGCCGCGATGGGCGCCGAATATCACGCGATGCTGCCGATCAATCCGTTGAAGCGGGAGTGGCGTCGTCCCGACCTGCGCAACCACCGCAAGATCGTGATCGTGGACGGCAAGGTGGCCCACACCGGCTCGCAGAACATGACCGACCGCAGCTACAACAAGCCGAAGAACGTCCAGCGCGGCCTGAAGTGGCAGGAGCTGATGATGCGCGTCACGGGCCCCGCGGTCCGGGAACTGGAGGCGGTGTTCGCCAGCGACTGGTACGCCGAGACCGACGACCTGCTGTTCCTGGACAACGCCGCGGTAGTGGTCGACCCGGGCGACACGTCCGCGTACGACATGCAGGTGCTGCCCAGCGGTCCGACGTTCGACAACGACAACAACGCGAAGCTGTTCGCCGCGCTGATCCACAACGCCCGGCACCGGGTCAGTGTGACCAGCCCCTATTACGTTCCGGACGAGTCGATCCAGCGCGCCATGGTGACCGCGGCGAGTCGCGGACTGAGCGTGGAACTGTTCGTCTCCGAGATCGGCGACCAGTTCATGGTCTACCACGCGCAGCGGTCCTACTACGAGGAGCTGCTCCGGGCCGGCGTCCGGATCTTCATGTATCCGGCGCCCTACATCCTGCACGCCAAGCACCTGTCCTTCGACGACGACCACGCGCTGATCGGGACCAGCAACCTGGACATCCGCTCGCTCAGCCTGCACATGGAGCTGATGGTGCTGGTCGAGGGCAAGGAGTTCGTCGACGACATGCGGGCGGTGGAGGACGACTACCGCGCCAAGAGCAAGGAGATCCACCTCGACCAGTGGCTGAAGCGGCCCCGCTCGGAGAAGCTGTTCGACAGCCTGATGCGGCTCACCAGCTCGCTGCAGTAGCGCCTAGTGGAGGTGCCGCCAGGAGTGCGCCGGCCGCCAGCCGATCAAGGACTCGGCCCGGTCGATCGCCCAGGCCCCGCCGGTCTGCCCCAGGTCCCGGCGGATCTCGATCTCGGGCGCGTCCCGAGCGATCAGGTCGCCCAGTGGCTCCCGGGCCAGCGAGTCGGCCGCGACGATGTGCATGGCCGCGAAGCCGTACGGCCGCTGCTCGGCTGCCTCCAGCGCCAGCCGACAGGCGCGGGCGGCGTCGCGATCGTCGACGTACGCCCAGAGGTTCCGCAGCTCCTGGCCGCCGGCCGGCTCGCCGCGGACCGCCGCGCTGTCCAGCTGCGCCTCGCGCGAGGCGACCCAGGCGAACCGGAGGGCCGCGATCGACAGCTCGTAGCGCCGGCAGAACATCCGCGCGGTCACCTCGTCGGCCTCCTTGCTGGCGGCGTACGGGTCGGCGGCCCGGATCGGATGACTTTCGTCCAGCGGTACGTACAGCGCCCGGAGCTCGGCGGGCGCGAACGCCATCCCGTAGGCGGAGATGCTGGACGCGATGGCGATCCTGGTGATGCCGACGCCGACCGCGGCCTGCAGCGCGGCGAAGGTGGCCGTGGTGTTGTTGGCGAAGACCTCGTCGTCGGGGTTGAGGTATGGCTGCGGGATGGCTGCCAGATGGACCATGCCGGTGCAGCCCGGTAGCTCCCGGGCCAGTTCGCCGACGTCGCGTCCGTGCCAGGTCACCGACCGGAAGGCCGGGTGCTCGGTCCGCGGTGGCAGCCGGTCGGCCCCGACGACCTCGTAGCCCGCAGCCAGCAGCTCGGCCACCACGGCATGCCCGAGCAGCCCGGAGCTGCCGGTAACGCAGACCCGCCGCGGCGCGGTCCCCGCGGGCTCGCTCATCGGCGCCGCGCGATGCCGAAGATGCTCCGCACGATCTCGCGCCCCGCGGTGCGGGCGAAGTCCTTGAACGCGCCCGAAGAGGTGACCTGCTCGAACACGCTCTTGTCCTGCTTGCGGCTGCGCGACGAACCCGCTGGCGACGTCCGCGCGGCGCGGTCGGCCTCTCGCCGGGCCGCCTCGTCCGCCTTGGCCTGCTCCTTCGCCTGCTGCTCGGCCTGCTTGGCCGCCTCCGCCGCCTGCCGTTCGCGCTCGGCGGCCGCGGCGCCCTCCTCCAGCTTGCGGGCCAGCATCTCGCGGGCGGAGTCGCGGTCGATCGCCTGACCGTACTTGCCCATCAGCGCTGACTGCGCGACGCCGGGTCGCAACGACTCCTCCGGGATCGCCGCCATCAGCGACTGCGGCGCCCGCATCCGGGTCCAGGCCACCGGCGTCGGCGCGCCGTCGGGATCCATCACCGTCACGATGGCCTCGCCGGTGCCCAGCTGCTGCAGCGTCTCGGCCAGGTCGTAGTGCGACTTCGGAAACGTCAGCACGGTCTGCTTGAGCGCCTTGGCGTCATTGGGCGTATGGGCGCGCAACTGGTGCTGGACCCGCGAGCCGAGCTGTGCGAGCACCGCATCCGGAACGTCCTTGGGGGTCTGGGTGACGAAGAAGATGCCGACGCCCTTCGACCGGATCAGCCGCACCGTCTGGGCGATCGCGTCCAAAAAAGCCTTCGACGCGCCGTTGAACAGCAGGTGTGCCTCGTCGAAGAAGAACACCAGTTTCGGCTTGTCGATGTCGCCGACCTCGGGCAGGTCGTGGAACAGGTCGGCCAGCAGCCACATCAAGAAAGTGGAGAACAGCGCCGGCCGGTCCTGCAGGTTCGGCAGCTCCAGCAGCGAGACAACCCCCCGTCCGTCGGCCGTGGTCCGCAGCAGGTCGCGGGTGTCGAACTCGGGCTCGCCGAAGAACGCCTCCGCTCCCTGGTCGGAGAACGTGATCAGCGACCGCAGGATGACGCCGGCCGTCGCCGCGCTCAACCCGCCGATGGTCTTCAGCTCCGCCTTGCCCTCGTCGCTGGTCAGGTGCTGCAGCACGGCGCGCAGGTCGGACAGGTCGAGCAGCGGCAGCCCCTGGGCGTCGGCATAGTGGAACACCAGGCCGAGCGATGACTCCTGGACCGCGTTCAGATCGAGCACCTTGGCCAGCAGACTCGGCCCGAAGCTGGTCATGGTGGCGCGCAGCGGCACCCCGACGCCCTGTCCGCCGAGCGCATAGAACTCGACCGGCGCCGCCTGCGGCTGCCAGTCCTGTCCGATCTTCTGGGTCCGGGCGAGCAGCTTCTCGCTGGGCTGGCCGGGGGCGGCGATGCCGGACAGGTCGCCCTTGATGTCGGCGGCGAAGACAGGCACGCCCGCGGCGGAGATCTGTTCCGCCATCAGCTGCAGCGTCTTGGTCTTGCCGGTGCCGGTCGCCCCGGCCACGAGGCCGTGCCGGTTGAGCATGCCGAGCGGGATCCGCACCACCGCCTGCGGGATCGGCGCGTCGTTCTCCATCAGCACGCCGAGCTCGATCGAGGGCTCGGCGAAGGTGTAACCGGTGACGATGGCCTGCACCTCGGGGCTCAGCTCGACCGGTGCGGAGACGGTCTCGACCGGTGCCGAAGCGGGGGAGGCGGCGTCTGCGCCGGCGTCACTCATGTTCCAAATCGTAACGATGTCGATTTGGCCCGCCCCGGAGATCCTCGACTAGGGTGACACAGTGATTTTCAAGCGGGTCGGGGACCAGCGGCCGTACCCCGACCACGGGTACGTGCAGAAGCAGTGGGCAGCCATCGCTCCGCACCAGGTCCGGCTGGACCAGCTGGTCACCACCAAGCGGACCCTCGATCTCGAGGCCCTGCTGGAGGAGGACTCCACGTTCTACGGCGATCTGTTCGCCCATGTGGTGGCCTGGCGTGGTGACCTGTACCTGGAGGACGGGCTGCACCGCGCGCTTCGGGCCGCGCTCCAGCAACGGCAGACCATGCACGCCCGGGTGTTGGAACTCAAGTAGGACCCGACCGACCAGGTAGGCTCGCGCGCACGACGAGGGAGTCCGCAGGAAAGGCAAGGATCAGCCGGTGTTAGGACGCATCTTCAGGATCGCCCGCACGCCGGTGACGCTGCTCATCTTGCTCGGCATCCTGTGCTACGGCGCCTACTGGGGCTATACGAACGTGCTCGCGCCGGTGCCGCCGCCGGCCCCGACCCCGTGTGTCGACCAGAGCGTCCAGGGTGGCCAGTTGAAGACGGGCCAGGTCACGGTCAGCGTGTTCAACGGCGGCGACCGCAAGGGCCTGGCCGGCGATGTCGGCCGAGCTCTGCGGGAGAAGGGCTTCAAGGTCGCCAAGACCACCAACACCGCCGAGAAGGTCCAGCAGACCGTCATCGTCGGTGCCGACCCGAAGGCGCCGGAGGTCTTGTTCGTGAAGACCTTCTTCAAGAACTCGACCGTCCGCGGCGACAAGCGCGCCGACCATTCCGTCGACGTCCTGGTCGGCAACAAATACGGCGGCTTCAACGGCAAGGCCAAGACCACGTTCGCGGTGAAGTCGACCACGGTCTGCCTGCCCGAGCAGCAGACCGCCTCCCCCAGCGCCCAGCTCGGCGGCTGAGGCCGGCTCAGGACGTACGTCCTCGCTGGCCCGGGTTGGCCCCGCGCCGACCGCCGCTTCGCCACCGAGCCAGCCGTCCGCCGCGGCCGAGCTCGCGCAGCCGGTCCTCGGTGAACTGGCGATGGGCGCTCGGGGTGACGATCAGCAGTTCGTCGCCGACCTTGATCCGGTCCCGGCCGGCCGGTGAGAAGGCCCGACTGTCGCGGATCAGCAGCGAGACGACCGTGTTCGTCGGCAGCCGGAGCTCGGTGATCTCCATCCCGGCCAGCCTGGATCCCGCGGGGATGCGGACCTGGAGCAGCTCGGCCGAGATCCGATCCAAGGGTGCGGCCTCGACTTCGACGTCCGTCGTCGCCGCGTCGTCGATCAGGCCGAGCTTGCGGGCGACCAGCGGAAGCGTGGGCGCCTGCAGGCAGGTGAAGACGACCACGAACACGAGCACCACGTTGAACAGCAGGTCCGAGCCGACGACGCCCTCGGAGACGGGGATGGTGGCGAGCACGATCGGGACCGCCCCGCGCAGCCCCGCCCAGGACAAGAACACCTGTTCTCGGGCCGGCATCCTGAACGGCAACGCCGACACCAGCACCGATAGCGGCCGCGCCACCAGGGTCAGGAACAGGCCGGCCGCGACCGCGATCAGCGCCGCCTGCACGGTGACCAGCTGCGGCTGGGCCAGCAAGCCGAGCATCACGAACAGCCCGATCTGTGCGATCCAGCCGATGCCCTCGACGAACGAACGGGTCGCCGCTCGGTGTGGCAGCTGGGCGTTGCCGAGCATCAGGGCACAGACGTACACGGCGGCGAAGCCGCTGGTGTGCACCTCCGCGCCCGCGGCGTAGGTGAAAACGGTCCAGACCAGCGCTGCCAGCGGATACAGGCCGGACGACGGCAGGGCGACCCGGCGCAGGATGGCGACCCCGACCCAGCCGAAGCCGAGCCCGATCAGCACGCCGCCGGCCAGTTCGATGGCCATCAGGGCGACGATGCCGGGGAATCCGCCGGCCGGCATGCCGTGGATCGCCGCCTCGCTGGCCAGCGCGACGAGCAGCACCGTGGGGGCGTCGTTGAGACCGGACTCTGCCTCGAGTGCGCCGCGGAGTTTGTGCGGGATCGGCACGTTGCGGAGCACCGAGAAGACCGCTGCGGCGTCCGTCGGCGAGGTGACCGCGCCGAGCAGGACCGACAGCCACAGGTCGAGCCCGAGCACGAAGTGGCAGAAGGCGGTCATCAGGGCGACGCTGACCGCGATGCCGAGGGTGGCGAGCACCGCGGCGATCCCGATCGATGGCTTGATGTCGCTCCACTTGGTGGTCAGACCGCCCTCGGCGAGGATCACCACCAGCGCACCGAAACCGAGGGCCCGCGCGAGACCCGGGTCAGTCAGGTTCAGCCCCAGCGGCCCCATCGCCATGCCGAGCGCCAGGAACAGCAACAGCGACGGCAACCCGATCCGGGCACCCACCCGGGCGGCGAGGATGGCCGCGATCAGCACGACGGCGCTCACCAGGAGGATGCCGTCGAGATCGATCATGGGCACATCCTTCCGGATCGGCACGGCTGGTGGGACATTCGTTCACCGACGTAACCTGCTGGACATCGGCACCGCCGGCTCCTAGTGGCGGTGGAGGAGGTGACCCGCGCGATGGTACGTCGCCGCTCGGCCTCGCCGGGTCGGGTCGAACTGCTGGATGTGGAGTTCGCCCCGCCGCCGGACCCGGCGGTCGCGATGCGTCGGATCGCCGCGGAAGCGCTCATCCTCCAAGACGAGGCCGAGGCCGTGCTGGCCGACGTCGCCCGTGGCGAGCACCTCGGTCGGGTCGCTCCGCGAGGCGGGCCGCTGGTCCGCCGGTTCTTTGCCTTGGCCGACGCGGTCCCGCCGGCCGTGGCATGCCCGGACCCGGCCGATCGCCGGACCGCCGACACACTCCGGACGATCCTCACTCACCACGCCATGCAGGTCTCGACGGCGCTGGACTTCCTGGCGGTGGCGTGGCGCTCGGAGCGCCTCGCCGATCACGTCCGCCGGATCAGCGGCCTGGGTGAGCCTGCGCTGATCTTGGAACGGTTGTACCGCGACCTGATCCACCGCGACGGCTGAAAAAGGGCAGCGTCGCCAGCACGGTGCGCGCCAGCCCCCAGCCGGCGGCGATCAGCGTCGCGACCGCGAGCAGGATGCCGACGTCGGGGTTGGCGCGCATCAACGCCACCGTGGTGGTGTCGAAGGCGACCGGAAGATAGCGCCAGATCACCGCGAGAACGCCGACGTCGAGAGCCAGCATCGCCGCGAACACGGCCAACCGGGCCCTCGGGTGGACCGCGGGCCGGCGCAGCAGCCAGAGCGACCAGGCCGCGCTGGCGAGCAGGACGGCGACGATAGCGGCGGCCACCTGCCAGCCGTACTGCTGCAACAGCGGCTCGCTGGCGCTGGACTCGGTCGGCTGCCGGCCGGCGATGATCCGCCAGACGCTGGTCGGGATCGCCTGGAGCTCGGACTCGGTCGCCGGCTGATTCGCGTTGATCAAAATGGCGACGCCGATCTTTTCCCCGGGTAGGAAGCCGAGATACGTGCGGGTGGTCGACCAGGATCCGCCGTGTTCGAGGAGGAGCGGCAGCCGGGTCGATGTGGTCAGCGAGGTGGGGTCGTCGAACTCCCAGCCCGGGCGGACGTACCAGCCCATCGCGTAGGCCTGGAAGTCGTCGGCCGCGAACGCCGGCCGGTGCAATTCGGCGACGGACGCCGGCTCGAGAATTCTGGAGCCGCCGACCTCGCCCTCGTTCAGGTTCATGATCAGCACTCGAGCGAGGTCGGCCGCCGAGGCGTAACTGATCGCCGACGGCATCAGGCTGGCCGGCTCGGGCACCGAGGTCGGCCGAAATCGGCCGAACCACGGGTAGAAGCCCGCGGCCGCCCCGGGTCCGGGATGCGGGCCGGCGGATGCGCCACCCATCTCGGCGGGCTCGAAGACGTGTCGGGACAGGTAATCGGCGAAGCTCTCGCCGGAAACCGTCTGCACGATCAGACCGAGGATGTTGTAGTTGAGGTTGGAGTAGTGGAACGCAGTACCGGGCGTGGTCAGCAACTCGACCCCGTCGAGTGCCCGGACTCCACGCTCCAGCGCGGCCGGGCTGTCGTCGCCCAACAGTCCGTTCTGGCTGGGCGAGGTGGTCGGCATGCCGCTGGTGTGGTGCAGCAGCTGGGCGACCGTGATCGTCGCCGAGACCGCCGGATCGGCCGTGCGAAACCACGGCAGATAGGTCGTCACCGCCGCATCCAGCCGGATCTTGCCCGCCTCGACCAGTTGCATCACTGCGGTCGCGGTGAGGTTCTTGCTCAGCGACGCGAGCAGCATCGGCGTCTGCGGGGTCAGCTTCCGCCCGGCGCCGTCGGCGACGCCGATCGCGTTCAGCGCGATCACGGTGTCGCCCCGGACCAGCGCGTACTCCATTCCCGGGACGCCGCGCTCGGCGACCTGGTCCGCCAGGTACGTCTCGATCCGCGCGATCGTCGTTGCGTCCGGCGGCGACACGGTCGGGTCCGCCGACGCCGGGTTGGCGCTGCCGACCAGTGCCGCCAGCACGACGGCAGCCGCGGCGGCCCAGCGCCGGGACGGCCGCATGTCAGCCCCGACCGGGGATCATGCCGCCGCACGACGCGAGATTGCCGGTCGCCACTCGATCACACTAGCGAGCGGCGGCCCGGATGGTGCCGGATCGCACGAGTCCGCACAGCTGCCCGAGCCGTGAGCGGTCCGGCTAGCGTGAGCTCATGCCGCCCCGGTTCGCCGATGTTGACGCCTATCTCGCCGCGCTGCCCACCGACAGCAGGGCGGTGGTCGCGGAGATACGGCGCCGGATCCGCGCCGTGGCCCCGCCGGACGCCGTCGAGGAAATCGCGTACCAGATGCCGACGATCAAGCTCGACGGCAAGAACCTGCTGCACTATGCGGGTTGGCGACAGCACGTGTCGCTGTACCCGATTCCGGCAGCGGACGAGGCCCTGCGGGCCGAGATGGCGCGCTATGCGGACGGCAAGGGCACGCTGAAGTTCCCGCTCCGCGAGCCGATTCCGTACGAGTTGATCGAGCGGGTCGCGGCGGCGCTCGTCGAGGAGCGCCGCTGATGGCAGCACTGGTCGTGGCCACGGCGATCTGGGGCTCGACGTTCGTGGTCACCAAACGATCGCTGGCGGAGATGGCGCCGCCGACCTTCCTTGCCTGGCGATTCGGCATCGCCGCGGCCGTGCTGCTGGTCGTTCGGCCGACCAGCCTCCTGACGTTTGCTGTTGAGTGCCGCTGGCCGCACGCCGTCGGTGGGCCCATCTGAACGTCCGCACATCCGTCCCGAGCGTCGTGACGAGATGCCCGCGTGATCGGGACATTGGCCCCTGGGCCTCATCGCGGCCGCGCGCTGGGATTGAGCTGAGAGGACCTGTCGGCTGCGCTGGCCAGGAGGGTTGCCATGAACGACGTCGTCTGGATTCAGATCTTCTGGTCGGCTTGCGTGCTGGCTGCCGTCGTCGCTGCCGTGCCGGCCGGCCGGCACCGCTGGGCGCGTCAGGTCGGCCGGATCGCCGTCGGGCTGCTGATGCTCGTCGGAGGGGCGCTGTTCAACGCGGTCAACCTGGCAACCGGCGGCGACTACGGGGGGTTCGCCGACGATGCGCACTTCGATTGGGTCACGTCGGCGTGGCACGCGGTGGTGGCACCGAACCAGCCCCTGTTCATCGGCTTGCTGGTGATCTACGAGGCCACCGTCGGCGTGCTGCTCCTGCTCGGCGGCCGGCGAACCCAACTCGGCTACGTCGGAGCCATCGGGTTCCATCTCGCCCTCTGGCTCTTCGGATGGTTCGTGACCATCTACGCCCTGATCATCGTGCCCGCACTGGTGCTGCTGCTCCTTGCCGAGCGGCGCGCAGCAGCAGCAGCCGGCACCCAACCGCTGACGTCGCCGGATGACGCTCGGGTCGAGCTGACCGGGCGCTGACCAGCACCCGGTGGAAAGGGGGTCAGGATGACGACCGCCATCAGTCGGCGGATACCGCCGCAGCGGCTGATCAACGCATTGAATCCGCTGGTTCGCGTGGCGCTGGAGTCGCCGCTGCACGCCGCACTGGACAACGCGCTGCTCGTGCTTCACGTCTACGGCCGAAAGACGAACCGCCGCTTCGACATCCCGATCGGATACGCGGCCGTGCAGCACAGGCTGATCACCGTCACCCAGCACACGTGGCGGGTCAACCTCCGCGGCGGCGCCGACATCGACGTGACCTATCGCGGGCACCGACACCGAATGCGTGCCGACCTCGACGAGGACCCCACCACCGTTGCCGCCGACCTGCGCACGATCATCGACCTGCTCGGAGCGAAGGCGGCGGAGCGCCGGCTCGGGCTCATCCTGCACGGACGCACACCCGGTCTCGCCGAGCTGGAGGATGCCGTTCGTGCGTACCACCTGTCGACCGTGACGCTCACGCCGCCGACGACCGACCGGGAGCCGACACATCGGACCGGCACAGCACGCAAACACGACCCGGCCGGCCGGTGACGGGCTCGGCGGCTCGTGTCCGGGTGCTGTTCGTCCCACGTCCGAGCGACAGGCGATTGTCCGGGTCCTGGTCCGTATCTCCGGATCAGCGGTGGTCTCTGCTGTCTCCGTGATTCAACGCAGACACGCGCAACCCGAGCCATCCCTCGACCCGCATTCCGGGCGCCGCACCGACGTCTTGACGATGCCCGCCGCGCTGTACAGCGGGCTGCTCCGGCAGGCACAGGACCTGCACGCGGCCGGCATGAAAGCGTACGGCCTGCTGCTCGGCGACCCCGCCGACCCCCGATTCCCCTACAGCGCCACCGACGTGGTCATCTTCGATCCGCGACGCAACCGCCGAAATGACCCAGCCTTCCAGCCGGCGTTCCACGCCCAGGGCAGCTACTTCCGCCGGTACGACGACGCCGGCTTCGTCGCCGACCCGACCGACCTGTTCGAGGCGTGGCGCGCTGCCGAAGACGCGGGTCTCGAACCGGTCGCGCCGTTCCACGTCCACCGCCGCCAGCCGTGCAACTTCTCCAGCATCGACTTTCGGCTTCACAATCCAGCGTTCCGCTGGCATCTGATCATCTCGCTACGAGACCCGCGCCAGCCGGCCATCCAGCCCTTCGCCGTCACCAAGGGCTGGGATGACTTCGGCATCGACGAGACCGACGCCCTGGAGAGCAGCGAGCTCGCCTATCGCGGGCCGGAGGTGCGACCGCTGCAGCTGGCCTTGTCGGCCGACCCGGGCACGATCGAAAGGGTCGCGTAGAACCAGCCCCCGCGGCTGACCTAGGTTCGCGGCCGCCGCACGACGACGCGCTGCACATCGATGAAG
>NZ_BAABAB010000049.1:84871-128887 GCF_039537205.1 Microlunatus ginsengisoli | reverse complement strand
CGGCGTTTTGCCTGGTCAGCTGGCGGTGGCGGCGGGATTTGAACCCGCGGAGGGTTGCCCCTCACGCGCTTTCGAGGCGCGCTCTTTCGGCCGCTCAGACACGCCACCGCCGAAGAGCGTACCCAATCCGGGCAGGCGGAGCGAATCGATAGCCACCCGGCGGACACCGTACCGCCCGGGTCAGCGCGGATCCCGGTGCTGGCCGAAGAAGTCGAGCAGCAGCCGGCCGCACTCTGCCTCGCGGATGCCGCCACGGACGTCCACGCGGTGGTTCAGTCGCGGGTCCCGGACCACGTCGAAGAGCGAGGCGACCGCGCCCGCCTTGGGGTCGTACGCGCCGAAGACCAGCGTCTGGACCCGGGCCAGCACGAGCGCGCCGGCGCACATCGTGCACGGCTCGAGGGTGACCACGAGGGTATGTCCGTCCAGCCGCCAGGAGCCGAGGGCCGCGGCGCCGGCGCGGAGGACCAGCAGCTCGGCGTGCGCGGTCGGGTCGGCCCGCCGCTCCCGTTCGTTGCCGGCCACCGCCACGATGTCACCGCCCGGACCGACGAGCGCGGCCCCGACCGGGACGTCGCCCCAGGACGCCGCCCGGCCCGCCGCGATCAGGGCGGCCGACATGGCCTCGTCCCAGATCGTCACGCCCACGCCGCGAGCCTAGGTGTTCCGATTCGCCACCGCTGTCGGGGAGACTGCGCTCAGTGCCGGAACGAGGTCTCCACCACGCGCCGGAACTCGGCGCCGATGTTGATCTTGTCGGCGATCTCGAGCAGCATCTGGTCGCTGCCGAGGTCGAGGTTGTCGATCAGCGTCTCCAGGTCGAACTCGCTGACCCCGAGATCGGACAGGATCCCCAGGTCGCCGATCGGGTCGTCGTCGTCCTCGTCGATGATCTCGTCGTTCAAGAAGTCGGCCACGTCGCGGGCGATCGGCCACTCGTTGGCGGCGCCGCCGTCGTTCAGCAGAACCTGAACGTGCTGGCCACGGACTCGCACCAGCACCGCGACCTCCTCCACCAGGCTGACGAAGCCGAGCGCTCCGGCATCGCCGGGCAGCCTCCGGAGCTGGACGATCAACTCCTCGAGATCGTTGGCGAGATCCTTGTCGAGGGCCTGGACAAGCGCCTGACCATCCTCCCGATAGGCGGCGACGACGAAGTCGATGTCCTCCTCCTCGGCGTCCTCCAGGTCGTCGAGATCGTCATCCTCGTCGTCCTCGTCGTCCTCCGAGTCGTCGTCGGGCTCGTCCGTGTCGTCGTCGGGGTCGTCCGAGTCGTCGGCGTCCAGCCGAAATGACTCGTACTCCTCGGCGTCGAAGTCCGACATCGTCTCCTCCTCACCCAACCGGTCCGCCTGCCGGGTCCATCGTGTCAGACGTGGCAAGCCCGAGCCGAGCCGGAGGTATCCGGCACCGGGGGCGACCGGATACCGTCGGCGTGTGGATCTCCGCGTCGTCGACCACCCGCTGGTCGCGCACAAGCTGACCGTTCTCCGTGACGAGCACACCGACTCCCCCACCTTCCGTCGGTTGACCGAGGAACTGGTCACCCTGCTGGCGTACGAGGCGACCCGCGAGGTCCGGGTCACCGAGCACTCGGTCCGGACGCCGGTCGGTCCGGCGACCGGCGTCGCCCTGACCAGGCCGCGGCCGCTCGTGGTCCCGATCCTGCGGGCCGGACTCGGCATGCTCGAGGGGATGACCCGGTTGATGCCGACGGCGGAGGTGGGCTTCGTCGGGCTGGTCCGCGACGAGCAGACGCTCCAGGCGTCGACCTACGCCGAACGGCTCCCCGACGACCTGTCCGGCCGGCAGTGCTACGTCCTGGACCCGATGCTCGCCACCGGTGGAACCCTGGCCGCCGCGGTCCAGTTCCTGGTCAAACGAGGCGCCAACCACATCACCTGCATCTGCCTGCTCGCCGCGCCCGAGGGCCTCGAGGCGATCACCGCGCTGCTGGACGACCTGCACGTGCCCTGCCTGCTCGTCGTCGCCGCGGTCGACGAGCGGCTGAACGAGTTCGGCTACATCGTGCCCGGACTGGGCGACGCCGGCGACCGGCTGTACGGGGTGGTCGGCTGAGCACCGGCGCGGATGCGGTAGGACCGTAGCCATGTCACCGCGCATCTTGGTCCGCCGCCCCTCACCGCGCCTCGCCGACGGCGAACTCACCCACATCGACCGGCAGCCGGTGGACGCCGACCTCGCCCTCACCCAGTGGCAGGGGTACGTCGGCGCGTTCGCCGAGAACGGCTGGGACGTGACCGAGATCGCGCCCGCCGACGACCACCCGGACGGCGTCTTCGTCGAGGACACCGTGGTGATGTTCGGCGACCTGGCAGTGCTGACCTCGCCCGGCACGGCATCGCGGCGAGGGGAGGTCGCGAGCACCGCCGCCACGCTCGCCTCGCTGGCCGTCGGGTTGGGGATCGAGGTGGCCCGCATCGCCGAGCCGGGGCACCTGGACGGCGGCGACGTGCTCAAGGTCGGCCGGACGGCGTACGTCGGGCTCACCAGCCGCACCGACGAGGCCGGGATCGAGCAGCTTCGGGCCCTGCTCGAGCCGCGCGGCTGGAAGGTCGTCGCGGTGCCGGTCAGCAAGGTGCTGCACCTCAAGTCCGGCGTCACCGCACTGCCCGACGGCACCGTCGTCGGCTACCAGCCGCTGGTCGACGACCCGACCGTCTATCCCCGCTTTCTGCCGGTGCCCGAGGAGCACGGCACGGCGGTGGTCGACCTGGGTGAGAACACGGTGCTGATGTCGTCCGATGCTCCGCGCACCGCCGAGTTGTACGCCGGCCGCGGTCTGCGCGTGGTCACTGTCCCGATCACCGAATTCGAGAAGCTCGAGGGCTGTGTTACCTGCCTCTCGGTGCGCATGCGGGGCCTGACCTGATTGGTGCTGGGCCCCACCAGGCTCAGGGAACGACGACCACCGGCACCGGAGCGAAGCGAACGATCTTGGCCGCGCTGGAGCCGAGAAAGATCTGGGAGAAGGTTCCCGTCGACGAGGACCCGACTACCAGGACGTCTTCGCGATTCCAGTCCACGTCGTCCATGGCGTCGGCCCAGGACCGGCCCACGGCAATCAGCCCGTCGACGTCGGCCGTGAATTCGTGCTCGGCCTTCGTGGCGGCGATGGCCTCTTTCTGAGCCTCGCGGCTCTGCTCCAGCCAGGCGTCCAGGACCACCTGCTCGGCGCCGCTCACCTCGGGCGGGTACATCCGCCGTCCGCGGACCCCGAACGTAGCGACCCGGAGTCTCTGACCAGTGCGCTTGCACATCGCCGCGGCCCGAGAGAGCGTCGCGCGCGACGCCTCATCCCCTCGGAACGCACACGTGATGCGTGTGATCTTGCTTCCCTTCACGGGATGGTAGGCACGCGGTGCCAGAGCGACCGGAATCGGCGACGAGTGCAACAACCGGTTGGCCTTGGAACTGATCGTGATCTGTCCGGATGGTCCGTGCTGCGCCGATCCGACCACAATGAGGTCCGCACCGACGGTGTCGGCCTGGGAGAGCAGCAGCGGCGGGACGGACCGAGCCGACTCCCACACGACCTCGGCCTCGACGTCTGGGCTGTTGTCGCCCAGCACCCGTTGGGCTTCAGCGACCGCGTCCGAACCTTGCTGAGCAGCCCACTGTCCGAACTCGCGATCGCTACCCCGGGCGACCGGCGTCGGCCAGGTGTCCGGTACCGCGACCACGACCCGCAACCTATGTCCGTCGGAGCGGGCGAGCTGTGCCGCAAAGTCGAGGACGCCGAAGTCCGTGTGCCACGGGCTGTATCCGACGACGTAGGTCATTCGTCGTCCAACCGGCCGATGGGCTCCGCGATCTCCTCCGGCGAGGTGTAGCTGTTCAGCTTTGCGTGTCGCCGGCCGAAGGCGAAGTAGTAGAGCACCACGATCGCGAGCCAGACGAGGAAGATCACCCAGGTGATCGCGGCCAGTCCCCACATGATGTACGCGCAGATGATCACGGTCAGAATCGGCGTGACTGGATATCCCGGGATCTTGAACGGTCGCTCGAGGTCGGGGTGCGTGCGCCGCAGCACCATGATGCCGATGGCCACGACCGAGAAGGCCATCAGGGTGCCGATCGACACCGTGTCCCAGAGATACTCCGCGGGCACGAATCCGCCGATCAGCGCCACGATGACGGCCACGAAGATCGTGTTGTACGTCGGCACCATGGTCTTCGGGTTCACCACGGTGAAGCGATGGGGAATGAGGCCGTCCCGACCGATCGAGAACAGGATGCGCGTCTGTCCGTACATCGTCACCAGCGTGACGGAGAAGATGGAGATCACCGCGCCTGCGGCCAGGATCGTGCTCCAGATCGTGGACCCGGTGACGTCCTTGAGGATCTGAGCCAGGCCAGCCTCCGCGGCCTCTTGGGTGGAGAAGAACGACACCGGCTTGGCCGCGATGCCGGCGAAAGCGACCAGCACGTAGATGGTCGACACGATCACCAGAGCGCCGATGATCGCGCG
Organism: Microlunatus ginsengisoli; assembly: GCF_039537205.1. Lineage (NCBI taxonomy): Bacteria > Bacillati > Actinomycetota > Actinomycetes > Propionibacteriales > Propionibacteriaceae > Microlunatus > Microlunatus ginsengisoli. The sequence continues at coordinate 124,395 of NZ_BAABAB010000049.1, read as the reverse complement.
TGGCAGGGCCTTCTGGGGATTCTTCACCTCCTCCCCTGCGGTAGCGACCGCGTCCAGTCCGATGAAGGAGAAGAAGATCGTCCCGGCCGCCGCGCTCACTCCGGCAAAGCCGCTAGCGAAGAAGTTGGCGAAGTGGTCCTTGTTGAACGCGGTCAGGCTGATCACGACGAACAACAGCAGCACACCGAGCTTGATCATCACCATGACCGCGTTCACCTTGGCCGACTCCGACGCGCCTCGCAGCAGCAACAACATGCAGAGCAGGACGAGGACCACGGCGGGGAGGTTGATCAGGCCGGTCGGATCGCCGTCGGTGCCGGGAATCGGCGCGACCGAGAGCGCCTGGGGCAATCGCCAACCGAAGATGGATTCGATCAACTCGTTGAAGTAGCCGCTCCAGCCGACCGCCACGGCACCGGTGGCGACCCCGTACTCCAGCAGCACGCAGCCGGCGATGATCACGGCCACGAACTCGCCGAGCGCATGGTAGGCATAGGAGTAGGTCGAGCCGCTCACCGGGATGGCGCTGGCCAGCTCGGCGTAGCACAGGGCCGACAAGCCGGCCGCGGTGGCGGCGATCACGAAGCTGATGAGGACCGCCGGGCCGGCCTTCGGGACAGCCTCGCCCAGGACGAAGAAGATGCCCGTGCCGACGGTGGCGCCGACACCGAACATCATCAGCTGGAACGTGGTCATGTTGCGGGCCAGCTCTTCACCGAGGTGGTGCTTGTGCTGGAAGACGATCGGTTTGCGCCTGAGCAGCTGCTTACCGAGCGGCAGCGGTGGGCTCGTCGGGGTCTGCTGCACCATCGTTTCTGACCTTTCGGCACGACGCGCTGAGTGGCCTGCTGATCTGCAGTCTGTCGGCTCCGGGCCCGCTTGCCCAGACCCCCCGGCTGACGAGCCACGACTTTTCCCCGTTACGCAATGTCATTGCGCTGGAGACCCCATCCGACCATAAGATCGCGCACTTGTCGTGGGGGTTCGGTATCGGACATTACGTCGTGCACACGTGGGCCAGGCCCGCCGCGCGGAACGTCGATCAGTAGTAATACGGGAAGCGCGACCAGTCGGGGCGCCGCTTCTCCAGGAAGGCGTCGCGACCCTCGACGGCCTCGTCGGTCATGTACGCGAGCCGGGTCGTCTCGCCCGCGAATACCTGCTGCCCGACCAGGCCGTCGTCGACCGCATTGAAGGCGAACTTCAGCATCCGCTGCGCGGTCGGGCTCTTGCCGCAGATGATCTCCGCCCACTCCAGGCCGACCGTCTCCAGCTCGGCGTGCGGAACCACCCGGTTGACCGTCCCCATCCGGAAGCCGTCCTCGGCCGAATACGTCTGGCCGAGGAAGAAGATCTCCCGGGCGAACTTCTGGCCGACCTGGCGAGCGAGGTAGGCCGAGCCGAAACCGGCGTCGAAGGAGCCGACGTCGGCATCGGTTTGCTTGAACCGGGCGTGCTCGGCGCTGGCCAGGGTCAGGTCGCAGACCACATGCAGGCTGTGCCCACCGCCGGCCGCCCAGCCGTTCACCAGCGCGATCACCACCTTCGGCATGAACCGGATCAGCCGCTGCACCTCGAGGATGTGCAGCCGGCCGAGCGCGGCCGGGTCCACGTCCCCGGCACCCTCGCCGGCGGCGTACTGGTAGCCGGCCCGGCCCCGGATCCGCTGGTCGCCGCCGCTGCAGAACGCCCAGCCCCCGTCCTTGGCCGACGGCCCGTTGCCGGTGAGCAGCACCGCACCCACGTCGGAGGACATCCGTGCATGGTCGAGGGCGCGATAGAGCTCGTCCACGGTGTGCGGCCGAAAGGCATTGCGTACGTCCGGCCGATTCAGCGCGATCCGCACGGCCGGCACGTCGCGGCAGCGGTGATAGGTGATGTCGGTGAACGCGAACCCCTCGACGTCGGTCCACCGGGCCGGATCGAACGGGTTGCCGGCCGGCTCTGGTCGCTCGCTGGTCACCGGGACACGGTAGCGGTGCCGCGCGCGGCCGAGCGGTGCCGCAGCTGCCACCAGATGAAGCCGGCCAGCGCGGCCAGCAACAGCGCGGTGCCGGCGATCGTCGCGATCGGGGACAGCGCGTACAGCTTCAGCCAGGCGGCGAGGGTGACGAAGCCGACCGTGGCATAGAGCAGCGCCCAGATGATGCTGCCGAGGGTGACGGCCGGCAGATAACGCCGCAGCGGCATCCGGGCGACCCCCGCGGCCAGGTTGATCAACGTCTGGACGCCGACGGTGAGGAAGGACACCGTCACGATCGGGGCGCCCCAGCGAGCGACGACGTCCTGCGCGCGGCGGAACTTCGGCGACGCCAGCATCTTGGCCAGGCGGGTCCGCTCGGCCCCCGTCTCCGCGCCGCGACCCAGCCAATAGGTGGCGTTGGCCCGCAGCATGACGATCACGAACAAGATGCCGAAGGCAACCGGAAACGGCAGTCCCTCGATCATCGACACGAGGTGAGTGTAGTCGGGCGGCTTAGGTCAGCCTAAGCCCGAAAGCGGCCGATGAGGGCTGCCCTTCACGACTGACGCCGCCACCTCCCCCAAGGTGGGCCAGCCCGCATCGGTCCTCCGCTGCCGACGATGGTGGCAGCCCGACGGGTGAGGCGACCACGGACAGCAGCCGGACAATCCCGGCGACCGCTAGGCTGAGAATCGCTGGCAGACGTGCCACGAGTGGCAGGGGCGAGCCGATGACCTCATTCGGCGACGAGTTGCGTCGACTCCGACGACGCTCGGGCCTGTCCCAGGAGGCGTTGGCCGAGCACGCCGGGCTCAGCACCGAAGCCATTTCGCTGCTCGAGCGGGGACGACGAACGCCGCGGATGACGACGATGCGGCTGCTGGCCGACGCGATGGGGCTCGATGCGACGGACCGCTCGCAGCTGTTCGGCACCCTCACCGAGGACCCGCCGGCCGGCTGGACGGTGCCCACCCTGGCCCAGGAGATGATCGGCCGCGACGACGACCTCGCCGGTCTCGGCCGGCTGCTGCGCCACCCGGGCGTACGGCTGATCACGGTCTGCGGCGCCGGCGGCGTCGGCAAGACCCGGCTGAGCATCGCGATCGCCGGCCAAGAGGAGGAGCACTTCGCCGACGGCGTGCGCTGGCTGCCGGTCGGCTCGTTCAGCGACCCCGACGCCTTCTTTGCGGCCGCGGCGACCACCTTGGGGGCGACCCAAACCCGCCGGTCCCAACTCGACTCGATCGTCGAGCACCTCCGTGGCACCCGGCAGCTGCTGCTGATCGACAACGCCGAGACTCTGGTCCGGGCGGTGGGCCAGCTCTGCGCCTCGATCCTGGCCAACGCGCCGGGGGTGAAGATGCTGGTCACCAGCCGGCACCAGCTGGAGATCGCCGGCGAGAGCGTGTACGCACTCCGCCCGCTCGGCGTGCCGCCGATCGGCGCGGCGGAGATCGACCTGCAGCAGCACCCCGCCAGCCGGCTCTTCCTGGAACGGGCGGGTCGGCTGGACGGCCAGGTGAACGACGCCGCCGAGGCCGCGGCGGTCGTCCGCATCTGCCGACGGCTGGACGGCCTGCCCCTCGCCCTCGAGCTCGCCGCGGCGCGGACCGGCGTGCTGACCATCCCCGAGCTGGCCGACACCCTCGACCGGACCCTCGCCATCCTCGGCCGATCGCGGGACGCCTCACTCACCGAGGAGGTCGTCGGCTGGAGCTACCGCCTGCTGACGCCCGTCGAGCAGGCCATCTTCTGCCGGCTGAGCGTGTTCACCGCCTCCTTCGATCGCGAGGACGCCGCCGCGGTCTGCGCGGTCGAGCTGAGTCAGGTCGAGGTGCTCGACGCCTTGGCGTCCCTGGTCTCCAAGTCGCTGGTGATCCGGACCGAGGACATCGGGCCCACCGCCCGCTTCCGGCTGCTGCAGGTGGTCCGCGAGTTCGCCCGGGAGCGGCTGGCGAGCTCGAACGAGGCAGACCGGGTGCGAGGCCGGCACGCGCGGCACGTGCTCGACCTGGTCGAGCGGGCAGCGAGCGAACTCACCCGGCCCGACCAGCACCGCTGGCTGGACCTGCTGGAGCGCCAGGTCACCGACGTTCGCGCAGCGGTCGGTTGGCTGACCGAGCACGCGCCCGTGCAGGCTCAGCGGCTGGTCGCGGCGAGCTGGCGCTGGTGCTACCTGCGCGGCCGGTACGCCGAGGGCCGGGCCTGGGCCGAGGCCGCGCTGTCCGCCGCACCGGGCGCCCCGCCACCGGTGCGAGCGGGAGCGCTCAGCGGTGCCGGCATGCTCGCGTTCCTGCAGTGCGACTACGAGATCGCCGGGCACCGGATCGACGCCGCCCGCACGCTCTACGCCGAGCTGGGCGACGAGGACGGCCTGGCCTGGTGCCTGGCCCGGCTGGGGTCGATCGCCCGCGAGCGGGGCGACTACCCGACGGCCCGGCGCCTCCACCTCCAGTCGCTGGCCCTGGCCGAGCGCGGCGCCAACCAGCACGAGGTCGGGGCCCAGCTGAACTATCTCGCCTTCGTCGCCTGGCTCAGCGGCGACCTGGACGAGGCGGACCGGCTGAACCAGCGTGGCCTGGAGACGATGACGTCGGTCGGCGACCGCGAGGGCACAGTCTGGGCGCTGACGAACGCCGGCATCACCGCTCGCTACCGCGACGACCTGACCGGCGCCGACCTGCTGTTGCGGCAGAGCCTGGAGCTGAGCGAGTCGATCACCTTCCGGGAGGGGATCGCGTGGGCGTACAACCAGCTCGGCGTGCTCACCCGGCTGCAGGGCGATCTGGACACGGCACAGCGGCTGCAGTCCGACAGCCTCGAGATCCATCGCGAGCTCGGCGACCGCTGGCGGATGGCGAGCGTGCTGGACGAGCTCGCCGCCGTCGCCGCGGCGACCGGGGACATGGCCGGCGCGGTCGCCCGGCTCAGCGCGGCGGACCGGTTCCGGGCCGAGATCGGCGCCCCGGTGCCGGCGGCCGAGACACCCGAGCGGGAGCGGACCGAGGAACTCTGCCGCGCGGCGCTGGGGGACGCGTTCCGCGCGTACGCCCTCGCCGGGATCGCGACGCCGCCGGAGCCGGCCTGAGCGCTCACCGCGGGAGGTGTCGCACCCGCAGCGGCCACCGGCACCGGTCGTCGCGGTGCGGGGCCGTGCTCTCGAGGGTCGGCCTCAGAGCTCGACGGACCGGTTCTCCGCGATGTCGGGCTGTTCACCCTTGACGATCGCCTTGGCGTACTTCAGCAGCACCACCGGCTTCGGGTCATCCACGTTCCAGAACTCGGCCGAGTCGGCCTCCACCCGGAGCAGGGCGACCGCCGGATCGTTTCGGCCCTGCTCGAACCAGGCCTCGGCGTAGCGGTTCCACAGCTCGTCGATGATCGCTTGGTCGCGAGACACGGAGGCGGTGCCGGCGATCGAGAGGAACCCGTCGTTCCCGACCTGCATGGCCAGGTTGACCTGGTCGTTCTCGCGGACCTGTTCGGTCTTGCTCGAGGGGTCGGCGGTGAAGAAGTACAGCCGGCCGTCGAACGGCCGGTCGAGCACGGCGAGCGGCCGGCTGACCAGCCGTCCCTCGTCGGTCAGTGTCGTCACATGGGCCACCCGAGCCTTGTCGATCAGCTCGGCGATGGTGTCGATCTCGTCCTGTGTTGCCATGCCTGGGAGCTACCCGGGGCGGCTTCGGGACAAACCGTGGGCCCCTGGGCGGCGAAGCCGAGCGCGGCGTCAGGGCAAGGCTCTCGCCAGGACCGCGTCGAGGCGCGGCAGGGCGCCCGCCGGCAGCGCCCCGAGAACGGGCGCCGGTGCGCCCAGCCGGGTCGCGCAGAACAGGTCGGCCACCGGCGCCGGGGCGAACCGGATCAGCTGCGCTGCCTGCAGCAGCACCGCCAGCAGCCGGGCCAGCTCCCTGGCCTGCTGTACGTCGGGCCGCCGCACCAGTTCGCGACAGCGCGCCACCCCGGCGTCGAAACGCGGGTCGGACCCCGCTGCCGACGCCAGCTCGGCGTCCACCGCCGCGATGGCCTCGCCGTCCCGGCCGACCGCCCGCAGCACGTCCAGCGCGATCACGTTGCCCGAACCCTCCCAGATCGAATTCAGCGGCGACTCGCGGAACAGCCGGGGCAGCCCGGACTCCTCGACATAGCCGTTGCCGCCCAGGCACTCCAGCGCCTCACCGACGACGACCCCGGACCGCTTGCAGACCCAGAACTTCGACGCCGCGACGGCCAACCGCAAGAACGCACGCTCGCCCGTGTCGACGGCGGCGGCGAGCCGGAGCATCAGCGCGGTCGCGGCCTCCACCTCCAGCTGCAGGTCGGCGAGCACCGCGCGCATCACCGGCTGGTCGATCAGCAGCGCGCCGAAGACCCGCCGGTGCCGGGCGTGGTGGACGGCCTGGACGAGGGCGGCCCGCTGCCCGGCCGCGGAGCCGATCACGCAGTCCAGCCGGGTCATGGTGACCATCTCGAGGATGGTCTTGACCCCCTGCCCGGGCTCGCCGACCGGCCAGCCGAGCGTGCCGTCGAACTCCACCTCCGACGAGGCGTTCGACCGGTTGCCCAGCTTGTCCTTCAGCCGTTGCAGCGCGAAGGCGTTGCGACCACCACCGGGCAGCACCCGCGGCACGCAGAAGCAGCTGAGCCCGGCCCCCGGCACCTGGGCCAGCACCAGGAACAGGTCCGACATCGGCGCCGAGCAGAACCACTTGTGCCCGGTCAGCCGCCAGGCACCGTCGCCGGCCGGCTCTGCCCGGGTCGTGTTGGCCCGCACGTCGGAGCCGCCCTGCTTCTCCGTCATCGCCATCCCGGCGACCAGTCCGGCCTTGCCGGCCGGGTCGCGCAGCCCGGGATCGTACCTGGTCGAGGTCAGGCCGGGCTCGAACTGCCTGGTCAGAGCCGGGTTGTGACGCAACGCGGGCAGCACCGCGTAGGTCATCGAGATCGGGCAGCCGTGCCCGGCCTCCGCCTGGCTGGTCAGGAAGAAGCCGGCGGCCCGGCGGAGATGGGCGTGCGGCTCGCCGGAGGCCCAGGGGGCGGCGTGCAGGCCCTCGCCGATCGAGAGCGCCATCAGCCGGTGCCACGACGGGTGATAGTCCACCTCGTCGATCCGGTTGCCGTAGCGGTCGTGCGTCCGCAGCACCGGCGGGTAACCGTTCGCCTCGGTCGCCCAGCGCTGCACCTGCTGGTCGCCGACCCGCCGCCCGAGGGCGCCGAGCGAGCCGAGCACGCCCTCGCCGCCGAGCCGGACCAGCCCGCCCGCCAGCGCGGCGTCGACGGCCAGCGCGTCGTAATCGACCAGCGGCGGGACCTGGTTGACGACGTCGTGGGTCGGGGCCACCGGGCGTGTGCCTCAGCCGCGTCCGACGTACGGCATCGTGGTCGCCATCACCGTCATCGTGGCGACGTTCGCCTCCAGCGGCAGGCTCGCCATGTAGACGATCGCCCGGGCGACGTCGGCCACGTCCATCCGCGCCTCGGCCCGGGTGCTGCCATCGGCCTGCAGGATTCCGGCGGCCATGCCGCTGGTCATGTCGGTGGCCGCGTTGCCGATGTCGATCTGGGAGCAGGCGATGTCGTACGGCCGGCCGTCCAGCGCGGTCGACTTGGTCAGTCCCGTGATCGCGTGCTTGGTGGCGGTGTACGGCGCCGAGCGCGGGCGCGGCGTGTGGGCCGAGATGGAGCCGTTGTTGATGATCCGGCCACCGCGCGGGTGTTGGCGCTTCATCTGCCCGAACGCCGCGCGAGTGCACAAGAACGCGCCGGTCAGGTTGACGTCGACCACGCTGCGCCAGTCGGCCAGGGTGATCTCGTCCAGGTCGCAGGCGAAGGATCCCTTGCCGGCGTTGTTGAACAGCAGATCGAGCCGGCCGTGCCGCTCGACCACCGCGGCGAACAGCGCCGCCACGTCGTCCTCGTCGGTGACGTCGGCCGGGAACGGTTCCAGGGCGAGGTCGGGATGATCGGCGGCGAGCTTCTGCAACGGGTGCACCCGGCGCCCGGCACAGGCCACCGTCCAGCCGTCCCTGGCGAGGGCGAGTGCCGAAGCGGCACCGATCCCCGAGCCGGCACCCGTGACGAGAGCGATCCTGGAGTCAGCCACGCGCCAACTCTGCCACCCGGCACCGCCGGTGAGTGGCGGGGAGGCGGGCCGGGCGCGAGGGACCTACGCAGCGTGCGTATGCGCCGGGACGGGGTTGCGCAGGAAGGCGGCGCAGACGGCCGCCACCACCGCGAACCCGGCCGCGACCAGGAACGCCAACGAGATGCCGCCGTTCAGCGCGGCGGTCTGCGACTCACCGGCGGCGACGAGGGTGGCGGCGCGGGCTGCCATCAGCATCACCAGCAGCGCGGTGCCGGCCGCCCCGGACACCTGCTGCAGCGTGGTCAAGATGGCGCTGCCGTGCGAGTACAAGTGCGGCGGCAGCGGGTTGAGGCCGCTGGTGAAGGACGGGGTGAACAAGAACGCGAGGCTCGTCATCACGCCGATGTGCAGCACCAGCAGCAACCAGATCGGCGTGGTCGCGGTTACCGTGCTCAGCCCCAGCAACGCGCCGACCAGCACCACCCCGCCGGACGCCGCCAGCACAGGAGGCCCGAAGCGGTCGAGCAGCCGGCCGACGATCGGACCGAGCACGCCCATCACGACGCCGCCCGGCAGCACCAGCAACCCGGTCTGCAGGGAGGTCAGCCCGCGGATCGTCTGCAGATAGATGGGGAGCAGGATGACCGAGCCGAACAGCGCGATCATGGCGATGCAGAGCACCACCACGGCGAGCTTGAACATCCGGTAGTCGAAGGCCCGCAGGTCGAGCAGCGGGCTGCGCTCGGTCCGGGCCAGTGCCTGCTGTCGCAGCCCGAAGGCGATCAGGCAGAGCACGCCGACCACCAGGCTGACGATGCCGAGCGCGATCCCGTCCGGATCGGTCAGATTGCTCAGCCCGAAGACAAGGCCGCCGAACGCCGGCACGGTGAGAATGACCGAGATCACGTCCAGCCGCTGCTCACCGGGCTCGCCGACGTTGACCAGCCGGACCGCGCCGTAGGCCAGCACGGCCAGCGCGATCGGCAGCACGGCGACGAACATGAACCGCCAGGAGAAGTACTCCAGGATCAGCCCGGAGACCGTCGGGCCGAGCGCCGGGGCGACCGAGATGACCAGGCCGATGTTGCCCATCACCACGCCGCGGCGCTCGACCGGAACCAGGTTGAGGATCGTGGTCATCAGCAGCGGCAGCATCGTCGCGGTGCCGCAGGCCTGGATGATCCGGGCGATCAGCAGCACCCAGAAGCCGGGCGCCAGCGCGGCCAGGGTGGTGCCGATGCAGAACAGGCCGAGGGCGAGGACGTACACCGTCCGGGTGGTCAGCCGCTGCAGCAGGAAACCGGTGGTCGGGATCACCACGGCCATGGTCAGCATGAACGCGGTGGACAGCCACTGCGCGGTGTTCGCGCCGATCTGCAGATCGATCATCAAGGTCGGAAGCGCGACACTCATGATCGTCTCGTTCAGGATGACGACGAACGTGGCGACCAGAAGCGTCGCGATGACGTTCCGGTCCCGTTTCGACATCCGGCCGGACTGGGCCGTCTCGGTCGTTGTGGTGGTCATCTGAACTCCTGCGTACGTGTGGTGCGTGCCTGGCGGTGGAGGCGACTCGCCATCGGGTCACCCGCCGGCCGGGCCAGAACGAACTCCTCCGACAGCGTCTGCCGGCCGCGCCCTATTCCGACCCGGGAGAAGACACTTCCTCATCGGCCTCGACCGGGCAACCGGTTATCGGTCGGCTCGGGCGACCGAAAAGCCGGGCGCGGACGCCGGTGTGGACCGACAATCAGTACGATCGGCCGCAGTCGAGGGCCGCAGGAGGATGTCGTGCAGATCCGTGCCCGCAGGTTCGCGATCGCCGCGTGCGCGGCCGTGCTGCTGCCCACCGCCGCCGGCTGCGTCAAGCTCGGGTCCGATCAGCCGCCGATCGTGCTGCCGACGTTGACCAGCCGCCCGACTGCGTCCCCGAGCCCGCAGACCAAGACCGACGACCAGGTGCTGGCCGACAGCCGCAACGCGATCGTCCGGATCGAGGGCGTCGACTGCGCGGGGACGTACTCGACGGGCAGCGGGTTCTTTTTCCAGCCGGGCTTCGTGGTCACCGCCTACCACGTGGTGAAGGAGCAGCAGGCGCCGGCGGTGCGGACGCTGTCCACCCGGGCCGGCGACGAGCACGTCTTCGCGGCTCAGGTCGTCGGGCACAACGACGCCGCCGACATCGCGGTGCTTCGGCTCGACGACGTCGGCGCCGAGTCGCTGACGATCGCCGACGCGGACCCGGCCGTGAACACCAGCGTGTTCTCGATCGGCTACCCGGGCGGTCTGCCGATCAACCTCGAGACCGGGCGGGTCACCGGAGTCGACCAGGACGCGGTGGTCAGCGACGGGGACGACCGCCGGCCGCTCAGCGGCGCGGTGCGGTTCACCGCGGCACCCGGCGCGGGTACCAGCGGCGGGCCGCTGCTGGACGCTACCGGCGCGACGGTCGGTCTGGTCGACACCGGCACGGCCGCCGACCAGATCCACTTCGCGGTGCCGGCGACGCTGGTGAAGAAGATCGCCGAGGCTGCCGCGGCCAGCCCGGAGGACCGGTCGGCCAAGGGGTGCGAGCCACCGGATGAGAACTCGCTGGTCGAGGTCGAGAGCTCTCAGCCCGACGCACCCGGCATCGCCACCACCGTCCGGGCGTACGTCGAGGGCATCAACGCCGGCAATCAGGTGGTGGACCGCAAGTCCGGGGAGACCGGGTTCGAGCAGGCCTATCGGCAGCTGAGCGGGTCGCGGCTGACGAAGTACCCGACACTGCAGAAGTTCATCGGCGCCCACCGGCAGCAGATCAGCGACGTACACATCACCTCGGTCAGCTATGTCGACGACACCAGCGACAAGGTGCGGCTGCGCTACGACTACGTCAACGACGGGCAGTCCTCCTGCCGGACCCGCAGCATGGAGTATGCGATGAGCATCGCCACCGGCGCCTGGACGTTTGCCGACCAGAAGGTCCTCGACACCAAGTCCTGCTGAGCGCCCTTTCGGGCAGACCTTGCTGCCCCCGCCGGCGCCCTCGGGAGGTCCGGTGAGGCACCCCGCGCGCGGCGCGGTGCATCGTTGTTGAGCCGGCGTTGAGGGCTGGAGTCCCGGACCCCGGCCGGCGTTGACGGCTCGATGAGCGATCGGGCGCATCGTGGTTCCCGAAAGCGCACGAACCAGACCTCCGGAGGGCAGCCGTGAGTCAACCGATCGCCACCTACGTGTACGGCATCGACCCGATCTCCCAGGCGGGGGTGATCAGCCAGTTGAAGAGCCGGCCGGAGGTGCGGATCGTGCCGGAGGCCGACCGGACCACCGCGACGGTCGCTGTGCTGGTGGCCGACGCCGTCGACGCCGGCACCGTCCGGCTGCTGCACGGCCTGCGCCGCGACGGCCTGGTCCGGCTGGTGCTGGTGGCGACCACGGTCGACGACGCCGCGCTGGTCGCGGCGGCCGAGGCCGGCGTCGGCGGGCTGCTGCGGCGGACCGACGCAACCGCCGACAGCCTGGTCCGCACGATCGAGCGGGTGGCCTGCGGGCAGGGCGACGTGCCCGCGGATCTGCTCGGGCGGCTGCTGGAGCAGGTCGGCCGGCTGCAGCGGCAGGTGCTGGCCCCGCGCGGGCTCACCTTCAGCGGTCTGACCCCGCGCGAGACCGAGGTGCTGAGGCTCGTCGCCGATGGTCACGACACCTCCGAGATCGCGGCGAAGCTGTCGTACAGCGAGCGGACGGTGAAGAACGTGCTGCACGACCTGAACACCCGGCTGCAGCTGAAGAACCGCTCGCACGCGGTGGCGTACGCCGTCCGCGAAGGGCTGATCTAGGCTCGTTCGTCCCGCGACCTCTCCGACGACTTCCTCAGACCAGGACCCGCTCGGGCTCGCGAACAACTGTCGAAGTGAGATGACTCACGTTGCTCGCGGGCGTCGAGCGGCCGCGAGCGAGCACAATGAGGGGGTGATCCCGGAGCCGACGCAACCGCAGCTGGACGTGGCGGCCCGGACGTTCGCGCTGCTGAGCACGCCGGCCCGGCTCCACCTGGTCGCGCTGGCGGCCACCGGTGAGTACGACGTCAGCACCTTGTCCGAGCGCGCCGGCATCTCCATCGCCACGGCGAGCCAGCACCTGTCCAAGCTCCGGCTGGCCGGCATCATCAGCGCGCACCGGGACGGCAAGCGGTTGTTCTACGTCTGCGACGACCCGCATGTGCTGACCCTGGTGCACCAGATCTTCGAGCACATCGCCCCCGACGGCAGCCTCGCCCCCGACCCGCCGATGCCCACCCTGCCGGTGGTCACCCGGCCACACTCGCACCGCTGATCCCTGCTGCCCGCCACTCCGGCCCGCTCGATCCCCCTCGCCGGCGCTTCACACCCCTCACTGCTGCCCCACACCCCGAGCAGAGGGTGCGAAGCGTCAGTCAGCTGTGTGAAGCGGTGCCGTGGACCGGGGCTGGGGTGGTGGCGTCGGCCAGGGTAGGCGGCGGCCAGGGTGGGCCGTCAGGGCGAGGCGTCCGCCGGGAGTCTGGAGGGGTACGGCCGGATGGGCGCGGCGCGGGACGTGCGGGAAGGGTCAGCTGGGGACCGGGGTGTAGGCCGCGACCAGGCCCTCAAGGGTTCGGGTGGCGGCGCGGGCGGCCATCTTGAGCTGGCGGCTCGACAGCGGGTGCTCGGCCAACCGCTGCCAGGTCAGCAGCGAGTCCAGCGCGCTGGCTCGGATCTCCTCGCCCGTCGCGTCGTCCGGCAGGCCGAGCCGGGCGCTCGCGCTGTGCCCGCTGCCGCCCAACAGCCGATCGAGCTCGTCGATCCGCTCGGGACGTACCTCGATCGAGCCGGACCGCAGCGCGCTGAGCAGCCGCACCTCCTCGAACTCGTGCGTGCTGGCCGAGAGCTGCTCGGCCGCGGTCTGCAGCGCGTCCCGGTCGGCGCACCCGTCGTTGCGGAGTACGTCGGCCAGCACCGCCATCGCCGAGCGCGCCTTCAGCACCCGGCTGCGCTGCTCGAACTGGCGGGTCAGCACCGAGCGCAGCCGGTCGAGCCCGCTGCGCTGGATCAGCTCGTCGGACAGCTCGATCGCCGACGTGACATAACCGGCGCGGATCAGCTCGACCGACATCCGTACGCCGAACAGACCCATCCGATCCATCAGGTGTTCGCGCTCGATCTCGGTCAGCAGCACCCCGCTCGAGCGGTGCAGGAACCGGTCCGCGGTCAGCAGCAGCTGCTCGACCTCGGACCGCTCCGACCGGGCCAAGGTGGCGAGCATGGCGTACTCCACCTCGCGCAAGGTGGTGGCCGCGAATGCCAGCAGCCCGTTCACCGGCACGATCACCGGGCAGAGCCGGCGCAGCCGCGGATCCGCCTCGTAGCGCCGGGCGATCCGGTCCGCGGTCTCCATCGCGTCCAGCCGGCAGGCCCCGATCTCGTCGGCCCGGGACAGCACGCCGACCGAGTTCATCGGAGTGCCGTGGGCCAGCTCGTCGTCGTGGAAGGACTCCAGGAACCGGACGTCGCTGGCGTGGGTGTGCCGCATCAGATACAGCACGGCGTCGGCGACCGGCACCCGCCCGTCGTCGGCGGCCAGCACCCGCTGCGTCCGCGCCGAGATGTCCGCGGAGATGGACGCGATCCCGGGCGTGTCCAGGATGGTCAGCTCGCGCAGCTTGCTGGTCGGCCAGTCCACCTCGATCCGATCGACCTCACCGGCCTCCAGCTCGCCGAGGTCGACCTCCAGCGCTCCGGACTCGCGCGACCACGGGCGGATGACTCCCTCGTCCCGCTCCTGCGGGAAGACGGTCACCTGCGGCGTCGTACCTTCCCGATACCAGGTGACGATCTTGGTGCACTCGCCGGCATCGGTCGGGGCCAGCTCGTCGCCGAGGATCGCGTTCAGCAGGGTCGACTTGCCGGCCTTCACCTTGCCGGCGATCGCCAGCCGAAGCGGGCCGGCCAGCCGATCGCGGGCATCGACCAGCCGCAGCCGTGCGTCTTCGGTCCGTGCCCCGCTCGCCGCCCGGTCCAGCAGCGCGGTCAGGTTGTCGACCAGCGGGTCAGCCACGGGCGCCGACCGCCTCGCGCGCACCCGAGACCGGCGTCGAGGTGGCGTCCGCAACCTCCCGCGCGGCTGCCCGGACCGACTGCAGCTGGTCCTCCCGTTCGGCCAGCTCTCGCTCCCGGGCCGCCAGCTGCGCCTCGTCCAGCTCGCTGAGCTTGCGCGCCGCCTCCATCGCCTCGAAGGCGGACCGTTCCAGCTGCATCGCGCGGGTCTGGAAGTCGTCGCGAAGGTGTCGCTGGGTCTGTCGCAGGATGTCGCGGGTCTCCTTGTTGATCAAGAACGCGACGTCGTCGACGAACCGCCGCGCGGCGGCCTTGGCCTGCTGCTGGCGGTACGTCCGCTGCCGCTTCCGCTCGTCCCCGATCAGCTTCTTGCCGATGCCGGTGCCGAGAGCGAGCGAGAGCCCTGCCATCGCCACGATCACGATCGGACCGACGCCCAGCAGGTGGAGCCCGACGGAGCCGACGATCACACCGGTCCGGCCGGCGAACAGCAGCGGCGCGAGCTTGCCGCCGGGCATCGCCAGCGACGACGCCGGCGCGAGCACGACCGAGTCGACGTCGGCGGTCTGCGCGGCCGGCAGTACGAGCTTGGTTCCCTTGGGCAGCTGGAAGTGGTCGGCGACGTCCTCGGCCAGGTCCTCGGCCCGCTCCGCCAGCAGGTCACGGTTGGCCATCGTGACGATCGCGATCTGCCGCCGCAGCCAGACCTCGGTGTCTTCCCAGGTGTCCTTCGGGTCGCCGGAGTCGATCACCTCCTCGACGTCGTGGATGACGGTCCGCAGCCGCTGCTGCAGGTCGTGCTCGACGTCGGAGACGAGATCCTGGATGCCGTCGGAGAGGGTGGTCTGCCAGGTCGCCAGCGGGTGGATCAGCCGCTTGGCCTGCTCCTGGACCCGGTCGAGCTCCTTGACCACCTCCTCGGTGGACTCAGGTGCCTCGATCACCGCACGCTCGGCCGCCGACTGCTGCTCGAGCTGGCTGGCGACGAACTCCACCTCGACCGCGGCTGTCTTCGCCGCGGCCTGCCGGGACTTGGCGACGACGTCGCGGGCGAGGAACGCGACCAGGTCGGCGAAACCGGACTCGGCGTTCAGGTCGGGATCCTGGGCTGCCCGCAGCCGCAGGAACGAGGACACCGCGATGATCGGCAGGTCCAGCCCGGCGTTGCTCAGGTGCTTCCGGTCGAGCTCGACGATCCGCCGCCAGTGCGGGTACAGATCGATCTTGGTCACCACCACCGCAGTGGTCGGGCAGCGCTCGACCGCGGTCTTCAGGAAGCTCAGCTCCGGCGCGGTCAGCTCCTGCGCCGCGTCGGTCACGAACACGACGCCCCGGGCGAATCGCAACGCTCCCAGAGTGAGGAAGCCGTGCGCGGAGTCCAACCCACCCACACCGGGGGTGTCGACCAGCGCCAGACCGGTCCGCAACATCCGGTGCGGCAGCCCGACCTCGACCACCCGGTCCCGTTCGGGATCGGCCGGGTCCGCCTCCTCGGTGACCAGCAGGTCGATCTCGCCGAGCGGCCGCTCGCGCTCCTCGATCCGGTCCTCCTCGTCGGTCCGGACGTACGTCGTCACCTTCGGGGCCGGCGCATAGCGCACGATGGTCGGCACCGCCGTCACCACGTCGGCGTCCACCGGGCAGACCGCGCGCTGCAGCAGCGCGTTGATCATGGTGCTCTTGCCGACCTTGAACTGGCCGCAGAAGACGACCTGGACCTGCTCGGTGGCCAGCCGCTCCTTCGTCTCGTGCAGATGCTGGTCCAGGTCGGTACGTCCTTGGCTGGCCGCGATCTCCCGGCCCGCGTCGATCGCGGCGATGATCTCCTGCACGCTCGCCCCCGGGTCGCCGGGACGCACGGCCGGTCTGACGACCGGCTTGGACCGGGCGACCGGCCGCTCGGCGGGCGCTGGAGCCTCGGCCTCAGCCTCGGCCGCGGCCTCGGCCGCGGGCACCGGCACCGGCACCGGCACCGGTTCGGGCGGGCGCTCGGGCTCGGGCTCGGGCCAGACGACACGCGGGGGCTGCGGCTGCGGCTCCGGCTCCGGCTCCGGCTCCGGCTCCGGCTCCGGCTCCGGCTCCGGCTCCGGCTCCGGCTCCGGCTCCGGAGGGACGATCTCAGGCTCGACCACCGCCGGCGGCACGACCTGCTCGGCTGCGGGCGGCTCGACGTCCGGCGGCTCGATGACCGGCTCGGGTTCGGGCGCGGCCGGCTCAGATGTTCGTGAGCCGAGCGCGCTGGCGAGATCGCCCGAGGATCGCCGGCGCCGCTGCGACCGGGGCACCGGCTCGGGCTCGTCCCATTGCAGGAAGTGATTGCACGCGCTGCAGAACACCGCACCCGAGTCGTTCTCGGTGCCGCAATTCGCGCAGGTGATCACGTCTCAATCCTGAGGGTCGCGGGCCCGGCAGGCACGGTGATTATCTACCGCGGTCCGGTGTTACCGGGCAGGTTAGCGCGCGACATCGCCGGCACGGGAAGCGGAGTACACCCGATTTAGCCTCGACGCGGGGATGCAGCGTGCCGCAGACTGGCACCCGAGGTGACGGGTCCGCCGCGACGAGGAAGGTGGCATCGGGCGACGTGATCTGCGAGGACTGCGGCGAGACGAACAAGCCCGGCACGGAGTTCTGCATCGCGTGCGGGGCCTATCTGGGCTGGCAGGCGCAGCCCGCTTCGCCGAGCGCAAACGAGGTCACTCAGCCGATGCAGGCCGCTCCGGCGGCTCGATCGGCGGCGCCGGCGGCAGCCGCGGCGACCGGGTCGGCTCCGACCACGAGCCCGCCCGCCCGGACGCCGGCCGGTCCACCCGCCCGGCCGGCCGCACCACCTCGGCAGCCCCTCCCCGGTCCCGGCATCCAGCCCGCCCCGCCCCAGCAGCAGTCGCCGGCGGCGGGATACCCGGCGGCAGACGCCACCGTCGCCGCCCCGGTCGAGGCGGCCGCGACCGGCTGTCCCAGCTGCGGACGTACGGTCGAACCGGGCCGCCGCTTCTGCGGCCATTGCGGCCACCAGCTGATCATGCCCGGCGGGGCCGCCGTGCCGGCCGCGCGACAACCGACGAAGCGCGATACCTGGTGGAGCCGGCTGTGGGACAGCAAGGACCGCGCCGCCCGGCGGGCCTTCCGGCGCAACCTGCCCCCGCTGTATCGCTGGCGGCGACTGGTGATCATCGTGCTGTCCCTGGCCCTCGTCGCCGGCGGGCTCACCCTGCTGCGCCACAGCCCGAAGTCGTTGGTGATGTCGGGCTACTACAACATCAAGAAGACCGTCGTACAGGTCCAGCCGGTGAACGCGCGGACGATCCCGGCCGGGCAGTCGGCCGGCGGAACGGACCCGTCGGCCCTGGTGGACAACACCAAGGGCGCCTGGCTGATGACCTGGAACGCTCAGACCAAGGGCACACCGTGCGGCACCCCGCCGACCACACCGGTGATCGAGTTGTGGTTCGACCCCATCCGCGTCCGCCGGCTCGACGTCTGGCCAGGGCTGGCGAAGGAGGACCCGAGCCGGCTGCTGCAATATCGACCGAAGCAGATCTGGGTCGCCTACGGCGACCACTGCCAGTCGTTCCCGATCGCGAACGTCGAGAGCGTGCAGCTTCCGCTCGACACCAAGGTCCCGGTCGGCTCGATCCGGATCGGGGTCGAATCGGCCTGGCCCCCGGATCAGACCCCTGGGCAGGACGTGCTCGGCTTCTCCGAGATCCGGGTGCAGGCGAGGCCCCGGACCTGAGGCCAGCCGGACTACGGCTCCAGCTGGACCGGAAGGCAGCTGGACTGGACCTCGAACATGGGCGCACAGTTCGCCTGCACCTGCTCGCGCGTGTCGAACGGCCCGGTGTAGAGGATCCAGGTCGGGCTGCCCAGCGGAACCGGCGTGGCGGCCCTCGGGAACGTCTCGTTCGTCCCGACCCCGGCGACCACATTCTTCGCCTGGAGTGCCGCGCGCTTGCCTTCGACATAGCTCTGCGGCGTCGTACTGATCGGCCACAGGCCGACCCCGTACCACTTGGTCTTCACGGCGGTCGCGGTGCCGGGAGTCGTCGGCGTGCTGGACGCCGGCGACCCCTGCGGCGACGTGACCGGCGCGCTGCTCCCGGGCGGTGGCGGTGGCGGTGGCGGTGGCGCGGTCCCGCCCGCTGAGCTCGGTCCACCGGATGTGCTCGGCCCGCCCGTGGCCGGCGGCGACGATGCGCCATCGGTCGGCTGGCCGGACGTGCTCGGGCTCGCGCTGGTTCCCGCGGCGGGCAGCTGTGCGCAGGCGTCGTCGGAGAACGGGCCGGGCGTCGCGCCGCGCTTGGCGCTGACCTTGAAGCAGACCTTCGTCCCGGCGGCGAGGTCGCCGACGGTCGTGCCCGTATCGGTGCCGGGAACGTCCCTACTGCCCTTCTGGCCGCCGTTCTCGAGCACCTGGACGACCGTGTAGCCCTGGACGTCCGGCACAGCGTCCCATTGCACGTCGACAGACTCCGCGGTGGCCGGCACCACCTTGACGTTCTGCGGCTGCGCCGGCGGCCCGAGCTCTTGGAACGTGGCCTGAGCCGGCGGCGGCCGAGTCAGCGCCCAGGCGATGCCACCGCCGACCGCCAGCAGCGAAAGGGCCGCGATCATCACCGCCCCGCGGCTCACGATCGGTTTCTGATTGAAGGCTCCGTCGACCGTCGGCCGGTCGGGCGTCCCGCCGTAGGGCAGCGCCGGTCCCTGCTGCGGCGCCGCCCCGGCCTGCTCGCCGGTGACGGTGAACGGCAGCCGCAACTGGGTGCCGCGCAGGAAGGGCTTCTTGGTCTTGACGAAGACCATGGCCTTGGCGGTGCCGCCCAGCGGCAAATCGACCACCTCGGGTTTGATCATGAACCCGAGGGCGTCGTCCGGGTTGGTCGCGGTCAGCGTGATCTTGGCCGGTGAGTTGCCCCAGTTGCTCAGCTCGACCACGTGCCGGCCGTTCCAGCGGCCCGCCGAGTTGACCGGCACCAGCTTCGCCTGCAGCCCGAAGACCTTGCCGATCTCCAGGTCGCCCTCGACCACCGCACTCGCGTCGGCGTCCTCGGTGGAACAGACCCGGATCCCGAACGGCCAGGTCCCGCCGGGGGCGCCGGTCCCGCCGGGCGGGCTGAACACGATGACCGCGTTGCCGTCCTGCTTGGGATAGATCGAGACCTCCGGCGGCAGCGCCTCGCCCCAGCCGGACACCCCCTCGCCGACCACCTCGATCCGGTAGCCCTCGACGATGGTCCCCGGGTTCGTGATCTTGATCCCGACCGAGACCTGACCGCCCGGCTCGACCGACAGCCGATCGCTGTCGAGGTAGACGATCGGGTCGGTCACGCGGTCAGCATAGAACCGGGCAGCGTACGACGGCAGGTTGATTTCCGGCCGACCGGACCGGCTCGCCCGGGTCTTGCCACGGCCCTGGACGGGCCACCTACCCCGCCTCGGTGCCACTTCGCTCGCCTTCCTGCTACTTCGCGCGTGGTCCTTCACGCGCGAAGCGCGGTGAAAGCGAGCGAAGTGGCCTTACGGGGTGCCGAGCGGGTCGCATGGGCGCCGGTCGAACTCGCCGGGCCAAGCACGCGCCGCGCAAACCACGCGCTGCCCGATCGGGCAGCAGGGGCTGCCCCCGAAAGTGGTCGCTCGCCCGGTGCCGCGAGCGGGGACATACCGGCACACTGCTGGGGTGATCCACGAGGTGGACTCGGCGCTGCGCACGTTGATCGAGCGCGAGGCGACCGGTACGCGTGACGTCGAAATCGTCTTCGACGCGCCGACCCGCGAGTGGGCGGGCCGGCGCAACTCGCCGACCATCGACGTCTATCTGTACGACATCCGCGAGGATCTGCGCCGGCGCGAGCGCGGCATGCACAACGTCTACGAGAACAACGTGGTCGTCTCCCGGCACCTGCCGCCGCGACACTTCAAGTTGTCCTACCTGGTCACCGCCTGGACCCAGCGGCCGGAGGACGAGCACCGGCTGCTTTCCTCGCTGCTCACCTGCTTTCTGCGCTACGACGCGCTACCGGCCAACGTGCTGACCGGACCGCTGACCGAGCTCGGCCTGCCGATTCCGATCACCATCGCGCTACCGCCGCCGGAGGACCGGGCGTTCGCGGACGTCTGGTCCGCGCTCGGTGGCGAGCTGAAGCCGTCGATCGACCTGGTCGTGATCGCGCCGCTCGACACCGGCCAGAGCTTCCACACCGGTCCGCCGGTGTCGGTCCCGCCGACGATCGACCTGGGTGGCTCGAACGGCTGGCCGTCGCGCGAGTCCAAGAGCGGGCTGAACGGCTACCAGACGCCGGCGTCGTGGCAGGCCGGGCACGGCGGGCTGGTGCTGGCCGGGCGGGCGGGCGATTCGGCCGACGGCGACGACGGCAATGCCGCAGACGAGCCCGATGCCGGGACCGCGACCGGTGGTCGCCGCCGTGGCCGCGGCGCCAAGGCCGCTGGCGGCGAGGAGCCGGCGGAGGCGACCGGCGGGCAGGCGGGGGCGACCGGCGGCCAGGCGGGGGCGCGTGGATCCCGTGGCAAGGCCGCCGGCGGCGGATCCCACGCCGCGGGCACCGACCAGGACGGCGCGGCCGAAGCCGAGGCCGGCGGCGGTCCGAGCGCCTGGGCCGTCGCGACCAGCTGGGCTGATGCGATGGCGCCGCTCGGGTCGTCCGAGGCCGGGCCGGTGGCGCCGCCGCCCGCGAGCGGGCAGCCCGGCGGAACGGGCGGGACGGGCGGCTCCGGGTCCGGCGCCTCGGCCGGCGGCCGCGCGACCGGCACGACCAGCACCGCGGGCAAGTCCGCGACGGGCGGTCGGCCCGGGCCCCGGGTGGCGATGACCCGCGTCCGGCAGACGAAGAAGAAGCAGTGACCACACCCGACCTCGCCTATCTGCTCGGTCGGGCGCAGCTGGTCGAGACTCGGGTCCGCGCGTTGGTGGCCCAGCGCCGGGTCGGCGATCCGGCCCCCGACGACCCCTTCCGTGGCCTGTACGTCAGCGAGGAGACCGTCGACCAGCTGCTCGCGACCGCACCGCCGGAGACGCATCCGCTGGCCAGCGATGCACGGGCCGCACTGGAGTCCGACGCCGACGCGGCCGAGGCGACCGGCAGCGTGCTGCGGCTCCGCCGACTGGCCCGGACCGCCGGGCTCGGCCCCCTGGACATCGAGCTGCTGCTGATCGCGCTGATGCCCGATCTGGACAGCCGGTTCGAGCGGCTGTACGGCTATCTCAACGACGACGTCACCCGGCGCCGAGCCTCGGTCGGGCTCGCCCTGCAGCTCGCCGGCGAGTCGACCATGACCGCGGCGGCGCGGGCCCGGCTCGAGTCGAGCCGGCCGCTGATCCGGCGCGGCCTGCTGGTCGTGGAGGACGCCGAGCGGCCGTTCCTCACCCGCGGTCTCCGGGTGCCGGACCGGGTCGGCGCCCACCTGCTCGGCGACGATGCGCCGGCCGCCGGCCTGGCCGGTCTGATCGACGACGTCGCGCCCTATCCGGCGCCGGTCGCCGCGCAGCTCGGCCGGGCGCTGGCCTCCGGCGTACGACTGATCCACCTGCGGGAGAAGGTGGTGGGCACCGGGTCGGCAATCGGAGTGGCCGCGCTGACGGCGGCGGGGATGGGCGCGCTCACGCTGGACCTGAGCCGGCTGACCGGGATCGCCCCGGCCGATGCGACCGCGCTGGCCGACCTGGCGATCCGGGAGGCACTGCTGATCGGAGCCGGCCTCGTCGCCGGCCCGGTCGAGGCGCTGGCCGAGGCGGGACCGGAGCCGCTGCACCGGCTGACGGCGGCGGACGTACCCGTGCTGTTGGTCGGCTCGACCACCTGGGATCCGCAGTGGTCCAGCGAGGGCCCGATCCTGGCGGACGCGCCGGTCCTCGGCGGACGGGAGCGGTTGGCGCTGTGGGAGCGTGAGCTCGGGCCGCACGACCCGTCGCTGGATCCGGCGTCGCTCGCCGTCCACCTGGCCCTCGGCCCCGGGCAGGTACGCAAGGCCGTCCGGGCGGCCGAGGCCTCGGCCCGGATGAGCGGCGGACCGCTGTCGGCCGACGACCTGCGCCGCGGCGTACGGGCGCAGAACGCGGCGGGGCTGGAGCGGCTCGCGCGCCGGATCGAGCCAGAGGTGTCCTGGGACGACCTGGTGCTCGCGCCCACGGTGCTGCGCGGGCTGAAGGAGGTCGCCGCGCGGGCCCGGCACCGCGACACAGTGCTCACCGACTGGCGGATGCGGCGCGGCGGCGGCCGTGGCCACGGCGTCACCGCGCTGTTCGCGGGCGACTCCGGCACCGGCAAGACCATGTCCGCCGAGGTGATCGCCGCCGACCTCGGGCTCGACCTCTATACGGTGAACCTGGCGACCGTCGTCGACAAGTACATCGGCGAGACCGAGAAGAACCTCGAGCGGATTTTCGCCGAGGCCGGCGGGGTCAATGCCGTGCTGTTCTTCGACGAGGCGGACGCGATCTTCGGCAAGCGCAGCGACGTCCGCGACGCCCATGATCGTTACGCCAACATCGAGAGTGCCTACCTGCTCCAGCGGCTGGAGACCTTCGACGGGCTCGCCGTGCTGGCGACCAACCTGCGGGCGAACATCGACGAGGCATTCACTCGCCGGCTGGACGCGATCCTCGACTTCCCCGAACCCACCCCGGAACTGCGCCGGTCGCTGTGGCAGCGCTGCCTGGCCCCGCCGCTGCCGCTGGGCGACGACATCGACTACGACTTCTTGGCCGCGTCCTTCGACTTCGCCGGCGGCAACATCCGGTCCGCCTCGACCACGGCCGCCTACCTCGCCGCCGCCGACGGCTCTCCGGTCGTCATGCTGCATCTGGTGGCCGCCGTCGAGCAGGAGTATCGCAAGCTCGGCCGGCTCGTGCTGGAGCGCGAGTTCGGTCGCTACTACTCCGAGATCGCCTGATCCCGCCGGCTCGACCGCCCGCGCCACCGACTTCGCGCGACTCCAGCCCACTCCGCGCGTCGAGCTTCACGAGCGACGTGGGTCGAAACCGAGCGAAGTCGGCGGACCGCGCGCGAAACGGGCGGGAGCCGAGCGGCGCGCGCCGCACGCGTGCCGGAGGCGGCTTGCCCGTTCGGGCAACCCGAGGTGCGCGTACGTCCCCACTCGCGGCCCTGTTCCGGGGCCGGATCGCGTGCGACCCTGGAGTGGTCGCACAGCTAGCGGAGGTCGAGTCATGCACGAGCATTCGTACGACGAGCGGGTCGATTCGCTGCGTCCCAAGGCATCCCGGATCGATGAGGAGACCGGCTCCCACGCGGCCAAGGCCGCCGCGGCCGGCCGCACCGACGCGCTCGGCGCGGACGACATCCTCGGCCTGCAGCGCTCGGTCGGCAACGCCGGCGTGACGGCGCTGATGGAGGAGGAGCGCTCCCCGGTCCACGACGTCGTCTCCTCCGGCGGCCGCCCGCTGGAACCCGAGGTCCGCGCCGACATGGAGGGGCGGATGGGTCACGACTTCAGCGACGTCCGGGTGCACGACGACTCGGCCGCAGCGGCCTCCGCGTCAGCCGTGAACGCGCACGCGTACACCGTCGGGTCGAACATCGTCTTCCAGCGCGACAAGTACGATCCGTCGTCGGCCGAGGGCAAGACGACCCTGGCGCACGAGCTGACCCACGTGGTGCAGCAGCGCAGCGGGCCGGTGGACGGCACCTCCGCGCCCGGCGGGATCAAGGTGAGCGATCCGTCCGACCGGTTCGAACGGGAGGCCGCGGCGAACGCCGACCGGGTGATGGCCGGCCCGTCGCCGGTCCAGACCCTGAGCGCCTCCGGGCCCGCGGTGCAGCGCGAGGAGGCCGAGGAAGAAGAGGTCCAGGGCCTGTTCGTCCAGCGCCACGGCGGCGACGACCATGATCACGAGGATGCCGTGCAGGGCCTCTTCGTGCAGCGCGAGGGCGAGGCACCGGAGGAAGAAGAGGAAGCCGTGCAAGGGAGTTTCGTCCAGCGAGAGGCGGCCGAGGAAGAAGAAGAGGTGCCCGCCTGAGCTTCCGCATGTCGGGGATCCAGCATGGATTTACGTCGACAGGAGGAAGGCGTGTCCCCTACGGTCGGATGGTGACGACGCAGGTCGTCTCGGGGGTAAGGCGTACGGGCGCTGGCGCGCGCTCACGCTCCGTTCGACGGGTGGTCGGCTTCTGCGCCGCTCTGCTCATCGCCGCTTTCGCCATCGCCGTCTCCCCCGCAACCCAGGTTCCGGCCCGGGCCGATCCGCCTGTTCTCCAGGTCGATGTGTCGGTCGAGTCCACGAGCAATCGGATCGGATCGACGGTGACCCTCTCGGCGATCGTCTCGGCGGCGGCGCCGGGTGACGACGTCCTGCAGAACGGCTGGGCCGTCGTGTTCAGCGGCACCGCCAACGGTGGCTGGACGAGTGGGATCGTATACACCGCCGACGGCGAGGCGGTGTTCCAGCACACGAGCCCATTGATCGGCAACGAGTCGGTCACCGCGCGGGTGGTGAACAACGGCTGCTCGGGTGCCGACACGGTATCCGAGCCGATCGGGCTCAGCTGGTGGTTCCCCACGATTTCGCTCGACCGGCGCGACTCGGTATCGGTCACCGGCGGCAGCTTCACCCTGATCGCTAGCGTCACCCACGACGGCGTACCCGTCGAGGGACAGCAGCTGAGTTTTCGGGTGGATCAGTTCTATCCCGCCGACCGCGCGGTGGTCGACCCTTACACCCGCACAACGGACGCGCGCGGAGAAGCATCCGTGACCTGGACCCGTGCTGCACCGTCGGCCGAGGCCATCACTGTGGAGGAGATCGGACCGGCCATTCCCGCGAGCAGCGGAACGTCGCACGTCTGGGACTCGTTCCTCGATCCTGGTGTCAGCATCACGCTCGATCCGAGCGGAGGTCCACCCCGGGTCGGCTCGACCGTGAACGTGGCCGTCGTATCCAGTGTCGACGAGGCTCGGGCGGCCACCGAGACGCTCCTGTCCTATTCGACGGCGAACCCCGGCGCGGGGGTCGCATCGACGACGACGAGCGCCACGGGAACCGCGACGTTGTCCTTCGTGACCGAACAACCAGGACCCGAGGTCGTCGTCGTCGGCCTCGCGGGCCGGCAAGGCAGCTTCTCGGTCGTGCTCAAACGCTGGGCCCCGAGATTGGACCTGTCACCGGGCGGCACCGACGTGCTCGGACACCGGTCGCGCGCGTTCACCGGGCAATCGGTCGAGGTCACCGCGATCCTGAGCCACGACGGGGGGGCCGTCGCTGGGGCGAGCCTGACCCTCGCGGCACGGAATGCGACGTTGGGCAATCTCGAGCGCGCTGCGATGACCGACTCGGTCGGACGCGCGAGTTTCGCGCCGTGGCGGTGGGACCAGGTCAGCACCGACCTGGTCACCGTCGAAGAGGACGCCACAATCGCGCCCGCGGTCGCGACCACCGAGATCGTCTGGGACCCGCCGGCGGGCGCCCCGATCGCTGTCGATCTCGAGGCGCGGGCAGCTGTCGTCCGGGTCGGCGCCGAGGTCACGCTAGGCGCCACACCCACCTACCCCGGGCACCTGCCGGACGAAGCCGTGCCGCTGTCCAACCTCGACGTGTCGCTCCGAGAGACGGCTACCGGTCCGGCCCTCGCCACCACCGAGAGCGGCGTCACCAGCGGAGCGATCTTCGGCGAGAGTCGCACCACTTCGGGCACTCGGACATTCGTCGCCACGGTCGATGTCCCGGGATGCGGTCGCGTCATGTCAGACCCGGTGACCGTCCGCTGGGCGATCCCCGAGCTGAGGATAGAGCCGCGAGACACCCGCTCACCGGCGCGCGCATACGCCGAAGTACGTGCTCGGCTGACACTGGACGGAAAGGGCGTGGCCGACGCCAGACTCGACTTCGCCAGCCACAGCCTGCAATGCGACCTGTCCGATCTCGGCGGCAGCGGTACCACGGACCAAGACGGTTTCGCATCGGTGTCACTGCGTCGCGACGTGCCGACCCGGGACCGGGTGACCGTGCGCGAGGTCGGAGTTCTGCAACCGCAGTCGGATCAAACCACCCATACCTGGGGCGTGCCCGATCCCTCTCCGCTCGTGGTCGATCTGCACCAGTCCAGCGCGGATGATCGGGTCGGTACCACGGTGACCCTGACCGCCACCGTCACATACGACGACGGGGAGGAGATCACTCCCAGCGCGCGGGTGCCCGTCCGCTTCACCGGCACCGACAGCGGAGATGCCGAGTTCGATACCGACGATCAAGGCAGGGTCGAGTACACCTACGCCAGGAGTTCGGCCCGGACCGATCACATCACCGCATCGACGCCGTACGGCTGCGATCGGGTGATCTCGAACGACGAGGACCACGAGTGGTGGCTTCCGACACTGTCGCTGATCCCCGATCGTGCCACCGTCGACATCGGTGACACCGCCTCGATCACGGCGCAGCTGACTCACGCCGGGCAGCCTCTCGCCGAACGGTCGCTCGACCTGACCTTCGACAGCTCCGCGGCCGGCGAGTCTGCATTTGGCCGCACTGCCACCACCGGCCCGGACGGTCGGGCGACCCTGTCATGGGATCGCGGCGCGGCGGGAACCGAGACCATCACCGCGACCGAGTCGGCGGTGGTGGCGCCGAGACATGCCAGAGCGATCGTCACCTGGGTCCGCACCAGCGAGCCGCCCAGCAGCGAACCCCCGAGCAGCCAGCCACCCAGCAGCCAGCCACCGATCAGCGAACCGCCCAGCAGCCAGCCACCGACCAGCGAACCGCCCAGCAGCCAGCCACCGACCAGCGCGCCGCCGAGCAGCGCGCCGCCCAGCAGCCAGTCGCCCACGGCCAAGCCGTCCGAGCAGCCGCCGCCACCGACGTCCAGCCGGCTGGTGACCGGGCCCGAGGTGGGCCGGCCGGGCGGCGACGTGCAGATCGCCGGGACCGGGTGCCGCCCGGGCCAGACGGTGACGGTGCGGTTGGGCAGCACGACACTGGGCCGGACCAGGGCGGCAGCGGACGGCACGTTCTATCTCCGCACGTCCATCCCCGATCTGCCCCTCGGGCGATATGTGATCACCTCCAGCTGCGGCACGACGATCGGCGACAAGAACATCGACATCACCGCACCCCAGGTCAACCGCGGTCTGGCTGGCATCGCCGCCGCCGGAGCGACCACCGCCTCGACCTTCGTCTTCTTCGTCCTGCTGATCAAGGGCGTCATCTCCTTCCTGCCGAAGCGGCTCGGCTGACGGGCGTTCGGACCCGGCTCCGGGCCGGTAGGGTGACGATCCGAGGGAGCGCATGGGGTATCGCCTGGGTATCGATCTCGGAACGACCTTCACCGCCGCCGCATACCTGGACGATCAGCAGCCGCGGATGGTGGAGCTCGGTTACCGGCACGTCTCCATGCCGTCGGTCTTGCTGGTCGCCGACGGCGGCGAGGTCCTGATCGGCGAGGCGGCCGAGCGGCGGGCAGCCGCGGAACCCGAACGCGTCGTCCGCGAGTTCAAGCGACGGCTCGGCGACGGCGTCCCGATGATGGTCGCCGGGCGCGCGTTCAGCGCCACCGAGCTGCAGACGATGCTGCTCCGCTGGGTCCTGGACTTCGCGGCGCAGCGGCTCGAACCTCCGTGCGAGCGGGTGGTGATCACCCACCCCGCCGACTGGAGTGGGTTCAAGCTCGGACTGATCCGCACCGCCGCGGCCGACGCCGGCGTGCCGGACGCGGTCTTGTGTCCCGAACCGGTGGCCGCGGCGATCGCGTACGCGGCGAGGCGCAAGGTGCCGGTGGGCTCCGAGCTCGCCGTGTACGACCTCGGCGGCGGCACCTTCGATGCCGCCGTCCTGCGCAGAACCGTGTCCGGCTTCGAGATCCTGGGGTCCCCGCTGGGCATCGAACATCTCGGCGGGTCGGACTTCGACGAGATGATCTTCGCCGAAACGCTGACCCGGCTCGGGATCGGCGAGCTCGACGGCGAGGATCCGCCGGTCGCCCGCGCGCTCGCCGCCCTCCGCCGCGAGTGCATCGAGGCCAAGGAGGCACTTTCCACCGATGTCAGCACCGAGATCACCTCGATGTTGCCCGGGGCGATGCGCACCATCCGGCTCACCCGCGGCGAGCTCGACGAGTTGATCAGACCCTCGGTCGACCAGACGATCGAAACCACTCGGCGCGCGCTGCGGCTCGCCGGCGTCGCGGACGCGGAGCTGGACTGCGTCGTGCTCGTCGGCGGCAGCTCCCGCATTCCGCTGGTGACCGAGCGGCTCACGCGCGAGCTCGGCGTGCCGATCGCGCTGGATACCTATCCCAAGAACGACATCGCGCTGGGCGCCGTGTTGTACGCCGACCAGGCCCGGGCGGTAGCGGCCGGCCCGGTTCCGCCTGCC
The DNA here is from genome assembly GCF_039537205.1 of Microlunatus ginsengisoli. NCBI lineage: Bacteria > Bacillati > Actinomycetota > Actinomycetes > Propionibacteriales > Propionibacteriaceae > Microlunatus > Microlunatus ginsengisoli. Next base: position 95,962 of record NZ_BAABAB010000049.1, on the reverse strand, counting down.
GGCGAGATCGATCGGCCCGAGCCCGAACCCGTGTCCCGGCAGGCAGCCGCGCCGGAGCCGGCGCCCGTCGACCCCGCTCCCGCACCGATCGAGGTGCCGGCGGTCGCCGCGGAACCCCCGGTGGATCCGACCGAGCTGCCGGTCGAGGCGCCGCTCGACGTCGCGCCCGCCGCGGCTCGGACTTCTCGCCGACGCCGGCGCGTTGTGCTCGTGGTCGGCGCGATCGTGCTGGCGCTGGCGGCCGGTGCCGGGATCGCGGTGCAACGCTGGGGGTCCGAGCGGGCGACCGGCGAGTCGCCGGCCACCGGTGCCTCGGTCGACGCATCAACCGCGGCCACGCCCGCACCGCCGGATCCCGCGCGATACGGCCTGCCGGTCGGCCCGCCGATCAGCGACGATCAGCTGGTGGTGCCGGTCACCACGACGTCGGGAGCCACGACTCGGCTGCTGCTGGTGGACACCGTCCGGCCCGGCAGCGAACGCGATCTGGGCGCGATCGGAGGTGGCGACAAGTTCGGCATCGGTCTCTCCCTCGACCGCCGGACGCTCAGCTACATCGACGCGGCCGAAAACGCCGTCCGTGCCATGCCGGCGAGCGGCGGCGACGGCAAGCTCCTGTTCCGTTCCCCGGCGGGCTGCGGCCGGATCCGGCACGCGAGCTGGTCTCCCACCGACCTACAGACCTTCGTGCTGGAGTGTGAGCCGTCGGGCGGCCCGAAGCGGCTGGTGGTGGTCGGTCTCGACGGCGCCATCCGGCGCGAGCTGGACAGCGGACAGCCGCAGGCGGGCGACCCGACCATCTCCCCGGACGGCAGGTCGGTTGCCTTCTGGGGCAGCTCGACCCTGTCCGACGGCGACGGCGGCTCGTTGTTCGTGCTGCCGCTCGCCGGCACCGGCACGCCGCGCGCGGTGACCTCGAGCGGGCCGGGAATCGACGCCGACCCGAGCTGGTCCCCAGACGGCGCGTCGCTGGCGTTCCGGCGCCAGGTGAACAGCAGTCCGGTGGACGACGACGTGATGGTGGTGCCGATCGGCGGCGGCACGGCCCGATCCCTGCTGAGCGGTCCGACCAGGGAGGAGAAGCCGAGCTGGGCGCCCGGCGGCACAGCCGTCGTAGCGGTGTCCAACCGCGGTTCCGACGGCAAGCCGTCGACGAAGCAACGGCTGCTGCGGTTGGACGCCGGCGGAGGTGAGCCGGTCGCGCTCGGCGCCGAGCATCATCACGTCTCCACGCCGACCTGGTGGCGGCGCTAGCGCCTCGACACCGGCCGGGCCCCGCCGACTTCCCTTTCGGGCAACGGAGATTGCCCGACGCACCGTCCGCGCGGACGTACCGCCGCCGGGTGTGCGGGAGCACGCTGGTCGCAGGCCACTGTCACACCCCGAGGAGCCAGCATGCCGCCGTACCAGTCACCCGGTGTCTACGTCGAGGAGGTCGCCGCAGGGGCGCGACCGCTGGAAGGCGCCGGAACCGCGATCGCCGCCTTCATCGGCCTTGCCGAGGACGGCCCGTTCAATGTGCCCACCCTGGTGAGCAACTGGACGCAGTTCACCACGACCTTCGGCGGCTTCGTCGCCGGGTCGTACCTCGCTCAGTCGGTCTACGGCTACTTCATGAACGGCGGCGGCAACTGCTACGTCGTCCGGATCGGCCAGAACGGCGCGAGCAGCGGACCCGCTCCGCGCAGTGCCCGGGCCAAGGAGCTGGCCGCCAGCCCGACCGCCCAGGTCGGCCGGTTGAAGGTCACCGCGCTGGATCCGGCGGCCTCGCCGGGCGACGTGTCCGTCGAGATCACCGATCCCGGCGGCGACAGCCCGTCCGACGACATGTTCAAGCTGTTGGTCAAGGTGAAGGGCGAGGTCGTCGAGGAGTTCGACCGGGCCAGCTTCGCCCGCGGCAAGCAGAACGTCGTGACCATGGTCAACGCCGTCTCCAAGACGGTCCAGCTCGAGGACACCGGCAGCGGTCAGGCCGTCCGCCTCGCCTCCGGCGAGACGGCGCTCGTGGCTCCGGTGCCGCCGGCCGCCGTGCCGTCCACCCGGCTGAGCCCGGACGACTACGTCGGCGACGTGTCCGACCGCACCGGCTTCGGCGGCCTGGAGGCCATCGAGGACATCACCATGCTGTGCGTGCCGGACCTGATGAGCGCCTACCAGCAGGGTGCGATCGACCTCGACCAGGTCCAGGCCGTTCAGCTGGCGATGATCGCGCACTGCGAGCTGATGGGCGACCGGGTCGCCATCCTCGACGCGCCGCCCGGGATGAATGCCCAACAGATCAAGGAATGGCGTGTCGACAAGGCTCGCTACGACTCGATGTACGCCGCCTTGTACTGGCCGTGGGTGCAGACCATGAATCCGGCCACCGGGCAGCTCGCGTACATGCCGCCGTCCGGGCACATCGCCGGCATCTGGGGTCGCAACGACGCCGAACGCGGCGTGCACAAGGCGCCGGCGAACGAGATCGTCCGGGGTGCCATCGACCTGGAGATCAACATCACCAGGAACGAGCACGACCTGCTCAATCCCGAGGGCATCAACGTGATCCGAGCCTTCCCGGGTCGCGGCATCCGGGTCTGGGGCGCGCGCACACTGTCGTCGGATCCGGCCTGGCGCTACCTGAACATCCGGCGGCTGTTCAACTACCTCGAGAAGTCGATCTTGAACGGGACCAACTGGGTCGTCTTCGAGCCGAACGACCGGGCGCTGTGGGCGAAGATCCGCCGGACCATCGCCGCCTTCTTGGTGATGGAGTGGCGTGCCGGCGCGCTGTTCGGCTCGACCCCGGACGAGGCGTTCTACGTCAAGTGCGACGACGAGACGAACCCGGCAGAGGGGATCGACGCCGGCCAGGTCGTCTGCGAGATCGGCGTCGCACCCGTCAAGCCGGCCGAGTTCGTGATCTTCCGACTGGCGCAGTTCTCCGGCGGCACCAGCCTGGTCAGCGAGTAACCGACATCCTCAACTGAGCACAGAAAGGTACGCAGATGGCACTTCCCGATGGCGACAGCTCGGTCGGCCACTCGTTCGGACTCGAGTTCGACGGCGTGACGATCAAGAGCATCACCGAGATCTCGGGTCTCAAGATCGAGCAGGACGTGGTGGAATTCAAGGAGAACGGCCCGGACGGCAAATACCAGATCCGCCGGCTGCCCGGCCGGCCCAAGGCGCCCGACATCACCCTGACCCGTGGCCTGACCGGCGACAACAGCTTCGACAAGTGGGTCAACGACAGCCGGTTCGGCAAGATGTCCGACTCGCGCAAGGGCGGCTCGATCATCGTCTTCGACTACGAGGGTCAGGAGGTCAAGCGCTACAAGCTGACCAACGCCTGGCCCAAGAGCCTGGAGATCGGTTCGCTGAAGGCCGGCGACACGTCCTACCTGTCGGAGAAGCTGACCCTGACCTGCGAGTCGATCGAAGTCCAGGGTAAGTGACCATGCGCCGCGGCACCTTGATCATCCCGGAGCCCGCGGCACGGGACGCCTCGACCGGTTCGCCGGTCGAGGCGCCGGCGCAACGGGAGAAGCTGGTCACCGAGTTCAGCTTCCTACTGCCTCGCGGTTACGTCGACGGTTCCGGCACGGTGCACCGCGACGGTGTGATGCGACTGGCCACCGCCCGGGACGAGCTGGTTCCGCTGCGCGACGACCGGGTCCGCGAGAACCCGGCCTACCTGACGGTCGTCCTGCTCTCCCGGGTGATCGAGCGGATCGGCACGATGGACGACATCCATCCCGGCATCGTGGAGAACCTGTTCGCGACCGATCTCGCGTTCCTGCAAGATCTCTACCGTCGGGTGAACACCGAGGGCCACACCCGGGCCACCGTCACCTGCCCCTCCTGCGACCACCACTTCGCGGTGGACGTCTCCGGGGGGCGCCTGGGGGAATCCTGACGTACGCGACCGATCGTCTGTACGAAGAGATCGCGTACGTCGCCTACTACCTGCACTGGACCCGTGAGGAGATCCTCGACCTCGAGCACGCCGAGCGACAGAGGTTCGTCCGCGAGATCGGTGCCCTCAACTCCCGCATCTCGGGCGACTGAGCCGCGGACGATCATGATCAGGAGTCGACACCATGCGCTGGCCGTGGGGATGGGGTCGCCGGCCGGGTGCCGGGGACACCGGGGGCGACGCCTCCGGCGTTCCGGCGCCCGGCCCGGCGCGCTCGGAACCTGTGCCGATGTCCGGGCGGACGTCCGGCCCGGCCGCATGGTCGTCGCTCCCGCCGGTGCAGCGCAGTCTCGGCGACGTCGCTCCGGCGGTCGCGCCGCCCGACGCCTTCCGCAGCTCGCTGACCACCCAGCAGAACCCTAGTTTCCTTGGCCCGTTGGGACACCTGGTCGATCCGGACGGTCCGAGCGGGGTGGTCGGCGGTCTGGCCGACGCAGCACCGGGCCAGCCGCTGAGCTACGGCGGCGGTCCCGAGCTGCGGGTTCCGGAGGCGGCGCCCGCCAAGCGACCGGCACCGGCCGTCCAGCGCCACATCGCCACGCTTCGGCCCGAGCCGAGCTCGGAGCCTTCGTCCACGCCGGCGGCCGATGTCCCCGTCGAGGTCCCGATCGCGGCCGCGCCGATGGAACACATCGAGGGTCCGGCTCCGACATCGTCTGCGGCGGTGGAGTCGGTGAGCCCGGCCCAGCCGTCCGCGCCGCTGACGGTCGCCCGCCGTGCGGACCCTGCCGCTGTGGACCCTGCCGCTGTGGATCCTGCCGCTGTGGATCCTGCCGGTACGCATCAGGCGGCTACTCGGGATCCGGCCGGTGGGGACCCGGGGTTTGGTGACGACCGGGCTGCAGCCAGTCCCGTGCCGTCAGCGCTGCCCATCCAGCGGCTTGCGGATGACGGCGGTGGATCCGGGCCCGAGGCTACTTCGGCCGAGGTCGCCGTTCCTCCGTCGCCAACGGAGTTGCCCACATTGGGCGAGCCGGCCGCCGCTCCCGGCGGCGCGGGCTCCGAACCGGTTCCAACGCAACCGTCCCTTGCCCCATCGAGCACAACCCCGTCGGGCACCCCGGCAGGCACGACCCCGGCAGGCACGACCCCGGCAGGCACGACGCCGGCGCTGATCGTCCCGGTCCAGCGCAGCACGGCAGCGGGCGAGGTCGGCGGCGCCGGCCAACTGCGGACGTACGGCCCGGGTCCGAGCCTGGCGGACTCCGCGCGGCCCGTCGCGAGTGCCCCGGCGTCGCGCGAGCCGGTTGCGGGCGACGGGCAGCCGAGCCGCGACACCCGAACCCTCTCCGGTGACCCGGGACCGCTCACGGTCAGCCGATCGGCCGACCCGACGGCGCCAGGTGCCACACCCCCGAGCCAGGTGCCGGTCAGTCCGCCCGCCGCTCCGGCCGGCACCGACCTGGTGGTCGCGCGCGAGTCCGCGGGCCACGTCTCCGGTTCGAGCGGACCGTCCGACGCGATCCCGCCGACCACCATTCAGCGCCTTGCCGCGGTATCCGAACCTGTGGCGGAAGCCACGCCGGAGCCGTCCGGCGCCCCGTCGTCGTCTGCGCCCGAGGCCGGGCCGGACGATCCGGCGGTACCGACCTGGGCTGCCGAACAGGGCGCGACCGGTGCCGCCGCCGCGAGCGCGGGCGACGCGCCGCAGCCGACCGACGTCGTCGGGCTGCTCGCCAGCCGGCCGCCGTTGGCGGGGGCCTCCGGTGCCGACGGCGATGCCCACGCTCCCGCGATCGGCGGAACGGATTCGATGCCGGTGGCAACCGGCCGCACCGGCCCGGGCTCCCCGGCCGTGCAGCGCCAGTTCGCCGAGCCTTCCCGGCCGACGGCGGGTTCGTCGCACGAGCCCAGCCCGGTGGACGTGGGCCCGGCGCCGGATCCGTCCGCATCGCCCTCGACCGTCGCCTCGACCTCCTCTGCTCCCACCCTGTCCGCAGCCGCGCCGGTGAGGATCCCTGTCGAGGGCGGCAGTCCGGCCGACGGGAGGACCGATGCCGTCGCGCCTGTCGACCAGGAGTATCCGCCGCTCGTGCAGCGCCGGTCGACGACCACGGAGCACGCCGCGCCGGCCGAGGCGCCGCTGAGCGGCTTCGCGGCGGCGATCACCGCCCTGCAGGCCGAGCCCGACGGCTCGGTGCCGATGTCCGGAACCCCGGGAGCCACACCGGCCGAGTCGCGCTCCCACGCCCCGCACGCCGGCCCGGAGCTCGTGGTCGCACGACAGGCCGCGGAGTCGGCGGCGGTGCCGCTCGGGCAGCCGGCGGCGCGAACCAACGGTCCGTCCGCTGGGCCGGGCGAGCCGAGCCGGCCGACCGCATCGGACCGGCCGCCCGCGCTCGTGGTGGCCCGACGGCTGGCACCGGACGCGTCCGGCAGCCTGCCTGCAGCGGACGTACGACTCGGCTTGTTGCGGCAGCCTGCCGTTGTCCAGCGCACCCTGCTCACCGACCGCGCGCCGCTCGTCCGACCGGAGCCGGCCGCCTGGGCGCAGCCCGCCGGAGCCACCGAGCCGCCGGTCCAGCGGGTCCGCTACGAAGACCACACCGCGGCACGGCATGCGCCCGCCACATCGGAGGTCGTTGCCGCCACGCACGGCTGGACCGCAGCCGAGCCGTCCACCGAGTGGCCGTCCAGCAGCCCGGCTGAGGACCGGACCTGGTCGCCGCTGCCAGCCGCGTCCGGCGGGCCCGCGGCCGTGCAGCGCTCGATGTCATGGGCCGCCCCCACGCCCGGATCCCTCCCGTCCGGGCTGCCCGCCTCTGGATCGCGCGACATGGGGGTAGCCGGGCCGTCGTACGGACCGTCGCCGGCGTCGTGGACGTCGTCCGGGCCGTCAACGCTGCCCGGCGGCGGACCCAGCACGTTCCCTGGACCTTCGGCACCGGCCGTGCTGCCCGATCCGGCCGGCCCACCGACCCCGGAACCCTTCGTGCAGCTGCTGGCCGAGCCCCGGCCCGCGGCGACGCAGCCCACCGCCGAGTCCACCCGAGCCAGTTCCAGCCGGACGGTCGGGCTGGCCGAGATGTTCGCCCTGGTCGCCGGCACACCCGGCGACGAGTCCGACGCGGCCGGAGCGATGCCGGCCGTGCAGCGCGATGTGGCCGCGGCTCCCGCACCCGCCGCGACCGAGGTCCAGCTGGCCGAGGCGGCACCCGCCAGCGCGGCAGCCCCGGCCGGCGGGGCTGCCGCGCCCGGCGGCCCGGCTAGCGGGTCCGACATCGAGGAGATGGCGCGCCGGCTGTACGAACCGCTGTCCGCCCGGCTGCGGGCCGAGCTGTGGCAGGACCGCGAGCGAGCCGGCCTGCTGACGGACCTCCGCCCATGATCATCCCGTTCGCGACCGACCACGAGGAGAACTGAGATGGCTGCCAAGGTAGGCATGTCGGACCCGAAGGACGCCACCACCGACCCGGCCGTCAGCGTCTGCTTCAGCGTGACCGTCGACGGGGAGAACCTCGGCTACTTCAGCACCTGCGAGGGCCTCGGCGTCGAGCTGGTCATGGAGCAGCGCGAGGAGGGTGGGACCAACGGGTTCGTGTGGCAGCTGCCGAGCCGGCTCAAGTACAGCAACGTCAAACTCTCCCGCGCCGTCGGCAAGGACAGCGGGCTGATCACCGAGTGGCTGATCGGGTTCGCCAGCGAGGTGAGCCGCAAGACGGCCTCCATCAGCGCGCGCACCGCGGACGGCCGAGAGGTCGCCAGCTGGAACCTCGACGGCGTCATCCCGGTGCGCTGGACGGGGCCCAGCCTCAACCTGGACTCCCCCAAGGTCGCCATGGAGACGCTCGAGCTCGCCCACCACGGCTTCCTGCCCAAGGGGTCCTGATGACTGTGTTCGATCTCCGCGCTCCGCGGTCCGCGGTCCTGGGTCTGGCGAGATCTCACTCGTTCGATCCTGATCCCGGACGACACAGCCACGGCGGGCGCGCGTCCCGTCGGCGCCCGGAATCACTCCTCACTCCCGAGCGGCTCCGCCCATGACGGTGTTCGATGGTCGCGCTCCGCGCTCCGCGGTCATGGACGCCGCGAGATCTCACTCGTTCGATCCCGATCCCGGACGACACAGCCACGCCGGGGGTACGTTCCGTCGTCGCCCGGCATCACTCCTCACTCCCGAGAGGCTCCGCCCATGACGACGGCGATCGCCCTGGCGGGCAGCAACGGCAAGCTCGGCGCGGCCGGTGACTCCGGCGGCGGCAAGGCCGTCGTCGGCCGGCCCACCATGAAGAAGGCGATGATCTCGGTCCACACCCCGAAGCCGGCCAAGGGCGGCTACGAGCCCGGCGGCAAGAAGGAGGACATCGAGTTCCAGTTCAACCCCAAGGAAGTCACCATCGCCAAGTCGGCGAAGTGGGAACGCAAGCCGGCGAAGGGATCCAAGAGCGCACCGCCGCCGGAGTTCACCGGTTCCGACCCGTGCAAGCTCACCGTCGAGATGTTCTTCGACGCCACCGGCACCAAGGGTGGCTCGGTGCTGGAGATCGTCGAGAAGCTGTTCAACTGTCTCGTCCCGACCGAGCAGAGTGCCGGCCAGAAGAAGCCCACGCCGCCACTGGTGGTGATGCACTGGGGCAGCATCTCCACCTTCCCGGCGGTGATCACCTCGGTCAGCGCGAAGTACACCCTGTTCCGCTCCGACGGCACGCCGATCCGCGCGATCTGCAGCGTCTCGATGGAGGAGATGCCTGGTGCGCCACCACGGCAGAACCCGACCTCGGGCAGCGACTCAATCCGCCGCGTGCACCGCACCGTGATAGGCGACACCCTGGCCTCGATCGCGTACGGGGAGTACGGCGACCCGAACCACTGGCGTCCGCTGGCCGCGTACAACGGCATCGACGACCCACTCCGGCTGCCGACCGGTCGCACGATTCTCCTTCCCTCGTTGGAGGAGATGGGAGTGACCGGATGACGTCGAGCATGTGTCTGGTCGAGATCGAGGGCTCACCGCTGCCCGACGATCTGGTCCCGCTGCTGATCTCGGCCATGGTCGAGGACAGCCAGCGGCTGCCCGACATGTTCGCCCTCCGCTTCCGCGACCCCGAGCGGATCGTGCTGTCGAAGAGCAACGCCAAGGTCGGCAGCAAGATCAAGATCAAGGTCAACACCGCCACCTCCTCCAGCCCCGCCACCCTGATCGAGGCCGAGATCACCGCCCTGGAACTGGAGTTCGACACCGGCGGGACGTTCACGGTGATCCGCGGCTACGACCCGGCGCACCGGCTGTTCCGGGACCGGCGCACCGTCAGCTACGTCCAGATGACCGCGTCCGACATCGCCTCACAGGTCGCGAAGCGGGCGGGCCTGAAGGTGGGCAAGGTGGACTCGACCTCGACCGTGTTCCCCTTCGTCAGCCAGGCGGGCCAGACCGACTGGGAGATCCTCACCCAGCTGGCTCGAGACGCCGGGTCCGACCTGACGGTGCGCAACGGACAGTTCTCCTTCGTGAAGCAGACCGAGGACGCCGCCTCCGGCACGCCGCCCACGCTGAAGTTCGGCGAGGAGCTGCTCCGCTTCCGCTCGGTGATCACCTCCGCCCAGCAGGTCGGCAAGGTCGAGGTGCGCGGCTGGAACGTCGCGGAGAAGAACGCGCTGGTCGCCACCGCACCGGCCAAGACGTCCGCCGTCGACCTGCCCACGGTCAAGCCGACCGATCTGGCAAACGCGTTCGGCAACCCGACCTACGTCTCCACCGACATCCCCTATCGCACACAGAGCGAGGTGGACCAGGCGGCGAAGGCCCTGGCCGAGGAGAAGGCGGCGGCGTTCGCCGAGTTCGAGGGCGTGGCCCGCGGGAACCCGGACCTCAAGGCCGGCAAGAAGGTGACCCTGGACGGCCTGGGCGCGCCGTTCGAGGGCAAATACACGATCACCAGCTCGCGGCACCGGTTCGACCCGACCACCGGCTACACGACCGCGATCACCGTCACCGGGAAGCAGGACCGCAGCCTGCTCGGACTCGCTTCCGGCGGCGCGCGTTCACGCAACACCCCGGGCGGGGTCGTGATCGCCCAGGTCACCGACGCTAAGGACCCGGACAAGATGGGCCGGGTCAAGGTCAAGTACCCCTGGTTGTCGGACGACTACGTCAGCGGCTGGGCCCGCGTGGTCTGTCCCGGCGGCGGCAAGGAGCGCGGCTGGATCGCGTTGCCCGAGGTGGGCGACGAGGTGCTGGTGGCGTTCGAGCAGCAGGACTTCGACCGGCCGGTGGTATTCGGCGGGCTCTACAACGGCATCGACAAGCTGCCGCCCGGTCCGAACGACCTGGTCGATGGCGGCTCCGGTGCGATCAACCGGCGCTCGCTGGTCTCCCGTGCCGGGCATCGGATCGACCTGCTCGACGAGGAGGGCAAGAAGGAGGGCATCTCGATCACCACCAAGGACGAGAAGTTCTTGATCAACATCGACAAGACCAACACCATGATCACCGTGCACGCCGACGGCAAGGTGCTGATCGAGGGCACCCAGGGAATCACCCTGGACGCCAAGACCTCCGACCTGACCATGAAGGCCGGCTCGATCAAGATGAACGCCACCCAGGGCGTCCAGGTCGACGGCGGCAGCGGATCGGTGCAGATGAAGAGCAACGGGTCGGTGTCGGTCGAGGGCATGTCGGTGTCGGTGAAGGGGCAGACCACCGCCAGTGTCGAGGGCAGTGCGATGACCACCATCAAGGGCGGCATGGTCAAGATCAACTGATGACTGGAGTGAGCTGAGATGTACGACGTCGACTTCATCGGAGCGGGCTGGTCCTATCCGCTGGGTACTGACGCGAGCGGCCGGGTGTCGCTGGTGACCCGCGAGCGGGAGATCGAGCAGTCCATCCGGCTGATCCTCGGCACCGCGATCGGCGAGCGGCCGATGCGGCCCGACTTCGGCTGCCGGATCCATGATCATGTCTTCGGGCCGGCCAACTCGGCCACCGCCGGGCAGGTCGCCTACGACGTCCGCGATGCGCTGGAGCGATGGGAGACCCGGATCGAGATCACCGAGGTCACCGTCGACTTCGACCGGATCAACGAGGGCGTGATGTACGTCGACATCGGCTACGCGTTCCGCGGCCTGAACGACCCCCGCAACCTGGTCTTCCCCTTCTATGTCATCCCCGACGAGGGCGACGCGACCTTGAT
>NZ_BAABAB010000049.1:78557-84801 GCF_039537205.1 Microlunatus ginsengisoli | reverse complement strand
GCTCCCCCGGCCCTGCCCGCGGCCTTCGGGTCGGTCTCCACTGGAGGTGCGTGATCATGCTCCCCGCTCCCAATCTCGACGACCGGCACTTCCAGGACCTGGTGGACGACGCCAAGCGGCTGGTCCAGCAGCGCTGCCCGACCTGGACCGACCACAACGTCTCCGATCCCGGCGTCACCCTGATCGAGGCGTTCGCCCAGATGGTCGACCAGCTGATCTATCGGCTGAACCGGGTGCCGGATCTGCACTACATCAAGTTCCTCGAGCTGATCGGCGTCGAGCTGCGCCCGCCGGCAGCCGCCCGCGGCCAGGTGACCTTCTGGCTGTCCGCCGCCCAGCCCCAGCCGGTGATCGTCCGGGCCGAGACCCAGGTGGCGACCGCCCGGACCGACGTCGCCGACCCGATCGTGTTCAGCACGACCCGGGAGCTCGAGATCATCCCCTGCGAGTTCGCCCATGCCGGCAGCCATCCGGCCGGTGAGTCGCCGGCGGACATGACCGCGGCGCTGGCGGGCCCCGAGGGCTTCCGCTGCTTCTCTCCCTCGCCGGTGGTCGGCGACGCGCTGCTGATCGGGCTGACTAACGCGGTGCCGTACTGCGCGGTCGTGGTCCGGATGAACTGCCGAGTCTCCGGCCGCGGCGTCGATCCACGCCATCCACCGGTGGTCTGGGAGGCCTGGGTCGAGGGCAGCGGCTGGGAGCCGTGCGAGGTCGGCTCCGACGACACCGGCGGGCTGAACAAGCCGGGCGACGTGGTGCTGCACGTGCCCGGCGGTCACACCGCGTCGATCATCGCCAAGCAGCGAGCCGGGTGGCTGCGCTGCCGGCTGGTCGAGGCCCTGCCCGACCAGCCGACGTACACGGCCTCGCCGCAGATCTTGTCGGTGTCGGCCTTCACCATCGGCGGGACGGTGCCCACCGTGCACGCCGAGGTGGTCCGCGGGGAGATCCTCGGCCGGTCCGACGGCACCCCGGCCCAGCGTTTCGTCGTCCAGCAACGACCGCTGCTGCCCTCCGAGACACCGACCACGCTCACCGCCATCCAGGGCGACGCCGTGACCGAGTGGACCGAGGTCTCCCACTTCGCGCTGTCCGGCCCCAACGACCGGCACTTCCGGATCGACCGGTTCGGGGGTGAGATCCAGTTCGGTCCGGCGGTCCGGGCGGCCGACGGCGGTCTGATCCACTACGGCGCGGTGCCACCGGCCGGGGCGGTGCTGCGGCTCGAGGCGTACCGCACCGGCGGCGGCCAGTCCGGCAACGTCGGCCGCGGTCTGGTCCGGGTGCTGAAGACCTCGGTGCCCTACGTGAGCACGGTCGAGAACCGGGTGCCGGCCATCGGCGGCGCGGAAGCGGAGAGCCTGGCCGACGCCAAGACGCGTGGGCCTCTGCTGCTGCGCTCGCGGGGCCGGGCGGTGACCGCCGAGGACTTCGAGCAGCTCGCCAGGGACGTCGCACCGGACGCTGCGCGGGTGCACTGCGTCGCCGACACCGCCGACGGTGGCGCCGGCGTCCGGGTGCTGATCGTGCCGCAGGTCGCCAGCGACGAGCTGGGCCGGATCAGCCTCCGCGACCTCGACCCGCCGGCGGCGGTGCTGGAGCGGATCGCGAGCAGCCTGGACGCCCGCCGGCTGGTCGGCACCCGGTTGCTGGTGCAGCCGCCCGACTACTCGGCGCTGACCGCGGTGGTCAGCCTGAGCTGTCGCCCACTGTTCGATCCGGGCGAGGTCCGGTCCCAGGTGTTGCGGGCCCTGTACACGCTGTACCACCCGCTGGTCGGCGGCCCGGACGGCACCGGCTGGCCGTTCGGCCGGGCGGCGCAGTCCCACGAGGTGCACGCCGCCCTGGCCCGGATCCCGGGCGTCGACATGTCCCGCGAGGTCAGCGTCGCGCTCTTCTCCGCCGACCCGAACAGCAGCCAGCGCGGACCGGCGTCGCAGCGCATCGACCTCGCCCCGACCGCGCTGGTCTATTCGTTCGAGCACCAGGTGCGGGTCCGCAAGTGAGGGGCACAATCGACGGGGCGCTCAGCCCGCTCCCGCTCTCGCCGACGCTGCCGGCGATGATCCGGGAGGATCCATTCGCCCAGCAGCTGTGCGCTGGCCTGGACGAGGTGCTCGCGCCGGTGATGCTGAGCATGGACGCGTTCACCGCCTATCTCGACCTGGGGACCACCCCTGCGGACATGCTGCCGTGGCTCGGCCACTGGCTCGGAATGGAGGTGGATCCCGGTGAGGATCTCGACCTGCAACGCAAGCTACTGGCCTCCGCGGGCGACCTGCACGCGATCCGGGGGACCCGGCGCGGGATCGAGCTTGCGCTCGAGGCCGCCCTCGGCGTGGACGTCCAGGTGCTGGAGACCGGCGCCTCGTCCTGGTCGTCCGACCCGTCCGCTCCGCTACCCGGGGAGCACCGGCCGGCGATCGTGGTGATCGTCGACTCCACCGAGGACGACCCGATCGAGGTCGAGCGGCTAGATGCTCTGGTCGACCAGCTAAAGCCGGCCCACGTGCTGCACCGGGTCCAGGTGAACGAGGTATAGCCCCGGGAGGCCGACCCGGCCGTCGTCCTCGGGCACCCCGCCGTCCTCCCGTCCCCGGCCCCGGCACCCGGCCCCCGGCACCCGGCCCCCGGCACCCGACCCCCGTCTCCGGAAACTGTGCAGCTCTTGCAGCGACACGCCGGCGGCGGATGCAGGAGCCGCACAGTTTCCGGGAGGCGGAGCGAGCGCCGCGGAGTCGGGCGGCAGTGTCAGCTCAGACTGGTCGCCGGGCGGGGCCCCCGAGGCGCGACCCGAGAATCCGACCCTCGCGGGCGTTTGCCCACCGGAGCGACGCTCGTGGCCGTCACCTTCGCGGCGGCGAGGGTCGGTTTCTCGGGTCAGGCCCCAGAGACCGAATCCCCGCCGGACCCACCACCCCGAGCTTGCCCCGACCAGTCCCGCGGCCGACGGAAAACTGTGCTGCTCTTGCACCGACACGCCGGTGGCGGTTGCAAGACCGGCACAGTTTCCGAAGACCCGAGGGCGCGACGGAAAACTGTGCTGCTGTAGCAGCGACACGCCGGTGGCGATTGCCAGAACCGCACAGTTTCCGGAGACCCTGGGGCCGGAGGCGGGGGACGCGGAGATCTCGGGTGTCAAGGCACGGGGACGCCGAGCTCGGCGCAGACCCGGGCGTGCTCGCGACGGGCGACGGCAGCCGCGCTGTGGTCGCCGGCGCTGTCCAGCAGCTCGGCGAGCAGCCGCCAGGCCGGGTCGTGGTAGGGATCCAGCTCGATCGACCGGCGCGCGGCGGCGATCCCGGCCGAGGTGTTGCCCCCGCCCTGGGCGGCCCGGGCGGCGTCGGCGGCGAGGTGCGCGGCGAGCGTACGCAGCCGGTCCCGTTCGCCGATCACCCACTCCGCCGGCCCGACCTCCGGCAGCAGGTCGCCGCGATAGGCGTCCAGCGCGGCCTGGTAGGCAGCGAGCGCGCCAGCACCGTCCGCCGGCCGAGCGGACGACGTGCCGGTCGCCGCCCGGGCCAGCTCCTCGAATCGGCGTACGTCCACGGTGACCCCGGGCAGGCAGAGCGCGTACGCATCGCTCTGCCGGCGCAACGAGTCCTCCGGCAGACCGGCGGTGGCTAGCCACTGGCGCACGCTGGAGACGGCCACCTGGAGGCTGCGGGTGCCGGATGCGAGCGTCGCCTCGGGCCAGACCGCCTCGATCAGCTCCTCGCGATGGACCGGCTCGCCGGCTCGCAGGGCGAGCAGCATCAGCAGTGATCGGGCCCGCGGCCGGAGGCCGCCCCAGGGCACCGGATCGCCGCCGACCAGGAGCGCGAACGACCCGAGACACTGCAGCCGGGCCGCCGACCCGGCCGCCCGCTCTGCAGTGGCCGGCGGGAGCACGGCCGGCGGCTCGGCAGTTTCGTCGACGAGCGGTCGCGGCTCGGTCCACGCGGGCAACTCGGCACCGGTCAGCAGTCGGGCCACCGCGGTCAGCCCGAGCGACTCGGCGCTGCGCAGCAGCGGAGCCGGGTCGGCGGAGTCGCTCGCCATGCCGCTGCCGCGCTCGACCACCAGCTCGATCGCCTCAGCCCACAGCTGCAGCACGGGTGCGGTCAACCGATTCGCGCACTCCGCCGAGCGGCGCAGCAGCGGGACGGCCAGATCGGCCCTGCCGGCGAGCGCGTGCGCGGCCCCGACCAGCCCGGTGAGCAGGCAGGTCGCCCACTCGTCGCGATGCCGGACGCAGTCCTCGATCAGGTCTGCGCAGGCGGCGATCCGCCATTCGCTGGGCCGCATGGCCAGCCACAGCGCGGCCTGCACGCCGCGCGCCACCCGCGACAGCCACGGGAAGGCGTCCACGTCGGCGGTGAGCACGATCTCCTCCAGCCGGCCGGCCGACTCCTCGTCCGGCTGGCCGAGCAGCTCGGCGAGCTGACCGATCAGCCGGGCGGCCAACTGCTCCCACCGCGGCACCTCGTCGCTCGGCTCGGCGACCGCGCGGGCCGCACCGCCGAGGTCACCCGCCAGCAGCCGGCCGAGTCCCGCGGCCAAGCCCTGGGTCGCCGACGGGGCCCGCAGCGTCCGGGTCAGGGTCCGCAGCTCCAGCGAGAGGCGGAGGTCCCGCTCGGCGGTCCGCGGTCTGCCGGGTTCGAGCCCGACCGGCTGCGGCAGCCACACCTGGGCGACGGCGCGCTCGTGGGCACAGCGGGCGGTGAAGTCGAGGTCGTCCATCAATGTCTCGGCATGCCGGTAGGCCGCAACCGCGTCGGCGATCAGCCCGTTGCGCAGCAGCCGCCGGGCACCGGCGACCACGATGCCGGGATCGTCGGCCGGCGCGCCGGGACGCCCGAACACGCCGCTCCACCACTCCTCGTCGGGCGGCAGCGCCGAGCCGCCCTGGTGCAGCAACCGGGCGACCGAGCCCCAATCCTCCGCGCGGGCGTACGCCCGGACTGCCGCCATCGTGCGACGGTCCCCTTCGAGCAGGGCCGCGCTGCGGGCGTACAGCTCCCGGGTGGCCTGCGCCCCCAGCTCGTCGACCAGCACCACCTCGAGGTGCGTCTGTAGCACCTGGTGGTAGCGGAAGGTGAGACCGCCGTCGGTGCTGGTGGTGAAGAACTGCTCCCGCTCCAACTGGTCGAGCAGCGCCGCACTGCCCGGGGTGTCGAGCAGCGCATCGCACAGCTCTCCGGTGAGCACCCCGAGGGTGCAGGTGTGCAGCAGGAACCGGCGGCGTTCCGCGGCCAGCCCGTCGACCACGTTGCGGGCCAGGTAGGAGCGGATCAGCCGGGTCCGGCCGGTGAGCTCGTCGATCGCGCGCTCGCGGTCGGTCCGGCTGAGCCGCGCGGTGGCGAGATGGAACAGCTGCAGGCCGGCCGCCCAGCCGCCGGTGCGCCGGGTCAGCGCCGCGGCGGCCTCCGGCGACAGCGGCCGCTGGTACACCGTCCGGAACAGTTCCTCGACCTCCCACGACCGGAACCGGAGATCCTCGCCGTCGAGCTGCTCGAGCTCGCCGTCGAGCATCAGCCGGGTGGTGTTGATCGCCGGTGGCCGCCGGCTCGCCAAGATCATCCGCAGCTGTCGGGGACGCAGCGTGGCGACCCGTTCCAGCGCCGCCTCCGCCCGGGTGCCGGCGATGGCGTGCAAATCGTCCACGACGAGCCGGATCGGCCGGCCGTCGGCCTCCAGCGCCGCCAGCAGGACGTCGATGCTGCCCGATCCGACGACGGGGGCGACGTCCAGATCGGGCAGCGTCGCGCCGATGCCGTACGCCAGGTGCCGGACCAGCGCGGCCTCGTCGTCGTCCTCCGCCCCGGCCCGATACCAGGCGGTCGGCTCGACCGAGGACCCCGCGACCCGGCTCAGCACCGTGGTCTTGCCCGACCCCGGCGGTCCGAGCACCAGCCCGATCGGGGCCGCGTCGGAGGCTGCCAACCGATGCTCGAGCCGGTCGCGTACCAGACCGCGCGGGTCTGGTCGGCGGACCTTCTCGACCAGGATGACAGAGTCCATCAGCGACCAAACTCCAGACGGGGAATGCCTGGACCATAGTCCCCACAGCGGCGGGGTGTCACCGTTTTTTCAATCACAGAACCGATTCCGCCGAGTTTCGTCGAGGTCCACGGACAGCACCCGGACAAGCTTCGAGCGCGACCCGGCGCCATTGTTCGGGCCGCGACGGTCCCCGCCGCGACCTTCCAGCGAGCACCATCGGTCGCACTCCGCACCCCGGCCTGCGACATCGCACCCTGCG
>NZ_BAABAB010000049.1:50487-78538 GCF_039537205.1 Microlunatus ginsengisoli | reverse complement strand
GCGGAGTGGAGCAGGTGCCGCCGGCCGGGATGCGGACCGCCACCTCAGCGACCGCGACATCTCTCCACCGGCGGTGGTGGGGCCAGAGCTGGGCACGAGCGGGCGGCTCGGTTAGCTGATTGCCTCGGTGGCATCGCCCGTGGCGGCGCCATGATCGGGCAGCGGGAGCGCATCGGCCGAGCCGGTGTCGGGCAGGCTCGCCGCCTGCTGCTCGCCCAGGCCGTTGCCGAGGCCCGCACCCAGGCCGCCCTGCTGCATCCCGGCGGTCGGGTCGGTGTTCAACGCGGCCATCCCGTTCGCCTGCTGACCGATCCCGTTGCCGTACGTGCCAGTGCCGTACGTGCCAGTTCCATATGTCCCAGTTCCGTACGTGCCAGTTCCGTACGCGCCCGGTCCGTACGCGCCAGTTCCGTACGGGCCCTGGGCGTATCCGGCACCGGCGTACTGCTGGCCTGGGGCGCCCGTCGCGGCAGCGCCGGTGGCCGGTGGCCCTGCTGCCTGGGTCCCGGGGGCTGCCTGGGTACCGGGGGCTGCCTGGGTCCCGGGGGCTGCGGGGCTTCCCGGGGTCCCGTTGGCGGTCGTCCCGGGTGCGGCTCCGCCCTGACCGATGGTCGAGGCGGCGTTCAGCGGGTTGCTGCCGAACTGCACCTCGACCCCGTCGGACACCCCGTCACCGTCGGAGTCGGCCCTCATCGGGTCGGTGCCCAGCGAGGCCTCGGTCGCGTCGGACAGCTGATCGCCGTCGGTGTCGGCCTTGGTCGGGTCGGTGCCCGCGAGTTTCTCGGTCCGGTCGGACAGGCCGTCGCCGTCGGTGTCGGTCATCCCGTTGCGGATGTTCTCCGCGAACTTGCCGGACCCGATCACGCCGGCCACCCCCGGCAGCTGGCCGGGGTCGGTGCCGACCGACAGCTCGGTCGGATCCAGCACCCCGTCGCCGTCGGTGTCCGCCTTCAGCGGGTCGGTATGAGAGACGTACGCCTCGTACCCGTCCGACAGCCCGTCGCCGTCGGTGTCGGCCTTGTGCGGGTCGGTCCCGGCGAGCTTCTCGAAGGCGTCGGTAAGCCCGTCGTGATCGGAGTCGGGATCGTTCGGCGCCGCGCCCGGCAAGGTGCTCGCCGGCCCAGTCAGCGGCCGGCCGGCGTCGATCTGGTACGTCCCCGCCGAGCCGACCTGCCCGTTCGCCACGCCGTTCGTCCCCGCGCCGTTGACGCCAACGCCACCATTGACGCCCGCGCCACCATTGACACCGTTGACACCAGCGCCATTGAGGCCGTTGACTCCCACACCGTTCGTCCCCGAACCATTGGTGCCGGGGACGGCCCTGCCGTTCCCAGTCGTCCCGTTACCGGTCGTGCCGTTCGCCCGCGCGGTCGCGTCGACGGCGGACTGCGCACCGGTGTCGGGGCCGTCCACGGTCTTGGTCGATCCGTACACCCCGGCGCCGGAGTGCGCCGCGGCCCCGGAGACGGAGTCGTCGGCAACCCGGGTCTTGGTGGAGATCGCCTCGCGGTGCGCCTTCAGGCCCTTCTCGTCGGAGATGCCCGGGATGGTGGCCGCGTAGTTGAACCGGTGCTTGGCGGACCACTCACCGACGCCGTACTTGGTGCCCTTGGCCTCGACCGTCCGCCCGTCGCCGAGACTGATCGCGACGTGCGCCTGCCCCGCCGGCAGCCCGCCCGAGGGCTCGCGGGAGAAGTAGAACAGCAGCGCGCCCTTGGTCTTCAGCGCCTGATCGACCGGGATGAGATGGTTCATCCGCTTCAGCTGCATGTACTGGTATTCGGCGGTGCTGTCCAGCTTCACCCCCGCCTGACGGGCGGCCCACTGGGTGAACGACGAGCAGTCGAAGGTCTTGGGATCCTTTGCCGTCGGCGTCCGCGGCGCCCCGTAGACATAGCGGTCGCCGACCTGGTGCTTGGCCGAGGTCAGGAAGATCGACAACTTGTCCTGAGCGTGCCCGTCGCCCGCCGCCGAGGCGGCGGACTCGGTCGAGGCAGTCGGCTGCGCGGCCTGGGCGGCCTGGGCGGCTTGCGCGCTCTGGGCCGCCTGCGCTGCCTCGGCGCTCCGAGCAGCCTGGGCCGCCTGGGCCGCCGCCGCCGCGTCGGCACGGGCCTGGGCCGCGCCCTGCAAGGTCCAAGCCGGTGTCTTGGTGTGGTCGAACGGTCCGCCGGCCGAGCCCAGCGGATCTCCACCGTGCTGGACCTCCATCCCGTCGGTGACCCCGTCTGCGTCGGAATCCGCCAGCAGCGGATTGGTCCCCAGTGCCGCCTCGGTGGCATCGGACAGCCCGTCACCGTCGGTGTCCGCCTTGGTCGGATCGGTGCCGATCATCTGCTCGGTGTGATCGGACAGCCCGTCGCCGTCGGTGTCCTTGGCGGTCCGGACGTTCTCGGCCAGCAGCCCCTCCCCGACGACACCACCGATGCCCGGGATCGTGCCGGCGTCGGTGCCCTGCGCGACCTCGGTCGCGTCGCCGATCTTGTCGCCGTCGGTGTCGGCCGACAACGGATCGGTATGGGAGATGGTTGCCTCGTAGCCGTCGGTCAGCCCGTCGCCGTCGGTGTCGGCCTTCAACGGATCGGTACCGACCATCCGCTCGAACTCGTCGGTCAGGCCGTCGTTGTCGCTATCCGCGGCCACGGTCTGGGTCGCGGCAGGAGTGGCGGCCGCCGTCATCACCCGGCCGGGCGAGCCGGCCGCGGTCCCGTTGACCAGGCTGCCCGCGCCCGCCCCGTTGGCGGCGCCGGTGTCGACGGCCGCGGTGTCGCCCGTCCCCGACAGCGGCCGTCCGGTGTCGATCCTGTCGTACTGGCTCTCGGTCAGCGGCTTGGGCAGCGCGGAGCCGTAGCCGTGCACCCCGCGCGGATCGCCGGCGACGCCGATCTCCTTCTCGACCTTGCCGAGATAGGTCCGGTAGTCGGCCCGGCTGCCCTTGTTCCGATCATGGGTCGTGGTCCACGGCCGCATGTCCAGCCCGTGCCGGCTGATCGCGTACGCCGCCCGCGCGTTCGCCTCGGGATCGTTGAGATTGCCCCACCTGCCGGCCCGGCCCTTGTCCGCATTGACGTTGATCTGCCAGAGCCCCACCGAGTACTCGCCGCGGTCGTTGAGGGCGCCGGTGCGCCCGCCCGACTCGGCCATCGCGATCGCCGTCCAGGTGACGGCCTGGTGCGGAGTGAACCCGGCCGAGCGCGCGGCATCGTAGATCTCGCGGATCGACAGAGTGGTCGACATCGGCTTGGCTCCTCGAGGACGGCGCTCACCGACGGCGCGCGGGCACGCTCCGGCGACGGCTCCACCATTTTACGGCGGCAACGGCGCGACGAGCCCGGCTTTTCTCCCGCTTGGCGGACTGCGCAAGAATGCACTCACCGTCCATCGTTCACCGGTGGCGTGCTCGGCGCACCGGCCGGGCGCCGCCCCTCAACAGAGGCAGCACATGTCCTACCGGCTCGGGGTCGACCTCGGCACCACGTTCACCGCCGCCGCGGTCGGCAATGGTGCGCCACCGACCATGATCGGATTGGGAAACCGGGCGCTGCAGATCCCGTCGGTGCTGTTCCTGACAGACGACGGGACCCTGCTGGTCGGGGAGTCGGCCGAGCGCCGAGGGCTGGCGCAGCCGGACCGGCTGGTGCGCGAGTTCAAGCGGCGGATCGGCGACACCGTTCCGATCTTGGTCGCGGGCCGGCCGTTCTCGCCGCAGGCGCTGACCGCGCGGCTGCTCGCCGAGGTCGTCTCGATCGCGACCGACCGGATGGCCGAGCCACCGGAGCTGGTGGTGCTGACCCACCCCGCGAACTGGGGGCCGTACAAGCTCGAGCTGCTCGACCAGGTGGCCCGGCTCGCGAACGTCCCGCGCTCGTTGCGCTGCCCCGAGCCGCTGGCCGCGGCCGCGCAGTATGCCGCCCAGACCCGGGTCGAGGTCGGCGACACGATCGCGATGTACGACCTCGGCGGCGGCACGTTCGACGCCTGCGTGCTGGAGAAGACACCGACCGGGTTCGTCCTGCTGGGCGCGCCGGAGGGAATCGAGCATCTCGGCGGCATCGATTTCGACGAGGCCCTGTTCCAGCACGTGATCGGGCTGCTCGGTGACCGGCTGGCCGCCATCGATCCCGACGAGTCGGACACGATGGTCGGCCTGGCCCGGCTGCGCCGGGACTGTGTCGACGCCAAGGAGGCGCTGTCCACCGACACCGACACCATGCTGCCCGTCGCCCTGCCGGGACTGTCCACCACGGTGCGGCTGACCCGCGGCGAGTTCGAACAGTTGATCCGGCCCGCTCTCGGCGACACCGTCGCGTCCCTGGACCGCGCGATCCGCGCCTCCGGCCGGACCCCCGAACAGTTGCGGGCGATCGTCCTGGTGGGGGGCAGCAGCCGGATCCCGCTGATCGGTGAGCTGCTGCACCAGTCGTTCCCGACCCCGACCGCGATGGACACCCACCCCAAGCACGACGTCGCGTTGGGCGCGGTTCAGCTGGACCGCGGCGATCCGGCCGCGGTCCCGGTCGGGTTCTCCGAGTCCCCGACCGTACGCACACCGCGGGTCCCGCCGCCGATGCCGTTGCCGGCCCCCCCGGCTCCGGGCGCGCAGGGCCAGCCCGGACGTGCGGCGCCGGGACACGGCGCGGCGTCGCCGGCGGAACCGAGGCGCGCCGCGCAGTTCCCAGGCGCGACGCCGGAGCCGCCCGCCGGCCAGGACACCACGATCCCGTCGCCGGCCGGCCGGCCCGATCAGTTCCCGCCCGACCCGGTTCCGCCCGGACCGCCACCGCCCGGCGCCGGGCCCTACGGCGTGACACCGCCCGGCCAGCCCTCGCCGGGCCAGCCCCCGCCCGGTGGGCCGCCCGGACCGCCGACGACCGGCTCCCCGGAACCGGCACCCGAGCCGGGCAAGCGCAGGCGGCTGATCATCATCGGCGCAGCCGCGGCCGCGGTGGTCGCCGGCATCGTGATCGGGGTCGCGGTGGTCGCGAACCGCGACGGCGGGACCACCGCCGTTCCGCCGCTGTCGGGCAGCACGCTCGGGCCTGCGCCGACCGGTCCGACCTCATCCGGCTCACCGACGCCGTCAGGCTCGCCGACACCGTCGGGACGGGGCCCGCAGACCCCGGCCGGCCTGCCCCGATCGGCTCCGCTCAGCCCGAGCCAGATGCTGATCCAGATGCGGACCGACGACGACGACCACATCTGGGTCGGCGACACCACCCAGCCGCAACCACTGCGCCGCCTGACCAAGGGATCGGGCTCCAACATCGGGATGGACATCTCCCCGGCGTACGACTCGATGATCTACGTCCACGCCGACGATGCCCGAGGGACGAACAGCACGCTGCGGATCGCCGGCGTGCAGCGGCTGGAGGGTGACCGCCGGCTGTTCGCCCGGCCGAAGGGCTGCCAGGTCTACAACCGCCCGGCCTGGAACCCGGTGAACCCGAGCGAGCTGGCCGTGCCCTGCATCGACACCGACCGCCGCTACACGATCTTCGTGATGAACGTCGACGGATCCGTGATCAAGCGGATCACGCCCCCGGCCGGGCTCCCCCGGCTCGGCGACGTTGTCTACACCGCCGACGGCCAGCGGCTCGGTTTCTGGGCCGCCTCCGACGCCGACCGGGCGTTCGACGGAGGCGAGCTCTATACGGTCGCCGTCGGTGGCGGCAAGCCACAGAAGCTGATGCCGAACGAGACTCCGAAGATGAAGGGTAGCGACGCCGATCTGTCGTTCTCTCCGGACGGTCGCTACGTCGCGTTTCGACGGCGGGTCGCCACCTCGCCAGGCAAGCCGGACCAGGCCGACATCTACCGGGTGAACACCGACGGCACGGGACTGAAGCAGCTCACCGACGATCGCGCCGCGGAGCAGAATCCGACCTGGTCGCCGGACAGCACCCAGATCGCGTACAAGAGCGCCGTCGCCGTTCCGGAACTGCCGGCCGCCGACTACCTGAAGATCTTCGTGATGACCGTTGACGGGGACGACCAGCGTCCGCTGTGGACCAAGGGCAAGCTGGGCGAGCAGGCGCTCGCGGCGTGGGCTCCGCGCTGAACCGGCCGGCGCCAAGGCCACCCCCTGACCCGCCCTCCGCAGCGACACACCCTCCTAAACTGAACAGACCATCCCCGGCGAGCGAGGAGAGCAGGTGAGCGAGCGCGCGAGCGAGGCGTTGTACGCCCCGAGTCTGGTCGAGATGACCACGCAGCAGCTGCGCGCGGAGATCCTCTCCGGCGAGCTCGCGCCCGGACAGCGGCTGGTCGAGGAGCAGATATGCCACCGCTTCGCCATCAGCCGGGCCCCGCTGCGCGAGGCCCTGCGGCTACTCGCCAACGAGGGTTTGGTCGAGCACCTGCCGCGTCGCGGCGCGCGGGTGACCGAGCTGTCCGAGCGTGACGTGGACGAGTTGTTCGGTCTGCGTGCGTTGTTCGAGCACTACGCCGTGCGGCAGGCGTTTCCGCTCGACTCGGGCGAGGGGCTCGACCGGCTGGCCGACGTACGGGCTCGGCTCGAGCAGATGAAACAGGCCGACGCCGACCGCGACGAGCTCGGCAAGGACGACGCGCACCGCGCCTTCCACGCCGCGATCGTCGCGCTGGCCGACAACCGTCAGCTCGACCTCGCGATGGAGCCGATCCTGCTCCAGCTGCAACGGCCGATGGCGGCAAACCTCCGGCGAGAAGCTGCCATGCTGAGCCCCCGGGCCGGGATCGAGCGCCACGAACGGCTGCTCGTCGCGCTCGAGACCAATGACCTCGACATCGTGCTGGCCGCGCTGGAGCAGCACGGGTCGCGCCGGTTCCTCGACCCTGCCGGCGCGGTCAGCTGAGCCCACCCCCTGCGGTGCGGGTCGAACCGTTCGGAGCTTCCCCGAGCCGGATCGCGCCGCCGGACGCCAGCCTCGAGCCCGGGAACCGCAGGCTGCGGCCGGCCCCATCCGCGGTCCAGCCATCGCGCTGGCGTAGTTCCGGCGGCGCAGAAACACAGCCGTAACCACCGGTGACCGAGACCGACACGAATTCTGTCGACAATCGACCGCATGGCGTTCTCGTCGCTCATCGCTACCAGCGCCGGGCCCACGCTGGGCCCGACGATCGCCCGGCTGCGGGAGGCGTATCGCAGCGGCGCGACCAGCCCGGACGTCGTCTGCGCGCGGATCCTCTCCACCATCGACACTCGTGGCGAGGACGGCGTCTGGATCAGCCTCGCGACGCTGCCCGACGTGCTCGCTCGCTGCGCCGAACTGGCCGCGACACCCGGCGCAGCCTCTCTCCCGCTCTACGGGGTGCCGTTCGGCGTCAAGGACAGCATCGACGTCGAGGGCTGGCAGACTACGCTGGCCTGTCCCGACTACGCCTACTTGGCGACCGAGACCGCGCCGGTGATCACCGCCCTGCTGGACGCCGGCGCGATCATGATCGGCAAGACCAACCTCGACCAGTTCGCGACCGGACTGAACGGCACCCGGACGCCGTACCCGGTCCCGCACAGCGTCTACGGCGACGACCTGATCTCGGGCGGGTCCAGCTCGGGATCCGCGCTCGCGGTCGCCCTAGGGGACGTACCGATCGCGGTCGCCACCGATACGGCCGGGTCGGGACGGGTGCCGCCCGCGCTGAACGGGGTCATCGGGTTCAAGCCGTCCCGGGGCCTGATCAGCACCGTGGGCCTGGTGCCCGCCTGTCGCTCGCTGGACTGCATCAGCCTGATCGCGGGCACGGTCGACGACCTGGAGACGGTGTTCGACCTGGTCGCGGCCCGGGACCGCCGCGATCCCTGGAACCGGGAGCGATCGCGGCGCAGCGTCGACCCCGCGTCGGTGGTCGTCGGGCTGCCGCCGATGGGTGACCTGGAGTTCTTCGGCGACGACGCGATGGCGGCGGGCCACGCCCGCGCCCGAGCCGTGTGGTCGGAACGCTTCGACGTACGTCCCGTACCGCTGCAACCGTTCCTCGACGCGGGTGAACTGCTCTATTCCGGACCATGGGTGGCCGAGCGCTATCTGGAGTTCGGCGACTTCCTCGCCGAGCACCCGGACGGCGTGCTCCCGGTGATCGCGAAGATCATCGGCTCCGGTGCCGGTTACAGCGCCGTCGACGTCTTCCGCGCCCAGTACCGGCTGACCGAGCTCAAGGCGGTGGTGACCGAGATCTTCGCCACCGTCGATGTGATCGTGCTGCCCACCATCGGCACCACGTTCACCGTTGACGAGGTGCTGGCCGATCCGATCGCCACGAACACGGTGCTCGGCCACTACACCCACTTCGGCAACCTGCTCGACCTGTGCGCGGTGGCGGTGCCCGCCGGCCGGGCAGCCGACGGCCGGCCCGTCAGCTGCATGGTGCTGGGTCCCGCGCTCGCCGACGACGTCGTGCTGAAGGTCGCCGCGACGTTCGCGGGGATGACCGACCGCCTCTGACTCGCCCGACCGGTGAATCCCTGACCGCTGACCCCCCTCGACCGCTGACACCGACGAAGGCCCGATCCGCTCCACCCGTACGGAGGTCTCCATGATCGACGACAGCACTCCCGACCCGACCGTGCCCGCGGTCCCCGGACCGTTCACCCTGCCACCAGGAAAGGTCGCGCTGGTCGTCATCGACATGCAGCGCGACTTCCTGCTGCCCGGCGGCTTCGGCGAGACCCTCGGCAACGACGTCGGCCAACTGGCCGCCGTCGTACCGCCGCTGCAGCGGGTGCTCGCTGCCGCCCGGGCCGCCGGACTGATGATCATCCATACCCGCGAGGGCCACCGGCCGGACCTGGCGGACCTGCCGCCGGCCAAGCATCGCCGGGGGAAGCCGTCGTTGCGGATCGGTGACCCGGGCCCGTACGGCCGGATCCTGATCCGCGGTGAGTACGGCCACGACATCATCGACGAACTGGCCCCCGAGCCCGGCGAGCTGGTGATCGACAAGCCCGGCAAGGGCTCGTTCTACGGCACCGATCTGGACGCGGTGCTGACCGAGGCCGGTATCACGAACCTGATCGTGACCGGCGTAACGACCGAGGTCTGTGTGCACACCACGGTCCGCGAGGCGAACGACCGGGGCTACGAGGTGCTGGTGCTGTCGGACTGCGTCGGGTCGTACTTCCCGGAGTTCCAGCGCGTCGGCCTGGACATGATCGCCGCCCAGGGCGGCATCTTCGGCTGGGTCACCGACTCGGCCGCACTGCTGGAGCAGCTGGCGGCGCCGGCGAGCACGGCCGCCTGAGCATCGAGGAGAGCATCATGAGCATCAAGCTTCCGATCATGAAGGCCCGGACGGCCGGCGGCGGGGACTTCACCGTGCCGTGGTGGACCCGCGGCGACACCAACGCCTTCTTCGGCCTGGCGTTCAACATCTTGGTGAACGTACTCACCCTGACCGGTCTGCTGGTCTTCGTGGTGAAGATCCCGCAGGAACTGGTGCTGGGCAAGGTGCTGCCCGCGCTCGGCATCGCGCTGATCGTCGGCAACGTCTACTACACGTTTCTGGCCAGGCGGCTCGCCCGCAAGGAGCAGCGGCTGGACGTCACCGCGATGCCGTACGGCCCGAGCGTGCCGCACATGTTCATCGTCGTGTTCGTGATCATGCTGCCGATCTATCTCTCCAGCGGAGATCCGATCAAGGCCTGGGAGGCGGGCCTCGCCTGGGCCTTCGTGATCGGCGTGATCGTGCTGATTGGCGCCTTCGTCGGTCCGTGGATCCGCAAGATCACCCCGCGGGCGGCGCTGCTCGGCACCCTGGCCGGCATCTCGGTCACCTTCATCTCGATGCGCCCGGCAGCCCAGATCTGGGAGGCCGCGTGGATCGGGCTGCCGGTGCTCGGCATCATCCTGGTCGGCTTCTTCACCGATCTGAAGCTGCCCGGCAACATCCCGATCGGGCTGGCCGCGCTGCTGGTCGGCACCGCGATCGGCTGGATCGGCGGCTACATGTCGGTGCCGGACGTCACCGCGGCCGCAAGTGACATCGCGCTCGCCGTGCCGACCCTCAACCTCGGGCTCCTGGCCGCCGGGCTCAGCAACATCGCACCGCTGCTGGCCACGGCCATCCCGCTCGGGGTCTACAACTTCCTCGAGGCGATGAGCAACGTTGAGAGCGCGGCGGCCGCCGGGGACTCCTACAACCTGCGCAGCATCCTGATCGCCGACGGCACCGGCGCCATCGTCGGCTCGGCGCTCGGCTCACCGTTCCCGCCCGCGGTCTACATCGGCCACCCGGGCTGGAAGGAGGCCGGCGGCCGGTCCGGCTATTCGATGGCGAGCGGCCTGGTGATCGCGGTGCTCTGCTTCCTCGGCCTGTTCGGGCTGCTGTCCACCATCCTGCCGATCCCGGCGATCGTGCCGATCCTGCTCTACATCGGGCTGCTGATCGGGGCGCAGGCCTTCCAGGCGACGCCCAGCCTGCACGCCGCGGCCGTGGTGGCCGCGATCATCCCGAACATCGCGGCCTGGGGAGCCGGGCTGATCGACAACGCGCTCGCCGCGGCCGGTACGTCGGCGGCGAAGCTCGGCGAGCAGCCGCTGACCGACGCGGGGCTGGTCTATCACGGCCTGCACGTGCTCGGCCAGGGTGCCGTGCTGGCCGGCATCGTGCTCGGCGCGATCGTCACCTTCATCCTGGAACGCCAGCTGGTGAAGGCCGCGATCGCCGCCGGCGCCGGCGCCGCCCTGGCCTGGATCGGCCTGCTGCACGCCGAAGAGGTGAAGTGGGGCGCCGCCCCGCAGGTCGCCCTCGGCTACCTCTTCCTGGCCCTTGTGCTGCTCGGCATCGGCGCCCTGCAGCGCCGCTCCCCCGCCCCGGACCCGATCGACATGCCCGCCCTGACGGAGTAGCACGGTCTCCCCAGCCGGAGCCTCGCTCGGAGCTCTGGCTGGAGCTCTGGCCGGAGGCTTGAGCGGAGCCGAAAATCCCGCCACGGCCGGAATCTCGGGGCGCGTCCGGCCCCAGCCACCCCCAGAATCCAGCCCCGGCCGGAATCTCGGGCCCAGACCAAGCCCGAAGCGCCCCAGAATCCAGCCACGGCCGGAATTTCGAGGCGTGGCCGCCTCCAGCCACCCCCAAAACCCCGCCGCGGCCGGAAACTCGGGCCCAGACCAAGCCCGAGGCGCCCGAAAACCCCGCCACGGCCGGAATCTCAAGGTGGCCGGCGATCCCGACCCAGTGGATGGACTCGTCGTCCGAGTAACCCCGACATCTCCATCCGTTAACGGTCGACCGCTCCCTCTGCCGACAGTTCGCGGATCCGATCGACTCCGCACCCCGGAAGGGCACCCCGCACCCTGCACACGAGGTGCGGAGTCGACGTACGCGGTGCGGAGTGCCGGAGTCGAGGCTGGGTGAGGTGCGGAGTCGACGTACGCGGTGCGGAGTGCCCGAGTCGAGACTGGGCGGGCAGTACGCGCGGCGGGGCCGCAGGCCACGCGCGAGGGGACGTCGCGTGGCCTGCGGCCGGTGCGGCCGGGTCCGGGTCCGACCCGGCCGGGCAGCGGGGCGTGGGGTCACCCCGCAGGTGCCGCGGCACCGGCCGGGCCTGGGCCCGACCGGTGCCACGGTCGTCAGTCGATCAGCGTGGCCCGTTCAGCGCGGCTGACCGTTCGTCGGAGCCGGTCCCTGCGGCTGGAATCCCACCGGCGCCTGGTGCGGCGCGGTCGGCGTCGGCTGACCGTAGTAGCTGACCGGGGCGACCGGGCCCGGGACCATCGGTACGGTCGGCGAGACCGGGGCCGGCGGATAGACCGGCTGCGGCGCGGCTCCCGGCATTCCGGTCTGCGCCGGCTGCGCGGGGCCCTGCACCGGCTGCGCCGGCTGCTGCATCGGCTGTGCTGGGCCCTGCATCGGCTGCGGGGCCGACTGGGGCACCGGGCTGTAGCCCTGCGGCAGATAGCCCTGCTGCGTGCTGGGGGCGTACGGCTGGCCGGTCGGCCCGGTCGGCTGCCCGACCGGAGCGTACGGCTGCCCACCCAGCGGACGGTCGCCGGAGCCGAGCTGGGCGGCGGCCGCGCCACCCGGCAGAGCGCCCTTGGCCGGACGACGCCGGACCACCACGATCAGCACCGTCACGCCCAGTGCGACGATCACCAGCACCGCGATCCCGACGATGATCATCGGCGTGCCGAACCCGAACCCGGCCGAGGGCTCGGCGGGCGGCGGCGGGGTCTTGTCCTTGCCCTGGTTGATCGCGGTCTGCGACTTGGTGATGAAGCCGCCGACGTAGGCATGGGCGGGGAAGAGGTCCTTGACCTGCTGGAACTCACCGAGCGCCTTGCTGTAGTACTCGTCGTGGAAGTCGGCGAGCGCCTGGTTGTAGATCACCGTGGTCTGGCTCGTGCTCGGGTTCGCCCCGCTGCGGGTCAGCGCCTCCTTGATCACGTCCAGCGGCATCAGGTAGTTCTGGCCGACCCCGGACCCGTTGGAGTCAACGGCGCCGGAGACCAGCATGCCGATCACGTTGCCGTCGTCGTCGAACGCGGCTCCACCCGAGCTACCCGGCATGGCGTTGGCGTCGGTCTGCAGGATCGGCGTACCGCCGCTGGTGTTCTTCAGCGCGGTGATGGAGCCCTTGCTCAGCGTCGGCTGCAGCTGCGAGGCCTTGTCGAAGTCCTTCAGGTACGTCGCCGCGGCCGGGAAGGCGTTGATGTAGACCTGCTCGCCCTGTTGCGGCGAGTCGGCGCCCAGCGGCACGGTCGGCAGCTGCCCGTCGACGCGGATCCGGAGCACGGCCACGTCGGCGCCCAGTGCCGGGTCGGAGCGGAAGACGACCTCGGCCGGCTGGTTCTGGCCCACCCGCTGACCGGTGGCGGAGGCCACTCCGAGCCGGACCGCGACCTTCGGCTTGCTCAGGTCGACGTGCACCTTGGCCTGGGCGAAACCGCTGACCGCCCGGACGATGTTGCGCATCGCACCGGTGGACAGGTCGAACTTCGCGAAGTCCTTCAGCAGCGCGTTCGCGTCGGCCTTGGCGAAGTTGGCCGCGCCGGCGGAGGCGAACATCTGCTTCACCTGGCCGTCCGGCGTGACGACGTGCCGGGCCGTCACCACATAGCCGTCCGGGCTGGCGATGAAGCCGCTGCCGACGAACTGCGCGCTCAGCTTCTGGGTCCGCTTCGGGCCGGACTCCTTGAAGTAGTAGGACGGATCGCGCTGCGCCCGGTCGAAGATGTAGCTGACGAAGCCGGCCGCACCGAACTCGCGCCGCAGATACTTCACGTACGCCCGCAGCACGAGCTGCTCGCCGGCCTTGGAGAACTGGATCCGGCCGAGCTTGACCGTCGCCTGGTATTCGGTGGTGATGACCTGGACCGACGGGTTCGTCCGCTCGGCCAGTCTGGTCTCGACGGTCGCCGGCTCGGCCGAGGCCGGCTGCACGAATGCGCCGGTGGCCAGCACTCCCATCGACAGTGTGGTTGCGGCCACGGTGGCCGCCGCTGCCCGTGCCACGGCACGGAAGCGGGTGGTCCGACGGCTGACGACCGCCGGTCCGGAGGTGATGTCCCCTCGCATGATCTGATGCCCCCATCTCGGAACGACGGCGCGGCACCCTCGACCGCGCCTGGCTGACTTGCCACCACAAGAGTCGCGGTCAGGACCCCTGCGGCGCGTCGGCCGGGGAGATGGTTTCGCCAGCTACGTCACCCGGCGTACGTCGGTACGCCGGCTCATCGCTGCGATGTACAGCCGGCTCAGCCGACCTCTTCCGCGACCACGGTCATCGACTCCAGATAGGGCGCGCCGAACGTGGTCGCCATGGCCACGTCGGTCGCGTCGCGGCCGCGGCCGATCAGCACCCGTCCCTTCCGCGGCACGTTGTTGCGGGGATCGAAGGTCCACCAGCGGCCGCCGAGATAGACCTCCATCCAGGCGGCGAAGTCCATCGGCAACCCGCGGGAGTCGAAGTCCATCTCGGGGATGTAGCCGAACACGTACCGGGCCGGGATGTTCAGCGCGCGGCAGAACGAGATCGCCAGATGGGTGTAGTCGCGGCAGACTCCGTAGCCGGACTGGTGCACGTCGGCGGCCGTCGTCCAGGATCCGCTGCTGCCGTAGGCGAAGGTCAGATGATCATGGACGTAGTCGCAGATCTCCTGCACCCGGGAGTAGCCGGGCGGGACGGAGCCGAACCGGCTCCAGGCCTCGGTGCCCAGCACGTCGGGCAGGCAGTAGCGGCTCGGCAGGGTGTAGAACAAGACGTCGTCCGGCAGCTCCTCGGGCCGGTGCTCGATCGCGGACTCGTCCCGCTCCTCGGGCGCGTCGGGCACGATCGCGGTCGCCGCGTACGTGATCACCGATCGACCGGACGGCACCAGCATCCGCCGGCAGCGGTTGCCGTACAGGTCGCGGTAGCTGCGGGTCTGCTGGTCCGGTTCGAGCTCCCAGCGCTCGTCCCGGAGCTCGACCGGCTGGTCGTCGACCGGCTCGATCTGGAAGACCGCCGGCACGGCCGACCACGAGCTGTAGACGAAGGTCGCCCCGATCGACACCGTGCGGGTGTCGATCTCGGGCGAGGGGTCGGCATACGCCTCGGTCAACTCGGCATCCTCTTCCACGGTTCGGCATCGACGCGACGATCATCTCCTGGCTCCTGCCGCCGGACATGGCCGTCGCGTTACGACCTCGTTTCCCGCGGTCAGGAGTCGACGCCAGCGTCGCGCGGCTCAGATATATCCGATCTCGGCGCCGGTTACACGCGATCCGCGAAGTTCACTCGTCCGAACCCTTCTCCGGGTGGGTCACCAGATAGTCGGCGGCGAGCGGTCTCGGCGCGCGAGCCAGCCAGGCGTCGACCACCAGCTCCTCCAGCCGGCTGGGATCGATCTCGTCGAGCAGCACCAGCACGGCCGGGAAACCGTCGAAGTGAGCGATGGTGAAACAACAGTCCGGGTACGCGGCCAGCACGGCTTCCTTCTCGGCCAGACCGTCGACGTACGCCGCCAGGATCGGCCCGGCGGGCGGCGGCTCGTCCCCGAGCGCCTTCAGGTCCGAAGTCCGGAGCGGCCGCTCCCAGATGAAACCCTTGCCCCGGACCTTCCAGGCCACGTTGCCGTACGACGTCGACTCGGCCGTCTCCGGCAACGCCAGGGCGAGCCGCACTACCTCCTGCCAGGTCGCCATGGGATCAGTCTTCCATCGCCGGCGCCGGTACGATCCGCGCGTGGGGGTGGAGGCTGGCTGGCTGGCCGCACGCCGGGCGGCCGACGACGCGGCCCGCGAGGCGACCGTCGGCAGCCTGCTGCCCCGGCTGATCGCCGACCTGGATCGGCGCGGCGCGGACGAGGTCCGGCTGATCGACGTCGGCGCGGGCAGCGGTGCGAACCAGCGCTGGCTCGCCCCCCGGCTGCCGGTGCCCCAGCGCTGGGTCCATCTCGATCACGATCCGGCGATCCTGATGCACACCCACGACGTGGGCCCGACGGACTTCGTCGTCGGCGGCATCGACGCCCTGGCAGGCCTGCTCGATGCCGACGCGACCGCGACCGTGATCACCTGCGCCGCGGTGCTGGACGTGCTGACCCGGACCGACCTGGACGCGCTGGCCGGGCTGATCCGGACGTACGACGTCCCGTCGTTGTTCAGCCTCAGCGTCACCGGCGAGCTGGTGCTGGATCCGCCCGAGGTCTCGGACGAGCGGCTGCTGGCCGCCTTCAACGCGCACCAGCGACGCGACGGCCGGGCCGGACCGGACGCGCCGGATCTGCTCACCGGATGGTGCCGAATTGCCGGTGTGGGCGTTGTCGCGGTCGAGACGCCGTGGTTGCTGGACGCCGGCGCCGACCCCGGGTTCGTCGGCAGGTTCCTGACCGAGCGGGTGGCGGCGTCGGTCGAGCAGGAGCCCCGCCTCGCGGACGCGGCGACCGCCTGGACGAGGGCGCGCTCGGCCCAGCTGGCGGCCGGCAACCTGCGCGTCCGGGTCGGGCATCGCGACCTTTTGCTGCTCCCGTCGAATTGACCTTGCTGGCCCGGCAGGCCGCGTGCGACGCTGACAGCGGCGGCGGGGGCGACCAGTCTCATCAGCACGCCCAGGGGAGCGAATGGGGTACTCGCTAGGAATCGATCTCGGCACGACCTATACGGCGGCCGCGGTCAGCGAGGGCCGGCACGCGGAGATCGTGCCGCTCGGGGACCGCTCGCCGCAGGCGCCGTCGGTGCTCTACCGAGCTCCGGACGGGTCCTTGCGCTACGGCGAGGCGGCGGAACGGCATGCCGCCGCGGAGCCCGAGCGGATCGCGCGGGAGTTCAAGCGCCGGATGGGCGATCAGACGCCGATCTTCGTCGCCGGTTCACCGATGTCGGCGCACGCTCTGTCGAAAGCCTTGCTGGGTTGGACTGTCGGTCGGGTGACGGAGGGTCAGGGCGAGCCGCCCGACCGGGTGATCGTGACCTGTCCGGCGAACTGGGGACCCTATCGGCGCGAGCTGATGAGTCAGGTGACCAGCCTGAACGCGGACTACCCGATCGAGGTCTGCACGGAGCCGGAGGCGGCGGCGGTGCACTTCGCCGCCACCCGACGCGTCGCCGTCGGTCAGGCCATCGCCGTCTACGACCTCGGCGGTGGCACGTTCGACGCCGCCGTCCTCCGCCGGACCTCCGACGGTGGCTTCGAGCTGCTCGGCACCCCGGACGGCATCGAACAGCTCGGTGGGGTCGACTTCGACGACGCGGTGTTCGGCCGGGTCAGCCGCGGGATCGAGTGGGACCGGCTCGACCCCGAGGACCCCGAGACGATGGCCGGGCTGGCCAGGTTGCGGCGCGACTGCACCGACGCGAAGGAGGCACTGTCGAGCGAGACCGAGGCCACCGTCCCGGTGATGCTCGGCGGACGCCTGAACCGGGTCCGGCTCACCCGGGGCGAGTTCGAGGAGCTGATCACGCCGCTGGTCGAGGACACCGTCGAGATCCTCGAACGGGTGATCCGGCGCTCGGGAGTGATGCCGCACGAGCTGGCGGCGATCGTGCTGGTCGGCGGGTCGTCGCGGGTGCCCCTGGTGAGCGAGTTGATCACCCGGCGATTCGGCCGGCCCGCCGTGCTGTCGCCGCAACCGAAGCTCTGCGTCGCCATGGGCGCGGGGCTGCTGGCCGGTGCGATCGAGCCGGCCGCGATGGCGTCGGCGCCTGGCGCGGTCGAGGATCGTCCGACGACGCGGATCGAACGGATGCCGGTCGAGACGCCGGGCCCTGCGGCGGCCCCGGGTCAGGTCGGTCTGCTGGCAGCGGTGGCGCCGGCGCCGCCCGCGGTCACCGGCCCGCCCGCGCCACCGGCGGGCCGCACTCCGCAGCCGGCCCCGGCTCCGGGGCCGATCCAGACATCGCCCGACCCGACCGCGACCTCCGCACGGCGCGAATCGGCGGGCGAGCCGACGGGCGAACCGGCGGGCGCACCGGCGACCATCGTGGCACCGCCGCGCGGAGGTCAGCACCGGCGGCTCCGGCCGACGTACCCCTTGGTGGCGGCATTGTTCGCCGTCGCCGCGGTGGCGTTGATGATCTTCGGTCCGCCGGTGCGGCTGGCCGATCAGCGGTCCTGGAACGACCAGTTCATGGTCACGGCGGCGGGCCTGCCACCGGCGGCGACGCTGACGCCGACCCTGTTCGGTATCGCGATCACCCACCATCCCGACAACGCGGCCGACGGGGTCTTCGACCTGAGCCCGAAGCGGCTCTTCCTGTCCGGCCCGATGCGGGGCACGATCGATGTCGCCGGTGAGGCCCGGCCGGTGCTGCTGTCGGCCGAGCAACGCTGGAGCGCGAGCCGATTCCTCAGCCTCCCGTTCGCCGCGCTCGTGCTGACCGGGTTGTTCTCGTTCGCGTACGCCGAGTCGATCCTGCGACCGATTAGGCGCCGGCACGCCCGCGGCACCGCCGGCGAGCTCGTCGGCCTGGTCGGTTCGGGCCTGGTCGCCGGCGTCGCTGCGGTGCTGGCGACCTGGGTGATCGGGAACCGGCTGCCGGAGGTCGGCACCGCGCTCGGCATCGTGGTCTGCACCTGCGCCTCGATCGGCCTGCTCGCGTTTGCCTGGCCGGCCCGTCAGGCCGCCGACTAGCACTCCCGCAGAAGTCGCTCAGCGGATCGGCGGGGCGTCGACGCCGGGGACGTCGACCAGACTCCACCAGGTGCGCTCGAGGGCGCCGGTGTCGTCCAGCCCCTCCAGCGACGTCGCCACGATCGCACCGGTGCGGAGCATGAGCAGCAGCTCGGCGGTGTCGCGCGGGGTCGGGTGGCCGAGCTCGGCCAGCGCGTCGCTCATCCGATCGCGGATCCAGGCCCGGTGCCGGTCCACCACGCGCCGGGCCGGGTGGCTCGGGTCGCAGAACTCGGCGGCGGTGTTGATGAACTCGCAGCCGCGGAAGCCCTCGCTGGTGGGCACCGTCCGGACCCCGTCGGCCACCCAGGCCAGCACGGCGCGCGGGCCTTCCTCGTCCCGCACCCGAAGCAATTCGGTGCGACCCGCGTCGGCCTGCGACTCCAGGAACGCGACGACGAGGTGGTCCTTGGTGGGAAAGTGCCGGAAGAACGTCATCCGGGCCACCTGCGACTCCGCGATGACCCGATCGACGCCGACCGCCCGGATCCCGGTTCCGTAGAAGAGCCGGCCTGCCGTGGCCAGGATCCGCTCGCGCGCCGCGGAGGGCCGGGCGGATCCGGCCGATCGCCGCCCGGGTACGAGCTCGGGATCCAGCTGCTGGCTGCTGCTCATGGCCCCTTGCCTTCCTCGGACGCGATGCGGAATACTCCCAGTGTAGATAGACGGATCTGTCTACCTGCGTCGCCGACAGCGATGCCGCGGGGGCACAGCCGGAGGGCGTGGGCGCGATGGACCTGAACCTGACCGACAAGACAGCGGTCGTCACCGGCGCCAGCAAGGGAATCGGGCTGGCCGTCACGCGCGCCCTGCTGGGCGAGGGCGTCCGGGTGGTGGCGGGTGCGCGATCCGCCGGGCCGGACCTGCCGGGGCTGCAGACCGGCGGCCGGGTCGTCTTCGTCCCCGTCGACCTGGCCACGCCGACCGGACCCGCCGAGCTGGTGGAACGCGCCGCCGAGCTCGGCGGCATCGACATCCTGGTGAACAACGTCGGCGCGGTGACCCCGCGGCCGGGCGGTTTCGCGAGCGTGCAGGACGAGGACTGGGAGCGTACGTTCACGCTGACCTTCCTGGCGGCCGTACGCACGGTGCGAGCGGCACTCCCGCACCTGCAGGCCGGCGCCAACATCATCACCATCAGCTCGGTCAACGCCTACCTCCCGGATCCGCTGGTGATCGACTACTCCGCCGCCAAGGCCGCGCTCGCCAACCTCTCCAAGTCCTTGTCCAAGCAGCTCGGACCGGCTGGGATCCGGGTCAACACCATCAGTCCGGGCCCGGTCGCGACCGACCTCTGGCTCGGCGAGCACGGGGTGGCCGAGACGGTCGGCCGCGCGTCCGAGCTCCGTCCCGACGAGGTCGCGGCGGGCGCCGCCGCCGGTTCGGTCACCGGACGCTTCACCCAGCCGGCCGAGATCGCCGACCTCGTCCTGCTGCTGGCCAGTGGCCGGGCCGGCAATCTCACCGGAGCCGACATCACCATCGACGGCGGCCTGGTCCAGACCCTCTGACCGCCTGGCGCCCGACCCGCAGCACCTCAACCCTTCAGGAGGAGACAGCCATGACCGAACCGACCGCCGAGCACGCCTTCCCGGTGATGTTCATCCACGGACTGTGGATCCACGCCAGCGCCTGGACGCCGTGGCAGGAGCTGTTCGAGAGCCGCGGCTACCAGACGTCGGCGCCCGGATGGCCGGGCGACGGCGACACGGTCCAGGCCACCAGGGACGACCCGCACGGGCTCGACGAGGTCGGGATCGAGGCCATCTGCCGGCACTACGCCGGCCTGATCGACGCCATGGAGGTGAAGCCGATCGTGATCGGCCACTCGTTCGGCGGCCTGATCGCCCAGGAACTGTTGGCCAACGGATACGCGGTCGCCGGCGTCGCGATCGACCCGGCTCCGATCAAGGGGGTCAAGGTCTTGCCGTTCGCCCAGCTCAGGTCGGCGTTCCCGGTGCTCGGCAACCCGGCGAACCGCAAGCGGACGGTCGCGCTCACCGCCGAGCAGTTCCGCTACAGCTTCGGCAACACCCTGAGCCAGGAGGAGTCCGACGCGCTGCACGAGCAACTGACCATCCCCGGTCCGGGCCGGCCGCTGTTCGAGGACGCCACGGCCCTGTTCACCAAGGACTCGCCGGCCGCGGTCGACAGCCACCACGCCGTCCGCGGCCCGCTGCTGCTCATCTCGGGCACCGAGGACCACACCGTGCCGCGGAAGGTCACCGACGCCGTCTTCAAGCTGTACGCCGACAATCCCTCGCAGACCGACTACCAGCAGATCGAGGGCCGCGGCCACTCGCTCACGATCGATGCCGGTTGGCCGGACGTCGCGACGGTGGTGCTGGACTGGATGGCCGCCAACGAGCCCGCCCTGGCCGGCGCCGCCGACAGCTGACGGTTCGGCCCGCTCCCGCACCAGCCCCGATCGTCGGATCCCCTGCGGCGCCTCGGATCCCCTACGGCGACTCGGATCCCGTGCAGCGGATCCGAACCGCGCCAGGGGATCCGGCGTTCTGGTGGGTGGCGGCGGTTGATGGCCGCTCCCCCGGTCGGTGGACGTCCGGTTCGGCCACCGCTCCGCCCGATCGGCCGATCCTCGATTGCTCCCGCAACCGGCATTGTCGGTGGCACGCAGCCGGGAACGGTCCGGCTCGAGCAGCAGGGAGATCCGATGAACACCAACAACAGCAACAAGACCTCCATCCGGCGGGTTGCGGGCGCCGTGCTCTGCGGCCTCGCTCTGACGGCGGCGATCGGCGGCAGCGCTTCCGCCGCCACCCCGATTCACGAGGCGGCGTCGAAGCCGCCGTCGGCCGAGGGCGCCATGTCGATCAGCGAGGTGATCACCAACAAGACCGACCAGGTCTGGACCTTCGACTCCGGCGACAGCGGGCACAGCGGACCGGGCGCGCACTGGGGCAGGCGGCCGGTCCAGGAGCTCGACCCCGGTCAGTCCGAGACGGTCAGCGCCTATTCGAGCGAAGCGCTCGGGATCAACCTGTACGTCGCGTACAAGCTGCCCAACGGCGAGTACGTCGTCGCCGACGACGTCGATGCGGCGATCGGATCGAACGGCTACAACGCGGCCGGTGTGTACTCCACCCTGCCGGATCCGCAGCTGGGCCCGACCTCGAAGGCGGATCCCAGCTACGTGGCCCAGGCATCGGCGGGCAGCGGGTGGCACATCGACAGCACGTTCACCCTGAGCAACGCCGCGTCGTCGTGATCTCCGAGCTCGACCCGGCCTACTAGACCAGCGGCCGGCTGGGCGCCTGCAGCACCGTCGCCTCCGGATCGGGCTGCGGAGGTGGCGGCTCGTCCTTCCCGACCGGCAGCAGATAGCCGATCATGAACGCCGCGCCGGCGCAGATCAGCAACACCGGCAGCCACAGCGTGGCACTGGGCGTGAGCAGCCTGGTGGCGGAGAGGGTGAAGGTCAGCACCAGCCCGACACCGATTCCGGCGGGGAGGAACCGCACGCCACGCTGCCACCGGTTGCGCGGCAGCTGCCGGCGCCAGATCGCGACCAGCAGGCCGGCCAGCACGACGGCGGTGATGCCGGCGACGATCAGGCCGAACGCGCCGTACACCGAGAACATCGAGCCGGCGACGTCCACGGTGAAGTCCCGATCGTCGACCGTCTTCCGGTCCGGTCCGACCAGGGAGACGGTGGCCGGCAACTGACCGGTGGCCTGGCGGGTGAGGTCGGTGATGTCGATGTCGAACCGGCGCGAGGTCTGCTCACCGGCCGGCAGGGCGATGTCGAGCCGGGTGGTGTAGCTGAAGAACGCCATGCCGATCACCCGGCCGTCGATCCGGACGCTGCGGACGTCGATCGGGCCGGTGCCACGGTTGTCGAGATAGACCTCGATCCGCGCCTGATCGGAGGCGCCGAGCTTGATCGGCGCGCTCGGTGTGGCGTAATCCACCCGGTTGCCGTCGATGGTGGCCCACCAGACCAGCCCGGGCGGCGGTGCGGCGGCGGCGGTCGACGCCGGCACGACCAGCAGCAGCACGGCGGCGACGGCCGCCAGCAGGCGGCGCGCCAGGGTCGTCCCCCAGACCGTGCGCGGATCCATGGCCGAAATCTTGCTCCTGGTTCGTCCCGCTGTCGAGACAATTGCCGGCCGCCCGCTCGGGGCAGTCGGGCGGGGCCGATCGAGCCAGGAAGGGAGCGGCCCCGACGGAGTCGCGGCGGGCCTCGGAGTTAGGCTCGTCACGTAAGGCGAACGGAGTCCGTCGACGAGGGGAGCGCGTCGCATGAGCCTCGGCAAGGTGTTCCTCGACTGGCCCGTGATCCGCCAGCTCACCGGTAGCGATCCGCTCGGCCGCGGAGCCGCCTCGCAGTCGGACCGGACCCGGCGCTGGACCGCCCGGACCACCGAGGCGGACGCGGTCGTGCAGAGCGTGTGTCCCTATTGCGCGGTCGGCTGCGGGCAGCGCGTCTTCGTCAAGGACGGGCGGGCGATCCAGATCGAGGGCGATCCGGACTCCCCTGTCTCCCGCGGCCGGCTCTG
Source organism: Microlunatus ginsengisoli (assembly GCF_039537205.1). NCBI lineage: Bacteria > Bacillati > Actinomycetota > Actinomycetes > Propionibacteriales > Propionibacteriaceae > Microlunatus > Microlunatus ginsengisoli. The sequence continues at coordinate 55,953 of NZ_BAABAB010000049.1, read as the reverse complement.
CCCCAAGGGCTCGGCCAGTGAGCAGTTGATCAATTCACCGACCCGGGCGACGACGATGCTGTATCGCCGGCCCGGAGGCACCGAGTGGGAACCGATCGGGCTGCGGCAGGCGACCGAGATGATCGCGGACAGGGTCGTCGCCGCGCGCGGGCACGATTGGCAGGAACACGACGAGGAGGGCCGGCCGCTGCGCCGGACGATGAAGATCGCAGCGCTCGGCGGGGCCACTCTCGACAACGAAGAGAACTATCTGATCAAGAAGCTGTTCACCGCGCTCGGTGCGATCCAGATCGAGAACCAGGCGCGTATTTGACACAGTGCAACGGTTCCCAGTCTGGGAGCCTCGTTCGGCCGGGGCGGCGCGACCGGCTTCCTGCAGGACCTGCAGAACGCGGACTGCATCGTGATCCAGGGCTCGAACATGGCCGAGTGCCACCCGGTCGGGTTCCAGTGGGTGATGGAGGCCAAGCGCCGCGGCGCGAAGATCATCCACATCGACCCTCGCTTCACCCGAACGTCGGCCGTGGCCGACGAGCACGTCCCGATCCGGGCCGGCAGTGACATCGTCTTCCTCGGCGCGGTGATCAACTACATCCTCACCGAGGAGAAGTACTTCCGCGACTACGTCGTCGCCTACACCAACGCCGCAACCCTGGTCAGCGAGGATTTCGTCGACAGCAACGACCTGGACGGCGTGTTCTCGGGCTACGACCCCGAGACCGGGACGTACGACACCGCGAGCTGGGCGTACGCCGGGGTCGACGAGCACGCGGCCGGCGGAAACCGGGGCGGTGGCAGCGGACAGGGCTCCGAGAGCGAGCAGTCGGCGTCCGAGCGCGGTGCCGGGCACGAGCTCGGCGGTCACGGCGCTGCCATGTCCCACCAGGGCATCCAGCGCGACGACACCCTGCAGGATCCGCGCACGGTGTTCCAGATCCTCAAGCGGCACTACGCGCGCTACACCCCGGAGCTGGTACAGGAAGCCTGCGGGATCACTCCCGATCAGCTCCGAGCCGTGTGCGAGGCGGTCACCGACAACAGTGGCCGGGAGCGCACCACCTGCTGGGTCTACTCGGTCGGCTGGACCCACCACACGGTGGGCGTGCAGTACATCCGCGGCTCCGCGATCATCCAGCTCCTCCTCGGCAACGTCGGCCGGCCCGGTGGTGGCATCCTGGCCCTGCGCGGCCACGCGAGCATCCAGGGCTCGACCGACATCCCGACGTTGTTCAACCTGCTGCCGGGCTATCTTCCGATGCCCAAGGCCGGCCCGCACGACTCGCTGGACGACTACGTCGCCCAGATCGCCAGCCCCACCCAGAAAGGGTTCTGGACCGATGCTCGGGCCTACACCGTGTCGTTGCTGAAGGCCTGGTGGGGTGACGCCGCGACGCCGGAGAACGAGTTCTGCTACCACTACCTGCCGAAGCTGACCGGCGACCACGGGACGTACGCGACGGTGATGTCGATGCTCGACGACGACGTGGACGGCTACTTCCTGCTCGGCCAGAACCCGGCGGTCGGCTCCGCCCACGGCAAGATGCAGCGGCTGGGGCTGGCTCACCTGAAGTGGCTCGTGGTCCGGGACCTGACCATGATCGAATCCGCGACGTTCTGGAAGGACTCGCCGGAGATCGAGACCGGTGAGCTGCGCACCGAGGACATCGGCACCGAGGTGTTCTTCTTCCCGGCGGCCGCGCACGTGGAGAAGGACGGCAGCTTCACCCAGACCCAGCGGATGCTGCAGTGGCATCACAAGGCCGTTCCGCCGCGGGGCGACGCACAGAGCGAGCTGGAGTTCTTTTACCTGCTCGGGCAGGCGATCCGGAAGCGGCTGGCCGACTCCGGCGACGATCGCGACCGGCCGATCCTCGACCTCACCTGGGACTACCCGCTCGACCCGCAGGGCGAGATCTCCGCCGAGGCGGTGCTGGCGGAGATCAACGGGTTCCATCTCAGTGGCGACAAGGCCGGTCAGCCGCTGAGCACGTTCACCGAGATGGCCGACGACGGTTCGACCTCCGGCGGCTGCTGGATCTACACCGGTGTCTATGCCGACGGCGTCAACCAGGCCGCCCGCCGCAAGCCGGGCGCGGAGCAGTCCTGGGTGGCGCCCGAGTGGGGCTGGGCCTGGCCGGCCAACCGGCGCACGCTCTACAACCGGGCGTCCGCCGATCCCGACGGCAAGCCGTGGAGCGAACGCAAGGCGTACGTCTGGTGGGACGCGGAGCAGCAGAAGTGGACCGGCCACGACGTACCGGACTTCGAGGTCGGCAAGCCGCCGACGTACGAGCCGCCGGAGGATGCGAGCGGGCCGGCCGCGCTGCGCGGCGACGACCCGTTCATCATGCAGGCCGACGGCAAGGGCTGGTTGTTCGCGCCGAGCGGCCTGCTCGACGGGCCGCTGCCGACCCACTACGAACCGCAGGAGTCGCCGGTCGCCAACCCGCTGTATCGCCAGCAGGCCAACCCGACCCGGGAGGTCTTCCGGCGCGACGACAACCCGTCCAACCCGTCCGGCGAGGAACCCGGCTGGCAGGTCTTCCCGTACGTCTTCACCACCTACCGGTTGACCGAGCACCACACCGCGGGTGGGATGAGCCGCTGGCAGCCCTACCTGGCCGAGCTGCAGCCGGAGTTCTTCTGCGAGGTCTCCCCCGAGCTGGCCCGCGAGCGCGGGCTGGACAACGGTGGATGGGCGACGATCGTGACGGCGCGGACCGCGATCGAGGCCCGCGTGCTGGTCACCGAGCGGGTGTCGCCGCTGCAGGTCGCCGGACGCACCGTGCACCAGATCGGGCTCCCGTACCACTGGGGCGTGGGCGGTGACGCGGTGGTCAGCGGCGACTCCGCCAACGACCTGTTCGGTGTCACCCTCGATCCCAACGTGCACATTCAGGAGTCGAAAGTAGGCTCGTGCGACATCCGGGCCGGCCGCCGGCCGCGCGGCCCGGCCCTGCTCGACTTCGTCGCGCGATATCGCCGGCGGGCCGGGATCACCACCGAGACCGGCAACGCACTCCGCACGCCGAGGGGAGGCCAGGATGAGTCCTGAACCGGCGAAACGACGGCACTCGGAGACGCCGACTCTGGTCCCGCATTACCATCCGGAGCCCTCGCCGAGTCACCAGCCGTTCGGCTCGAACGACCCGGCGTCGGACGCGGGCTGGGCTGCGCCCCCACCACGCAAGGGGTTCTTCACCGACACCTCGATCTGCATCGGCTGCAAGGCGTGCGAGGTGGCCTGCAAGGAGTGGAATCAGCTCCCGGCGGACGGCTTCGACCTGCTGGGCACCTCGTACGACAACACGGGCGGGCTGAGCGCCGACAGCTGGCGGCACGTCGCTTTCATCGAGCAGCCCAAGCCGATGCGAACGACGGTGGACCTGGGCATGCCCACCGTCGGTCTCCCCGGAGATGCCGCCGAGCCCGGCGAGCGGTCCGACTTCCGCTGGCTGATGTCGTCGAACGTCTGCAAGCACTGCACGAACGCGGGTTGCCTCGACGTCTGCCCGACCGGGGCCCTGTTCCGGACCGAGTTCGGCACCGTCGTGGTGCAGGACGACATCTGCAACGGGTGCGGCTACTGCGTGCCCGCCTGCCCGTTCGGAGTGATCGACCGCCGGATCACCGACAGCGGGACGAAGCAGGCCGGCATCGCGCAGAAGTGCACGCTGTGCTACGACCGGCTCGGCGCCGGCCAGACCCCCGCCTGCGCGCAGGCCTGCCCGACCCAGTCCATCCAGTTCGGGGACGTCGACGAGCTGCGCGAGCGGGCGAAGCAGCGGGTGGAGACCTTGCACGAGCAGGGGGTGATGGACGCCCGGTTGTACGCCGCGGATCCCGCGGACGGGGTCGGCGGAGCCGGTGCGTTCTTCCTCCTGCTGGACGAGCCCGAGGTGTACGGCCTCCCGCCCGACCCGATCGTCACCACGGCCGATCTCCCATCGATGATGCGGCACGCCGCTGCCGCGGCGGCCGGGCTGCTGGTCGCCGCCGCCGCGGTCTTCCTGGGACGTCGCCGATGAGCCCCGATCGCGCACCGGAGCGCCGCCGACGACGCGGCCGTGCCGAGGAACCGATGGTCCCCGAGGCGGAGTTCACCTCCTACTACGGCCGCCCGATCGTCCGCCCGGCGCCGTGGAAGGCGGAGATCCCGGCGTACATGTTCTTCGGCGGCCTGGCGGCCGGGTCCTCACTGCTCGGCGCGGGCGCCGACCTGACCGGCCGGCCGGCGCTCCGGCGGGCGGGCCGGCTCGCCGCGCTCGGTGCCCTCGGCGCGAGCATGGTCGCGCTGGTCCACGATCTCGGCCGGCCCGAACGGTTCCTGAACATGATGCGGGTGGCCAAGCCGACCTCGCCGATGTCGATCGGCACCTGGATCCTGGCGGCGTACGGCCCGGGCGCGGGGCTGGCCGGTGCCGCCGAGCTCGCGCGCCTGCTGCCGGGTGGTGGCGGCCGGCTCGGCCGGCTCACCGGCTGGCTGGGGCGACCCGCCGGCATCGCGGCCGCGGCCGTCGCTCCGGGCGTGGCGTCCTATACCGGGGTGCTGCTGGCCGACACGGCCACCCCGGCCTGGCACAGCGCCTACCGCGAGCTGCCCGCCGTGTTCGTGTCCTCCGCCGCGGCCGCGTCCGGGGGGCTCGGCATGATCTGCGCACCGGTCACACAGGCCGCACCGGCGCGACGGCTGGCGGTGGCCGGCGCAGCCGCGGAACTCGTCCTGGAGCACCGGATGGAACAGTCGATGGGTCTGTCCGCGGAGACCATGCACACCGGCAAGGCCGGCCGGTTGATGACGGCGGCGCGCTGGCTCACCGCGGCCGGTGGGCTCGGCGCGCTGTTGCTCGGCCGCCGCAGCCGCCCGGCCGCCGTCGGGTCCGGAATCGCGCTGATGGCCGGCTCCGCCTGCACCCGCTTCGGCGTCTTCGAGGCGGGCCAGGCCTCGGCCCGGGACCCGAAGTACACCGTGGTCCCCCAACGCGAACGCCTCGACCGCCGGAACGCCCCCAACCCCTGAGCCCGCTGCGAGCCCATACCTCGCTCTGCCTGGATCCGCCCTGCCACAACCCCACTTCGCGCACGGAAACGGGACTTCGCTCACCGGCGACGGTGCGCGAAGTCGCCGATGGGTGAGCGAGGTGGGGGACTGACGCGCAGCGTCGCCCGAGAGCGCCGGTCCAAGAGCGCCGGTCTTCCGGGCGGTGCGAGCCGGACGGAGCGTTCGCCGGCCGGCGCGAGCCGGACTGAGCGTTCGCCGGGCGGCGCGAGCCGGACTGAGCGTTCGTCGGGCGGCGCGAGCCGGACTGAGCGTTCGCCGGGCGGCGCGAGCCGGACTGAGCGTTCGCCGGGCGCGCGAGCCGGACTCCCCGAACCGCACCGAGCGAGTCCCACCGCCGCGCGCCCACCCCTCGACCTGCCTGGATCCGCCTTCCCACAACCCCACTCCGCGCATCGAAACGCGAC
>NZ_BAABAB010000049.1:0-50479 GCF_039537205.1 Microlunatus ginsengisoli | reverse complement strand
GAAGTCCCCGCTGGATGAGCGAAGTCGTCGCGGGCGCCGGCGCGAGGTGCCGAGTCGGCCCGGCACCCTAGGCCGGGGTGCCGGGTCGGGGTCGTACGTCCGGAGAGCGCTGCCGCGACCCGAGGTCCCCGGCCCGCGGACCGAAGTCGTCCCGCTCGGCGGGCAGGGCGACCTCGCACGGACTTGGGCGACGCCTCGCGGCTTAAGCGACGCGAGGCGGGCAACTAGGGGCTACTTCGCGCGTCGCAGCGCGACTTCGCTCACCGGCGACGGTGCGCGAAGTCGCGGTTGGACGCGCGAAGTGGCCGTGACGCGCCGAGCCAACCCGAGAACGCAGCGCGTGTCGGCGCCTTGTGCCGGGCGCTGCCCGCGGGGTGCCGGGCGCTGGCCCCCGCAGGCGCCGGGCGTTGACCGCGCGGGCGACGGGCGCCCGGCCTCAGCGTTCGCCGTGCCTGCGTCGGCGCCGGGCGCTAGCCCCCAGGCGCCGGGCGCCCGACCTCAGCGCTCGCCGTGCCGGCTCCGGTCCGGAACCGCCGTGCGCGGCGCCAGATCGGCGTCGACCTCGCCGCGCAGCACGACGAAGGTGACGGCGGCCCGGGGAGGCAGCCGATAGGTGTAGCCGAAACCGTCCACCGGCCACGGCACACTCGCGTCCCGGCTGCCCGCGTTGTAATAGCCCTGCACGGCGCTGCCGTCGCCGAGCCGGTCGCTGTCGCCGATCAGCTGCCGCCCGGGACGTACGCCGGTGTCGGCGGCGGGCGCGTTCCGCAGGTTCAGCTCGTGGATCGACCACCAGCTGCCGGAGCTGGCATCGCTGACCAGGCGAACATAGCGGGCTGTCGTCGGCGGCAAGGCGATGATCATCTCGCCGGTCCGACCCGGTCCCTGTGCGACGTCGCGCCAGGTCGTCTTGTCGTCGGAGACCTGGGCGATGTAGCGGCGCAGATAGTCCCCGGCGCTGGTGCCGGAGTTCAGCGAGATCTGGCTGAAGGTCTGCTGCTGCCCGAGGTCGAGCGTCAGGCTCATTCCCACGCTCTGCCCGGTGCCCGAGCTCCAGCGGGTCGACAGGTCATCGTCGGTCAGGTTCGCGTACGTTTCTCCGTCCACTGGCTGGGTGCCGGAGGAGGTGAAGGTCCAGTTCCTCCGCGACAGCGTCGTCGCCGTTCCCGAGCTCTGCAGCTCCGCACCATAGGGCAGCGAGTAGGCCAGCCATCGATCGCCGAGCTTCACCTGGCTGAGCTGGCTCACCACGTCCGCGCCCACGCTCTGCACCAGCCGACCGGTCGGCGTGCCCTTCGGCCCGCGCCCGAAGTCGAGGTCGACCCAGCCGAGATCGGCTGCGGTGCTCACCCGGGCGGGCGCCGTCCAGCGGTACGTCGCCGCCGCACCGGCGGCGAGCGTCGCCGCGAAGTGCCGGTCACCGACCGCGACGTCGAAGGACTGAGCCCGGTCGGAGGAGTTGTGGGCGATCATGACCAGGCTGCCGTCCGGGTTGCGGAAGGCCACGTTGCGAACCCCGGTCTCCGCACCCGACACCAGGCTGGACGAGCCGACCCTGATCGCGCCCGGCCGGACGAAGCGGCTGGCCTGGCCGAGTGCCCAGAACTCCAGGTTCTTCGTCACCGTCCCGTCGCTGTGGGTGGTGACCACTCCGCGACAGGTCTCGCAGCCACCGATGAAGGGGCCGTTGTCTTGGTCCAGCGCGAGGTTCCACAGCACCACCGACTGGCCCCAGTTCCTCGGCACGTTGATCACCGAGTCCATGGTCTGCTTGAACGCGTCCTCGTCGCTGCCCTGCCACTCGCCTCCGGAGCACTCGGTCTCGAACGCCTGCGCGTGCGGGTAGTCGTTGTGGGACACCGACTGGGCGATCACGTCGCCGCCGTAGCAGTGCCAGGCCGTGCCGGTCGTCACCCGGCCCGCGCGAGCGTCCTGATAGACCGCCTCCGGATAGTCCGGAACGTCCCAGTTGTGGTCGTAGGCCAGGATCTTCGTCCGGCGCAGACCGGCCGCGTCGAGGGCCGGCGCGAGTTGCCGTCCGATGAATCGGGCCTGCTGGTCGGGCATCACCCCCATGCCCGGATAGTTGGCCGGCTCGTACAGCGGCTCGTTCTGCATCGAGATGAAGTCGGTCGGGATGCCGGCCCGGCGATAGGCCTTGACGAACTTCACGAAGTACTGCGCGTACGCCTTCTCGTACTTCTGCAGCAGCGAGCCGGTGATCATCGAGTCGCTGTCCTTCATCCAGCCCGGCGCGCTCCACGGCGTGGCCATGAAGCTCAGCCGCGGGTTGAGCGCGTACGCCTCCCGGAGCCGGGGCAGGATGAAGGCCCGGTCGTGGGCGATGGAGAAGTCCGACAGGTCCGGGTCGGTCTTGCCGTCCGGCTGGTCGTCGTAGGAGTACGCCTTGTCCACCGCGAAGTCGGAGGCGCCCATCGGCTGGCGCAGCATCGACAGGCCGATGCCGTCGGTCGGTGAGAACAGCTCCCGCATGGCCTTCTTCCGCGCCTTGGCGGGAAGCTTGCTGAGGACGTACGCCGAGGAGTCGGTCATCGACGCACCGAAGCCGGTCATCGTCTGGTAACGCCGGGACGGGTCCACCACGATCGTGCCGGTCCCGACGTCTGCGCCCGCCCGCCAGGCGATCCGCGGCTGGGCGGCGAGTCGCTCGTCAGCGCTCAGGTCGGTCACCCAGGACTCGACCGATGGGCTCCAGCCGGCGCTCGCCGGCTCCGACGCGGGTGGTGCCGGCGTCGACGGGTCCGGCGCGGCTGCGGCCGGGACGGTGGCGGCCAGCCCGGCGAGCCCGAGCGCGACGGCCGAGCCGAGCGCGACGGCACGGCGCAGTGCGGATGTGCTGGTCATCGTTCCTCGCTTCGCTGCGATCGACGGCCGCCTCCGCGGCGACCGACAAACTGCTGACGCGACGGACCCTGACGTCCTGATCTCGCCCGTCCCCGCGACGGCGCGAGCGCATCCGCCCGAGCCGATCCGACTCAGGCATTCCGACCCGGACCAATCTATGCGCGTAAACTCCACCCTGGCAAGACTTCTGCCGGATCGGACCTGATGATCATGACTGCTGACCGGGCCACGGTCTACGACGTCGCCGCCCGCGCCGGGGTGTCGACAGCGACGGTGTCGTTCGCGTTCCGGCGTCCCGAGAAGGTCCGGCCGGAGACCCGAGAGCGAGTCCTGGCAGCCGCCCACGAGCTCGCCTACGTGCCGAGCGCGAGCGCCCGCGGGCTGGCCCACGGCCGGACCCGGGCGCTCGGCATGCTGGTCCACGGTGTGCTGCTGCAACGACCCGAGGGAGTGCTGGCCGCGGCCACCGGCACCGATCCGATCCTCGACCGTGCCCGGGTCTTCCCGCTGTACGTCGACGAAGTCGGCCACGGTGTCGAACTCTGCTGTCACCGGCACGGCTACTCGCTTCTGGTGAACGGCGTCGCCGCCGGCTCGTCCGGCGCCGACGCCTTCGCGGACCTGGCGGGGCGGGTCGACGCGCTGGTCGTGTTCCGCGACACGGTGCCCCGCCCGGTGCTGCGGACGATGGCTGAGCGGATGCCGATCGTCGAGCTGGCCGCGGCGAGCCGCGACCCGCGGTTGTGCCATGTCACCGTCGACGACACCGGCGGCGCCCGGGCGATGACCGAACACCTGCTGGCCGAGCACCGGCTGCGCCGGCTCGAGTTCGTCGGCGACGTTGCGGTGTGGGACCAGCGACGCCGCTTCGCCGGCTTCGCCGCCGCACTGCGGGCACGCGATCTACCCGTGCCGGCGGCGCTGTCGCACGGAGGCCATGCCCGGCACCACGCTGCGCGGATCGCCGAGAACCTGGCGCAGCGCCTCGCCGGCACCCGCCGGCGAGCACCTCAGGGCGTCGTCTGCGCCACCGACGAGGTCGCGCTGGCGCTGATCGACGCGCTGTCCCACCTCGGCATCGACGTCCCCGGCGATATCGCCGTGACCGGCTTCGACGGGATCTTGGCCAGCCGCGTGTTCCGGCCCGCGCTGACCACCGTCCGGCAGCCGATGGAGCGCCTCGGCTCGTTGGCCATCGACCTGCTGATCGAGCGCCTGGACCACCCGCGTCTCGCCCGAGCCGCCGTGCAACTGCCGGTCACGCCGGTGATCGGCAACAGCTGCGGCTGCTGATCTCCCATCAGCCGACGGCCAGCGCCCACTCGGCGGCGGGCCTGGTCTCCCCGATCACCGTGCCACCGGGGATCTCGCCGACCACCAGCAGGCCGCCGCTGGTCTGGGCGTCGGCCAGCAGCAACAACTCGTCCTCGCCGAGCGCTGACTGCAGCTGCGGACGGACCCAGTCGAGATTGCGCCGGGTCCCCCCGCTGACGTAGCCATCTCGAAGAGCCTCGCGGGCACCGTCGAGATAGGGCACCGCGGCCGCGTCGATCGCGATCGTGACCTCCGAGGCGCGCGCCATCTTGAACGCGTGCCCGAGCAGCCCGAACCCGGTGACGTCGGTGACGGCGCTGACCCCGGCTCGGAGCGCCGCGGCGGACGCGGCGGCGTTGAGCGTGGTCATCGCCGCGATCGCCTGCGGGAAGACCTCCCCGGTCGCCTTGTGCCGGTTGTTCAGCACCCCGACTCCGAGCGGCTTGGTCAGGCTGACCGGCCGGCCGGGCCGTGCCGCGTCGTTGCGGAGCAACCGGGCCGGGTCGGCCAGACCGGTCACCGCCAGGCCGTATTTGGGTTCCGGGTCGTCGATGCTGTGCCCGCCGGCAAGGTGGCAACCGGCCTCCCGAGCGATCTCCTGTCCGCCGCGCAACACCTCCCGGAGCAGCTCGAGCGGCAGCACGTCGCGCGGCCAGCCGACCAGGTTGAGCGCGACCACCGGCTGGCCGCCCATCGCGTACACGTCCGAGAGCGCGTTCGCCGCCGCGATCCGGCCGAAGTCGAACGCGTCGTCGACGACAGGGGTGAAGAAGTCGGTGGTCGACACGATCGCCCGGTCGCGGTCGATCCGGACCACGGCCGCGTCGTCCCCGGTGTCCAGCCCGACCAGCAGATCGGGCCCGATCCACGGCGACAGGCCCGCAAGGATTTCCTCCAGCTCACCCGCCGGGATCTTGCACGCGCAGCCGCCGCCGTGGGCGTACTGGGTCAGTCGGACGCTCGTCACCAGAGCACCGTAGCCGTCAGCGCTCGGCCGCCCACAGATCGTGCAGCAGCGCGCGCCGGCCGGCCTGGGCGGTCGGGTCGGGCACCGGCAACGAGGCCAGCAGCCGTTGGGTGTACGGATGCTCCGGCTCGACCAGGATCTGCGATCCCAGGCCCTCCTCCACCAGCCGGCCGCGATAGAGCACCGCGATCCGGTCGGCCACCAGATCGACGACGGCGAGGTCGTGGCTGATGAACAGCGAGGCGAACCGGAACTTGTCCTGCAGCTCCGCGAACAGCTCGAGCACCCGCGCCTGCACCGACACGTCCAGCGCCGACGTGGGCTCGTCCGCGATCAGCAGGGTCGGGTTCAACGCGAGTGCCCGGGCGAGACTGGCCCGCTGCCGCTGACCACCGCTCAGCTCGTGCGGGAACCGGTCACCGTACGTCCGCGGCAGCTGAACCGCCTCCAGCAGCTCGTCCACCCGCTTGCGCACCTCGGGCCCGGTGCCCCGGCCGTGCACGATCAGCGGCTCGGCCACACACTCGGCGATCGACAGCAGCGGGTTGAAGCTCGCCGCCGGGTCCTGGAAGACGAAGCCGATGTCGCTCCGCAACCGCCGGAAGGACCGCTCGGCGACGCCGTTCATCTCCTGGCCCAGGACCGTCAGCGACCCGCCGGTCACCCGGGTCAGGCCCGCGATCGCCCGGCCGATCGTGGTCTTGCCGGACCCCGACTCGCCGACCAGGCCGAGCACCTCCCCGGCCCGGACGCTGAACGAGACGCCGTCCACCGCGACGAAGCCCGGCCGGCCGAGCCGGCCCGGATACTGGATCCGCAGATCGACGGCCTCCACCACCGGAGCAGCCTCCGGGCTGTCGGCCCGCCGGGCGGCCCGATCCGCCGCGGCCGCCGTGCCCTGGCCGACGTACGGCACCGCGGCCAGCAGCCGCTTGGTGTAGTCGTTCTCCGGCGCGGCGAACAGGCCGGTCACGTCGCGTTCCTCGACCACGTTGCCCTGATACATCACGACCACCCGATCGGCCAGATCGGCGACCACGCCGAGGTTGTGGGTGATCAACAAGATCGAGGCACCGAACTCGTCGCGACAGCGGCGGAGCAGGTCCAAGATCTCGGCCTGCACGGTGACGTCGAGCGCGGTCGTCGGCTCGTCGGCGACGATCAGCCCCGGCTCGAGCACCAGCGCCATCGCGATCACGACCCGCTGCTTCTGGCCACCGGAGAACTGGTGCGGGTAGTAGTCCACCCGGGTCTCCGGCTCGGGGATGCCGACCCGGCGCAGCACGTCGATCGCCTTGGCCCGGGCATCCTTCCGGCTCAGCGACGAGTGCGCCCGCAACCCCTCGGCGATCTGCCAGCCCACCGTGAAGACCGGGTTGAGCGCGGTCGACGGCTCCTGGAACACCATCGCCACGTCGCGCCCGCGCAGGTCCTGCAGCCGTTGCCGGGACACCGACACGACGTCGTTGGCCGACGCGCCGTGCCGGCCGCTGAGCAGCACCACACCGGAGGTCGTCGCCGTCTCGGGCAGCAGCCCCAGGATCGTCTTCGCGGTCACCGTCTTGCCGCTGCCGGACTCGCCGACGACGGCGACCACCTCACCCTTCGACACCTGCAGCGACACCCCGTCGACCGCCTTGACCGCGCCCGCGTCGCTGGCGAAGGACACGTACAGGTCCTTGATGTCGACCACGGTCTCGCCGTGGTCCGGACCGACCTCGGACGGGCTCATCGCAACTCCTCCACTCCGGCCGACGTGTCGTGGCCTGGCTGCTCGACCCCCGCGGTGTCCAGGTTCCCGCCCGGCACCACGGACGTCGCCGCGACGTCACCGGCACCGGAGTCCACCGCCCGGCGCCCACGCAGCCGCGGATCGGCGAGGTCGTTCAGGCTCTCGCCGACCAGCGTGATGCCGAGCACTGCCAGCACGATCGCGAGGCCGGGGAACAGTGCCGTCCACCAGATCCCGCTGGTCACGTCGGACAGCGCCTTGTTCAGGTCGTAGCCCCACTCGGCCGCGGCGCTCGGTTCGATGCCGAAGCCAAGGAATCCGAGTGCGGCAAGGGTGAGCAGCGCCTCGGACGAGTTCAGGGTGAAGATCAGCGGCAGGGTCCGGGTCGCGTTGCGCAGCACGTGCCGGAACATGATCCGGCGGGTCGGCGCACCGACGACCTTGGCCGCCTCGACGAACGGCTCGCTCTTGATCCGCACGGTCTCGGCCCTGATCACCCGGAAGTACTGCGGGATGTAGACCACGGTGATCGCGATCGCGGCGGCGAAGATGCCGCCCCACTTGCTCGACTGGCCACCGGAGATCGCGATGGCCATCACGATCGCCAGCAGCAGCGAGGGGAACGAATAGATCGCGTCGCAGATCACGACCAGCACCCGGTCCAGCCAGCCGCCGATGTAGCCGGAGACCAGGCCGAGAGCGACCCCGGCCGGCAGCGACAGCGCCACCGCGACGATGATCACCGCGAGCGCCGTCTGCGCTCCCCAGATCACCCGGGACAGCACGTCGTAGCCGCCGACGGTGGTGCCCCAGGGGTGGCCCGGCTCCGGTGCGACCAGCGACCCGAACGGCACGAGCCCTTCCCGCAGCTGGGCCCATCCGTAGGGCGCGAGCAGCGGCGCGAAGATCGCCACCAGGATGAACACCGCAGTGAGCACCAGCCCGCCGACCAGCATCCCGCGCTGCATCCCGACGCTCTGCCGGAGCTGGTGGACGACAGGCAACCGCCGCCAGCTGAACCGGCGCCGGGTGAGAACCGTCTCGCTCATCAGTACCTCACCCTCGGGTCGATCAGCGCGGCGAGGATGTCGACCAGGAAGTTCGTGACCGCGACGATCACGGCGATCAGCGTGACGATGCCCTGCACCGCGACGTAGTCCCGGGCTTTGATGTACTGCACCAGCTGGAAGCCGAGACCCTTCCACTCGAAGGTGGTCTCGGTCAGCACCGCACCGCTGAGTAGCAGGGCGATCTGCAGGCCGATCACGGTGATGATCGGGATCAGCGCCGGGCGGTAGGCGTGCTTGCGGACGAGCCGGGACTCACTCACCCCGCGGGAACGGGCCGCGTCGACGTAGTCGGTGCCGAGCGTGCCGATCACGTTCGTCCGGACCAGCCGGAGGAAGATGCCGGCGGTGGCGAGGCCGAGTGTGATTGCCGGCAGCACCGCGTGCTTGAGTACGTCGAGGACCGCGCCCGGGGTGCCGGTCCGGTACGCGTCGATCAGATAGATCCCCGACTTGTCCGGCAGCAGCTGGATCTGCAGCTCGATCCCCGTGCTGGCCCGGCCGGCGACCGGGAACCAGCCCAGCCAGACCGAGAAGACCAACTTGAGCAGCAGGCCGGCGAAGAACACCGGGGTGGCGTAGCACAAGATCGCGAAGACCCGCAGGAACGCGTCCGGCACCTTGTCCCGGAAGTACGCGGCCACCATGCCGAGCGGGATGCCGACGATGAACGCCACCACCAGGCCGTAGCAGACCAGCTCGAGGGTGGCGAGGCCGTACGTCTTCAAGACGTCGATCACCGGCCGGTTGTCGCTGATCGTGGTGCCGAAGTCGCCGGTCAGCACCCCCCGGATGTAGTCCAGGTATTGCGCGACCAGTGGCCTGTCGTAGCCGGCTTCGTGGATCCGCTGGGCCAGCTGGTCCGGCGTCAGCCGGCCGCCGAGCGCGGCCGTGATCGGATCACCGGTGGTCCGCATCAGCACGAACACCGTGGTGACCAGGATGAACACCGTCGGGATGATCAGCAGCGCCCGGATCACCAGATAGCGGCCGAGCGTGCCGCCGCCACCACCGCGGGGCGCCCGCTTCACCACCGAGTCCTCGGCCATCACCATCAGCGGATCCGCCATCGACCCTCCTCTTCGTCCACCATCGTCGCTTGTCTGCTCGAGCCGCGCCAGACGCGCCATGAGCCTGTCGAGAGTCGGCGACTCTCGACAGGCTCAGGCGGCTATGTCAGGCGATCAGCTCTTGGACAGCGCGCCGTAGCGGAACTTGAACGACGGGTCCAGGGTCTGGTCGGCACCGGACACGGTCGAGGCGACTACGGCCACCTGCGCACCCTGGAGCAGCGGGAGCGTCGACAGATCCTTGGCCTCGTCGTTCTGGATCTGCTCGATCAGCTTGGTCCGGGCCGCCTTGTCGGTGGTGCCGGCCTGCTGGGTGATCAACTTCTGGATGGCCGGGTTGTCGTAGTGGTTGGCCAGGAAGTTGTTCTCGGAGAAGAACGGGGTCAGGTAGTTGTCGGCGTCGGAGTAGTCCGGGAACCAGCCGAGCTGGTAGACGGGGTAGACGTCGGCCACCCGGTCCTTGGAGTACTGCACCCACTCGGTCGATTGCAGGTCGACCTTGAACAGGCCGGAGGCGTCGAGCTGGTCCTTGATCATGCCGTACTCGTCGGCGGAGTTGGTGCCGTAGTGGTCCGGGTTGTACTGCAGCTTGATCTCGACCGGGGTGGTCACACCGGCGGCCTGCAAGGTCTGCTTCGCCTTGTCCACACTGGCGCCGCCGCTGCCGTCGCCGTACAGCGGCTTCAGTGCCTCGTTGGCGCCGGTCAGGCCGGCAGCGACGAACGAGTATGCCGGGGTGTAGGTGCCCTTGTAGACCTGGTCGGCGATCGCCTTCCGGTCGACGGTGTCGGCGATGGCCTGGCGGACCGCCAGCGCCTTCTTCGGATCGGCGTCGGAGGTCTTGGCGCCGTACGGCATGGTGTTGAAGTTGAACACCATGTAGCGCAGCTCACCGCCCGGCCCGTCGACGACCTTCACCTTGTCGTTGGTCCGCAGATCGGCGATGTCGGTCGCCGTCAGGCTGCGGAACGCGACGTCGATGGCGTTGCTGGCGACGTCCAGCTTGAGGTTGGACTCCTCCGCGTAGTACTTGACGTTCACCGTGTCGGTCTTCGCCGGCGGCAGCACACCCTTGTAGTCGGGATTCGCCTTGTACTGGATGAGGTTGTTGAAGTCATAGCTGGTGATCGTGTACTGGCCGGCAAACGCCTTGCCCGCGACGATGTCCTGGTCGCTGGTCAGCGCGGTCGGCGAGAACACCTCCTCGTCGACGATCGGGCCGGCCGGTGAGGACAGCACCTGCGGGAACGTGACGTCGTTGGCGACCTTCAGCTTGAACACGACCGTGGTGGGATCCGGGGCCGACACACTGGCCAGGTTCCCCAGCAGCGAGGCGGGCCCGTTCGGGTCGTTGATCTTCACCTGGCGGTCGAAGGTGAACTTCACGTCGGAGGAGGTGAGGTCGTGCCCGTTGGCCCACTTCAGGCCCGGCTTCAGCTTGACCGTGTACTCCGTCGGCGCTGTGAACGAGGCCGACTCCGCGATGTCGGGCTGGACGTCGGGGCTGCCGTACGGGGTGTTCATCAGGAACGGGAAGACCTGGTTCATCACCGCGAACGAGCCGTTGTCATAGGAGCCGGCCGGATCCAGCTTGGTGATCTTGTCGGTGGTACCGACGGTGATCGCGCCGGTCGCCGAACCGCCGGCTGACGAGTTGGAGCCCGCGCTCCCGCCACCGCCGCAGGCGGCCAGGACGAGCGCGGCGGCGGCCAGGCCGGCACCGAGTGCGACACTGCGCGGTCGCCAGGAATTTGCGAAAGTCATGGAATCTCCCATCAAGTTGTCCCGCAGCACAGCACGGGGCCGGAGAGTTTGGCGTCTCGGCGCCGTTTCTGAGAATTCAGTGTGCCAACGTACAGTCCTAACACACATGCGGCAGAGACGGAACGGAAGTTACAAAGTCGGCATACAGCGTTCGGCATCTGCCTGGCGGGGCCCCGAGCCGTCCTCGTGTCGCACCCGGCCGGCCGGCAGCGCACATCCCCGGCGGTGGCAGACTCGACGGCGTGCCGACTCCTCGCCCGAAGAACATGGTGCGCATACCGGGCGGTGAGTTCTGGATGGGATCGACCGAGTTCTATCCCGAGGAGGGACCTGTCCACCGCGTGCACGTCGACGAGTTCTGGATGGACGAGCATCCCGTCACCGTGGCGGAGTTCCGCCGGTTCGTGAAGGCCACCGGCCACCGGACCACCGCCGAGCACGCGCCCGACCCGGATGACTACCCGGGAGCCGACGCCGCCGATCTGGTGCCCGGCTCGCTGGTGTTCCGGCCGACCACCGGGCCCGTGCCCCTGAACGACTTCCGTACCTGGTGGACGTTCACGCCCGAGGCGGACTGGCGGCATCCCGAGGGCCCGGACAGCAACGTCGGCGGCCGCGAACGGCACCCGGTGACCCATGTGTCCTACTTCGATGCCTGCGCGTACGCGGATTGGGCCGGGAAGTCTCTGCCGACCGAGGCCGAGTGGGAGTTCGCCGCCCGCGGCGGGCTGGACCGGCAACGGTTCGCGTGGGGCGAGGAGGAACTGATCCGTGGCCGCCGGCAGGCGAACACCTGGCAGGGCCGGTTCCCGTGGGAGAACCTGCTGGAAGACGGCTTCTTCGGCACCTCGCCGGTGGGCAGCTTCCCGCCCAGCCCGTACGGCCTCCTGGACATCACCGGCAACGTCTGGGAGTGGACCAGCGACTACTACACCAGCGACCATGCGGCCGGCCGAAAGAACGTCGAGCCGGCGGACGCGTGCTGCGTGCCGCAGAACCCGCGGATCCAGGACTACACCTTCGCCGATGCGGCGGAGGGCTATCCGCGGCGCGTGGTCAAGGGCGGGTCCCATCTGTGCGCGCCCAACTACTGTCTCCGCTACCGGCCCGCGGCGCGACAGGGGCAGACCGAGGAGACCTCGACGGGTCACCTCGGCTTCCGCTGCGTCCTGCGTCCCTGATTCCCCGGCCGACCCGCCCCGAAGGAGCGATGCCACGTGCTCGGCGTGCTGGCCGGCTTCGCCACCATCGGCATCATCATCGGTCTCGGGTTTCTGCTGGCCCAGTTGAAGATCCTGGACGTCACCGCGCAGGGTGTGCTCAGCCGGACGGCGTTCTATGTCGCGAGCCCGGCCCTGATGATCACCGTGCTGGGCCGGACCGACATCCACCGACTGCTGTCGGCGAACCTGATCGCCTCCCTCGGCAGTGTCGCAGTCGCGGCTACGGCGGCCGTGCTGCTGGCCCGGCTGGTGTGGAGAAGGACGGCTGGCGACACGGTGATCGCCGGCTTCTGCTCGGCGTACGTCAACGCCGGCAACCTCGGCCTGCCGATCGCCGCGTACGCCCTCGGAGACGCGGCCTTGATCGCACCGATGCTGCTGGCCCAGCTGCTCGTCCTGCAACCGAGCGGGTTGACCATCCTGGACGGCATCGCGCACACGCCGCATCCGGGCACCTCGCGGGGCAGGCTCTTCTGGATCCGGCTGTCCAGGCCGTTCCGCAACCCGCTGGCCGTGGGGTCCCTGGTGGGCCTCGCCCTTGCGCTCACGGGCATCACCCTGCCGGTCGCGATCAACGCCCCACTGACCCTGGTGGGCGGGATGGCGGTTCCGTCGATGCTGCTGGCCTACGGCATCTCGCTGCGGCTGGGCGGCCGGCCGGGTGGTTCGGAGCCGCCCGTCCAGGTGGCCAGCCTGGTCGCGATCAAGCTGCTGCTGCAGCCGGTGGCGGCGTACCTGATCGGCGCCTATCTGGTCGGCCTGGAGGGCCACGACCTGCTCGCGGTGACGGTGATCGCCGCGCTGCCGACCGCCCAGAACGTGTTCACGTTCGCGATGCGCTACGACCGGGGGGTGCTGCTCGCCCGCGACGTGATCTTCGTCGCGACCATCCTCAGCGTGCCGGCGATCATCGTGATCACCTGGTTGCTCACCTGATCGGCAACGGCCCGTCCGGTGCCTGATCGGTGAGCACGGCACGCACGGCGTTCAGCCGATCCTTCACCCCGAGCTTGCGATAGACGTGCTCCAGGTGCTTGTGGACGGTCCGCGGGGACGCACCGAGCCGGTGCGCGATGGCCTGGGTGCTCAGCCCGTCGACCAGCAGCCGCAGGACGACGACCTCGCGTGGGGTCAGATTCCAGCAGGTCCCCCAGCTGCCGTCGGCATCGGATGTCCGCAGGAGTGCCAGGTGCCGGCTCAGCCCGACCAACACGGGCTGCAGCCGGGTCGCGATCTCGAGATCGTCCTCGGAGAAGTCGCGTCCGGTGCGGGCCAGGATGAACGCCCGATGTGTGGTCGGGCCGAGGTGGTAGCTGATGGAGAGCTGCTCCTCGCAACCGTGCTCCGCCAGCAGGTCCTGAACGCGTCGTCGGGTCGATCGCGACGCGATCTCCCAGGGAACGCGACCGCTGGTCTGCGGATGCAGATCGCCGGTGACCGCGTGCCAGCGGACGAGCGGGTGCGTCCCGAGCAGCGCACCGGACCGGTACTCGGGATCGCCGTGATCGACGGGCATCACCCCGACGGGCGAGCAGATGAAGCCGAAGTCCTCGGCGGAATTCTGCCAGTCCCAGGCGACGCCGGTCACCTCGAACGACTCGCAGAGTTGCTCGCGCAGGAAGGAGTCCGACATCGCCATCCGGTCCTGCTGCAGCACGTGCGAGATTACCCCCAACCATGGCAGCAGACGCTGCTCCGTGGTCGGCGTTCGGGGGAGCCCTGCCGGTGGCCGCGACCCGCCGCCCGGGGGCCGCCAGACGGCGAACCTGGTTGCGCTCGGAGGCACCGACCCGCCGTCCTTCCCCACGCCGCGGGCCGGGGTCGTGGTGACCACATCCGCACGTTAACGCACCTCCGACGTACGCACTACTACGTATGGCGAGCGGGCTCGCGCCGACGAGAGGGTGATGACACCAGGAGGAATCGGCGGGCAGTTCGGAGAACAGCGTGGGAGCAACACCGGTCGAGGTCAGGCAGGGCGCGCCCATGCCGGTCATGGGGATGCGTCACGTCACCGGGGGTGGCTTTACACAGCACCGACCGCGCTGACCTCCGCCGCGCCTGCCGCCTCGTCGGCTGGGCGAACCGCTTCACCGAACGGCGACCGCCGACTTCCCGAGTTTGGACACCGTGGACCGAGCCTCTGACTACGCTGATTGCGTCGCGATCGTCAGGCTCGCCAGGCGCCATCAGGGAGATCGATGTGAGGTCCAAGTCTCTGCTCGCGGTCGCCGTCGGGGCCGCGCTGGTCGCACTCGCCGCGCCGACCGCCCAAGCCGCGCCGCCGCGAGTTCCGCTCACCTGCGGAATGGTGCTGACCAGGGATGCCACTGTCTACCTGACCCACGATCTGACCTGCCGGACCTCCGTCGGAGTCGAGGTGGACTATCCCGAGGGCGAGGACTACCCGGCGGTCCCGCACGTGACCGTCGACCTCCGCGGACACACGCTCCGGGGATCCGGCAAGCTCTACAGCGTCGGCATCGGTGGTGGTTCGGACGAGGGTGGTTCCGTCCAGCTCCGTGTGATCAACGGTCGGGCAGAGAACTGGACCTGGGGAGTGTTCGGCGGATCCACCAGCCGGGTGGAGCGGATGAAGCTCACCGGCAACCAGGTCGGTTACGGCTGCAACAGCTCATGCGCGTTGATCGACAGCTACCTGGCGCGCAACAAGGACTCCGGCCTGTCCGCGGCCGACGCCGGCGTCACCGTCCGCGGAACCATCTTCGCCGACAACCCGCGAGGCATCCACATGGCCATCGGTGGCTTGGACGTACGACGCAGCGTCTTCGCCAGGAACACCGTCGGCATCGAGGCGCCGCTGGCCGGAACCTCCGTGGCGAAGAGCGCGTTCCTCGACAACGACACCGCCATCAGCGTTGGCGACAACTGCCCGACCTTGTCCTACAACGTGTTCGTCCGGAACGGCACCGACGTCGACAGCACCTGCTGACCGTCGGAAATGGTGTCGACGCTCCACCGCAGACCCGTGTAATCGGGGACCTGACCGAGCTCGCGGAACGTGCTTCGACCGGTGGCTGGCGCCGGCCGCTGCCCGCCCGCTCGACGGGCTGCCAACCCGGATCGCGGCTCGCGACTCGCTCCCGCCGGCGTTCGTCCAGCGCGGCAGCATCCCCGGGAGTCCCGGCGTCAGTCCCCCATGTTTACCCAGTTGGTCACGCGGCTGGCGGGAACTAGGCACCTTGGCGCACCTTGTCGCGGTGGCGTCCCAGTGAGGCAAGATCGTTGACAAGCGAGAAGCGCTGAGAGGAGATGAGCGATCTCGGTGCCGCTGATGCGCGGTGAAGCTGTGCGCACCCGGAGGGATTCGAACCCCCAACCTTCTGATCCGTAGTCAGATGCTCTATCCGTTGAGCCACGGGTGCTTGTCACGCCCGTCCGGGCGCAACGCCGCCCAAGTCTAGCGGACGGCACGGGCCCGCGCCGAATCGAAATCGCGGCCCGCACTCCCAGAACAGCCGTACGAATCCGAGGCTTGACCAAACCACCTGGCGACTGGTATGGGCCAGATTGACAACCCATGGCGGTCACCTATTGTTCAACTGACGCTCGAAGCTCTAGCGTCGGCCTGTAACCGGGTGTTCACCGCCACTCCGGATCAGCTCGGGATCGACCATCCAGATAAGGATCGCCGTGACACTGTCGGTCGTCATCGCCGTGATCCTCGTGGCCCTCATCTTCGACTTCACCAACGGCTTCCACGACAGCGCCAACGCGATGGCTGGCCCGATCGCCACGGGCGCGCTGAAGCCGCGCACCGCGGTGGTCATCGCGGCGGTTCTGAACCTGGTCGGCGCCTGCCTGTCGACGGAGGTCGCCAAGACCATCTCCGGCGGCCTGTTCGACGACAGCCTGATCAGCGCGTCGGTCATCCTGGCCGGGCTGGTCGGCGCGATCATCTGGAACCTGCTGACCTGGCTCGTCGGGCTTCCGTCGAGTTCCTCGCACGCGCTGTTCGGTGGGCTGATCGGAGCGGTCATCGTCGGCGCCGGGCTGGCGTCGATCAACGGGTCGGTGATCGTGTCCAAGATCCTGCTCCCGGCGGTGGTCGCGCCGCTGGTCGCCGGGTTTGCCGCGCTGCTCGCGACGAAGATCGCCTATCGAGCCACCCGGCGCACGCCGAGCGCGCACACCGAGGGCGGCTTCAAGTACGGACAGGCCTTCACGGCCTCCCTGGTCGCCCTGGCTCACGGGACGTCCGACGGCCAGAAGACGATGGGCGTGATCACCCTGGTCCTCGTCACCGCCGGCTTCCAGTCGTCGGGCACCGGTCCGCAGTGGTGGGTCATCCTGGCCGCCGGTCTGGCGATCGGGCTGGGGACGTACTCCGGTGGTTGGCGGATCATGCGGACGATGGGCAAGGGCGTGGTCGAGATCGAGACCCCGCAGGGCGCCGCGTCCGGTGCGGCGACCAGCGCCACCATTCTGGCCTCGGCCCACCTCGGCTTCGGGCTCTCCACGACCCAGGTCGCCACCGGTGCCATCGTCGGCTCCGGCATCGGCCGCCGGGGTGCACTGATCCGCTGGGCAACTGCGCGCCGGATGGTCGTCGCCTGGCTGCTGACCCTTCCGGGTGCGGCCCTGGTCGGCGGCCTCGCGGCCCTCCTCGCCGATCGCGGCGTCGTCGGCGTGATCGTGCTGCTCGCGCTGCTGGCCGTCGCGAGCTTGGTCATCTGGAGGATCTCGCGGCGCAACCAGATCAACGCCGACAACGTCACCGACGGCCACGAGGTGCTGGTGCTGTCCACCACGCCGCCGCCGACGTACGTCGAGGAGAACCAGCTCGACGACCGCAAGCACGGCCGCAGCCGGGCCAAGGGGGCGGCGTGAACATCCACGTCGACTGGACCTCGCTGCTCGTCGTCGCGGTCGTCTCTATCGTCTCGACGGTGATCTTCACCGCGTTGTTGTCGGGCGGCATCCGCTACGTCTCGCTGGCCGCCGTCCGCGCGAACCAGCGGCAGTCGTCCGTCGTCCCGCGGCTGGCCGGTCTGAGCCTGCTCGGCCTGGCCGGGCTGCTGGTGCTGTTCGGCATCTATCTGATCGTGCCGTTCTTCCACTGAGTCGTACGCGGGCGGGTGACCTCCGACACTGGTCTGGTGCGAGCGTCCTCCGGATCCTTCTGAGCACGACCGACCGAGTGAGCCTCATCACGTCGCCGAGGGCCTGCCGCGTCGTGACAACCTTGTCCTTTTGATGTGAGCCACATCACAGCGACTCTTTGTGTCAAATCACCTAATACCAGTCCGCAGGGTGGGCTATCTTTTCAGACCACCCGCACTACTGGTCCTCTTGGGGATCGACGAATGCAGAGAGCGAGCCGATGACACCCCTTCTCGAACCTCAGTCCAGCCCGACGTCGAATGCCGTTGCCTCCACCCCGTCGAGCGCACCGACCACGCACCGTCGGCTGCTGGCCTGGGTCTCCGAGGTCGTCGAACTGACCCAGCCCGCCGACGTCCGGTGGTGCGACGGGTCCGACGCCGAGTGGGACGAGCTGACCGCGGAGCTGATCGCCTCCGGAACGCTGGTCCAGCTCGATCCGCAGGCCAAGCCGAACTCCTTCTATGCCCGCACCGACCCGAGCGACGTGGCCCGGGTCGAGGACCGGACATTCATCTGCTCGGTCGATCCGGCCGACGCCGGCCCGACCAACAATTGGATGGACCCGACGCAGATGAAGTCGGTGATGACCGATCTCTACCGCGGCTCGATGCGCGGCCGGACGATGTACGTCGTCCCGTTCTGCATGGGCCCGATCGACGCCGAGCACCCGATGTTCGGAGTCGAGATCACCGACTCTGCGTACGTCGCCGTCAGCATGAAGATCATGACCAGGATGGGCGCCGAGCCGTTGGCCGCGATGACCGCGAACGGTGACGCCGACTTCGTGCCCTGCCTGCACTCCGTCGGTGCGCCGCTCGAGCCGGGCCAGTCCGACGTGCCCTGGCCGTGCAGCGACACGAAGTACATCACCCACTTCCCCGAGGAGCGGCTGATCTGGTCCTACGGCTCCGGCTACGGTGGCAACTCGCTGCTGGGCAAGAAGTGCTACTCGCTGCGGATCGCGTCGGTGATCGGTCGCGACGAGGGCTGGCTGGCCGAGCACATGCTGATCTTGAAGCTGATCTCGCCGGCAGGGCGCGCCTACCACATCGCGGCCGCCTTCCCGAGCGCCTGCGGCAAGACAAACCTGGCGATGATCCAGCCGACCATCCCGGGCTGGCGCGTGGAGACCCTCGGCGACGACATCGCCTGGATGAGGTTCGGTGCCGACGGCCGGCTGTATGCCACCAACCCCGAGTACGGCCTGTTCGGCGTCGCGCCCGGCACCGGCTGGGGCACCAACCCGAACGCCATGCGCACCATCGACCGAGGCAACTCGCTGTTCACCAACGTCGCTCTGACCGATCACGGCGACGTCTGGTGGGAGGGGATCAGCGAGGTCACGCCGCCCCATCTCGCCGACTGGCGCGGCAACAGCTGGGTGCCAGGCGAGGCAACGACGCCGGCCGCGCACCCGAACAGCCGCTTCTGCACGCCCATCCGGCAGTGCCCGATCCTGTCGTCCGACTACGACAACCCGGCCGGCGTGCCGATCGACGCCATCATCTTCGGCGGCCGGCGCAAGACGACGGTGCCGCTGGTGACCCAGGCGCGGGATTGGCAGCACGGGGTGTTCATGGGCGCCACCTTGTCGAGCGAGACGACCGCGGCGGCGACCGGTGCCGTCGGCGTCGTGCGACGGGACCCGATGGCGATGCTGCCGTTCATCGGCTATCACGCCGGTGACTACTTCGGCCACTGGCTGGAGGTCGGCAAGCAGCACGACGCCGCGAACCTGCCCGCCGTGTTCTACGTGAACTGGTTCCGTCGCTCGGCCGACGGCGGCTTCCTCTGGCCGGGCTTCGGCGAGAACAGCCGGGTGCTGAAGTGGGTGATCGAGCGGATCGAGGGCAAGGCCGCCGCCGTCGAGACCCCGATCGGCTACGCACCTACCGCCGGCAGCCTCGACGTCACCGGGCTCGACATCACCGAGGCCGAGGTGGCGGCCGCGCTCGAGGTCGACGTGGACGAGTGGCGCGCCGAGCTGCCGCTGATCGAGGACTGGTTCGCCCAGATCGGCGACAAGGTGCCGACCGAGCTGCTGACGGAGCTCGACGTCTTGCGGGGCCGTCTGGGGGGCTGACACCCAGCGCGTCGGAGCGGGCGGCTCCGCATCCCCGGCTTTCGGGACATCCCCCGCCCTCCTGCGGTGCAGCTCAATGGCGAGCTGCACCGCAGTGACGTTCCCAGCCGTTCGAGTTGCCGCCGCAACACCGGGCGCACAACGGGCCGGAATCCTCCTTGATCCCGGCCCTCTGCCTCCCAGTCTGGTCCGGCTGGTGCCGCCGCGCCAGGGTTCGGCGACAGATCGTCACCGGGTTGTCGCATTTCCGGCGCTCGATCCCCGAGATCGCGCTCTCACGCCGGCTAACGGCAATCGAGCGCCCGAAATGCGACAGACGAGCTCAGTTGCCGCCCTCCTGAAGCTGCACCGTGATCGGCTTGAAGCCCTTCCCGTCGACGTCGACCCCGTCAGCCTTGAGCTCCGACAGCGCCTTCTCGACGTACTCGTTGGTTTTGGCGGTCTCCGGCGGCGCCTTGCTGATGATCGTCGCGCCGGTCTCGTTTTTAGTGCCGAGGGCGATGTCGACGGTGCGCTTCCAGGAGGCGTCGTCGATCATGCCGATCCCGTGGCCGGAGGGCCAGATCAGCTTGTTCACCTCGTTGGTCATCCACAGCTGGTGGCTCTGCCCCAGCTGCGAGCCGGCCGCGGTCACGATCTTGGCCGCCTGGTCCGGGTTGTCCCGGGCATAGACCCAGCCCTTGATCGATGCCTTGATGAACTTCGTGGTCTCGTCCGCATACGCCGGATCGCTGGCCAGCCTGTCGGAATTCGCCCAGATCGCGTCCTGCAGCATCGCTGTGCCGACCTTGTTCCAGTCGATCACGTTGAGATCGCTCGGCTGATAGAGCTGCCCCGTCTTCGGGTTCTTGGTCTCCAGCACCTGGGCGTACTCGTTGTAGGTCATTGCCTGGGCCGCGTCGATGTCGCCGGACAGAAAACCGTTCATGTCGAACGCCTGCTGGATCAGCTTGATGTCGGACAGCTGCACCCCGGCCTTCTGCATCCCGGCGAACAGCTCCCACTCGTTCCCGTAGCCCCAGCTGCCCACCTTCTTGCCCGCCAACTGAGCCGGATCGGCAATGCTCTTGTCCTTGAACGAGATCTGCGTCGTCGCGCTGCGCTCGAAGATCTGGGCCACGTCGGTGATCTTGGCGCCCTGCTCGATCGAGCCGAGCACCTTGGGCACCCACGAGATCGCGTAGTCCACGTCGCCGGCGGACAGCACGTCCTGCGGCACGATGTCCGGGCCACCCTCGACGATCTGCACGTCGAGACCCTCGTCCTTGTAGTACCCCTGATCCACCGCGGCGTAGTAGCCGGCGAACTGGGCCTGCGCCACCCACTGCAGCTGCAGCTTCACCTTGACCGGTTCCGAACCACCGGCGCTGTCGCCCGAGCTCGGCGTGCCACCACCACCGCAGGCCGTCACGCCCAGCAGCATCGCGCTCGCGGCCAGCGCGAGCCCCCATCGTGTTCTGCTGCCCATCCGCACACTCCTCACTGGTCGTTTCCTCTTCTCGGCTGTCCCGTCGTCGGGAGGCCGGCAAGCTGTCAGGACGATCGGTGCCGGGTGACCCACCGCTCCAGTCCGAGCGTCGCACCGTAGAAGACGAGGCCGAGCAGGATCGCGCCGAGGACGTAGGCCCAGGCAAGCGGGTAGTTGCTGCTCGCAGCGGCGCTGGTGATCGACTTGCCGAGTCCGGTGACCGGGCCGCCGAAGTACTCCGCGACCAGAGCAGAGATCACGGCCAACGAGGCGCCGATCCGCAGCCCGGTGAACACGTACGGCGCCGCCGTCGGCAGCGTCACGGCCCACTGCTGCTGACCGGCCGAGGCCGCGTACGCGCGCATCAAGTCCCGGTGCACCGGTTTGACCTGGCGCAGCCCCCGCAGCGTGTTCAGATACACCGGGATCAAGACGGCCAGCCCGGCGACGATCTGACGGGCGGCCTCGACGTCGGCGCCGTACATCGTGTACAGCACCGGGGCCAGCGCCACGATCGGCATCACCGACAGTGCGGCCACCAGTGGTGCCGCCATGCCGTCCAGCACGGAGGCGATGTTCGCCAGCACCGCGCCGAGCACACCGAGCACCGCGCCGACGACCAACCCGATCAGGGCGTTCAGCCCGGTTCGGGCCGCACCTGCCAGCACGTTGTCGAGGTTGGCGACGAACTGGTGACCGATAGCGCTCGGCGACGGCAGCACGAACGGCTCGATCTGCAGGCCGACGACCAGCGCCTGCCACGCCACGATCACGATCGCCCCGAGGACGATCGGCGCGACCACGCTGCGGACGGCCGAGCCACCGGCGAGCACGCGGCTCGGGATGGTCGTGGTCGCGTCGGTCCGCAGCCCGCCGGCCGGTACGTCCGTCATCGGCTGTCCACACCCCGGGCCGATCCCTGCGAGGCGGGGGCCTCGACCCCGTGCAGCGCCTCGCGCACCGCGGCCACCGCGGCGAAGAAGCTGTCCTCCTCGCGCAGCGCGTCGTGCCGGTCGCCCTGGCCGAGCTCGACCGGCACGACCCCGACGATCCGACCGGGCCGCGGCGACATCACCACCACCCGGTCGGAGAGGAACACGGCCTCCGGGATCGAGTGGGTCACGAACACGACGGCCGCGCCGGTCTCGGAGCAGATCCGGACCAGCTCGTTCTGCATCCGCTCACGGGTCATCTCGTCCAGGGCGCCGAACGGCTCGTCCATCAGCAACAGCCGCGGCCGCTCGACCAGGGCGCGCGCGATCGCCACCCGCTGCTGCATGCCACCCGACAGCTGGTCGGGGTAGGAGCCGGCGAACTCGACCAGTCCGATCAGCTCCAGCAGCTCGGCCACCCGGGTCGCCCGCTCCGCCTTGCCGATCCTGTGCAGCTCCAGCGGCAGCGCGATGTTCGCGGCAACCGTCCGCCACGGCAGCAGTCCCGCTTGCTGGAAGGCGATGCCGTAGTCCTGGTCGCGCCGAGCCTGGCCGGCCGGCTTGTCGAACACCTGGACCGATCCGGAGCTGGGCTGGTCGAGATCGGCGATCAACCGCAGCAGCGTGCTCTTGCCGCAGCCGCTGGGTCCGATCAGGGATACGAACTCCCCCTGCCCGACCTCGAGATCGATCGCGCTGAGCGCGGTGAGAGCGGTCGGACCCGAGCCGAACACCTTGCCGGCCCCCTGGACCCGCACCGCTCGGACGTCCCCCGCGACGCCCGCCGAAGTCTCGTTCATGCCGTGACCTCCGACCGGCGGTAGCGGCGCAGGGGAAGCCCGAGCAGGGTGACGAAGCCGGCCGCGATCAGGCCGAGCACGACGGCACCGAAGATCGGCGCCCACGGCTTGGCCGGGTCGCCGCCGGCCGCCTGTGCGTACTCGATGATCATCCGGCCGATGCCGCCCCGGAGCCCGATCGACACCTCCGCGACCACGACACCGATCACCGCCGCCGCGGCGGCCAGCCGCAGTGCCGGCAACAGATAGGGCACGCTCGCTGGCAGCCGGAGCGCCCGCAGGGTCCGCCACCAGCCCGCGCCGTACGTCCGCATCAGGTCCACGTGCGTCGCGTCGGGTGACCTCAGTCCGCGGAGCATCCCCACCGCGACCGGGAAGAACGCCAGATAGCCGGCGATCACGGCGACCGAATACCAGCTCTCCCACTCGAAACCGTCGGTGCTCAGCGCCGATCCCCAGCGGCGAACCAGGGGCGCGATAGCGATCAGCGGGACGGTTTGGCTGAGTATCACCCAGGGCAGCACGGCAGCCTCGGCGATCTTCAGCCCGCTCATCACGACCGCCAGCGCCAGGCCGACGACCACGCCGATCACCCAACCCACGGCGGCGATCCGCAGGCTGAACAGGCCAGCTTCCAGCACGTTCTGCCACAGCGGCGGACCGGAGTGGCCCACCGCCGGCTCGAACAACCGGCCGGCCATCTCCCAGACGTGGGGCATCGCCCGATCGCTGGTCCGCGGCAGGATCGTTCGGCCGGCAACGACCACGCCGTTCTCCGGCCCGAACGTCTTGTAGAGCTCCCAGACAGCGGCGGCCAGCAGCAGCCCGGCGAGACCGAGCCCGATGGAACGCAGCCTCCTCACGCGGGCCGAGCCTGTCGAAGCGCGGAGAGATGCCCTTCGACAAGCTCAGGGCACGTTTCGGCGCTCAGCTCAGGGCACGTTTCGGCGCTCAGCTCAGGGCAGGTGAGGCGATTCACGACTTCGCCACAACGTGAGCCTGCAGCGCGGGAATGATCGTCTCGCCGTAAACCCGGAGGGTCTCCTCCTTGTTGTCGTGCTGGAGATAGCCGGAGAACTGGTCGACGCCGATCTCGGCGAGCTGCTTCAGCTTCGCGATGTGATCGTCGGCGGTGCCGAGGATGCAGAACCGGTCCACGATCTCGTCCGGCACGAATTCGGCGTGGGTGTTGCCGGCCCGCCCGTGCTCGTTGTAGTCGTAGCCTTGCCGGCCCTTGATGTAGTCGGTGAACGCCCCCGGGATCTCGCTGTGCTCGCCGTAGCGGGCGACGATGTCGGCGACATGGTTGCCGACCATCCCGCCGAACCAGCGGCACTGGTCGCGCATGTGCTGCCAGTCGGTGCCCACGTAGTTCGGCGCCGCGACGCAGAAGGTGATCTCCGCCGGGTCGCGACCCGCGTCCGCCGCCGCCTGGCGCACACTGGTGATCATCCAGCGCGCGATGTCGACGTCGGCCAGCTGGAGGATGAAGCCGTCGCCGACCTCGCCGGCGAGCTTCAACGCCAGTGGGCCGTAGGCAGCCACCCAGACCTCCAATGACGACGTGCGTGCCCAGGGGAACTGCAGGGTTGCCCCCTTGTAGTCGACCGGTCGGCAGTTCGCCAGCTCCCTGATCACGTGGGTCGCCTCGCGGACCTCCTTCAGCGTGGCCGGTTTGCCGTTGGTCACCCGTACCGCCGAGTCACCGCGCCCGATACCGCAGACGGTCCGGTTGCCGTACATCTCGTTCAGCGTGGCGAACAGCGAGGCCGTCACGCTCCAGTCCCGCGTGCTCGGATTGGTCACCATCGGACCGACCATCACCCGCTTGGTCTTGTCGAGGATCTGGCTGTAGATCACGTACGGCTCCTGCCAGAGCAGGTGCGAGTCGAACGTCCACACCCAGTCGAAGCCGTGCGCCTCTGCCAGCTGCGCCAGCTGGACCACCCGCCAGGCCGGTGGATTCGTCTGCAGGACCACGCCGAAATCCATGATCAGATCAGCCCTCCGCCTGAGCCTGTCCTGAGCCGGTCGAAGGGCTCACGCGACGTCCCGTTGCTCACAGCAGATACTGACTGAGGTCGCGCTTCAGAAACTGCCCATGACCCTTGCTGCCGACGTACCCGGACTCGTCGACGATCACCGAACCGCGCGACATCACCCAGTCGACGTGTCCGTCGATCTCGTAGCCCTCCCAGGCGGAGTGGTCCATGTTCATGTGATGCGTCTTCTCGTAGCCGATCGAGGTGTGCCCGCTCGGGTCGTAGATCACGAGGTCGGCATCGGCACCGGGCTGGACGGCGCCCTTGCGGCCGTACAGACCGAACATCCGGGCCGGCGTCGTCGAGGTCAGCTCGACCCAGCGCGGCAGTGAGATCTGGCCGGTGACGACTCCCTGATACATCAGGTCCATCCGGTGCTCGATGCTACCGATGCCGTTCGGGATGGCCCGGAAATCGCCCCGGCCGAGCTCCTTCTGCTCCTTCATGCAGAACGGGCAGTGGTCGGTCGACACCATCTGCAGGTCGTTGGTGCGCAGCGCCTGCCACATGGCGTCCTGATGACCCTCCGGACGCGATCGCAAAGGGGTGGAGCAGACCCACTTGGCACCTTCGAAGTCACCCCACTCCGGGCTGCTCGCGCCGAGCTGCTCCTCCAGGGAGAGGTAGAGATACTGCGGACAGGTCTCACCGAAGACGTTGCGGCCGCGGTCGCGGGCCGCGGCGATCTGCTCGACCGCCTGTTTCGCGCTGACGTGCACGACGTAGAGCGGCGCGCCGGTCAGGTCGGCGATCATGATCGCCCGGTGGGTCGCCTCCTCCTCCATCTGCCAGGCGCGGGCGATGCCGTGGAAGTACGGCGAGGTCTTGCCGGTCTCGTAGAGCTGCTGGGCCAGGACGTCGATCGCGGGTCCGTTCTCCGCGTGCATCATCGTGACCAAGCCGGTCTCGGCAGACTTCTGCATCGCCTTGAGGATCTGGGCGTCATCGGAATAGAAGACACCCGGATAGGCCATGAACAACTTGAAGCTGGTGATCCCCTCATCGATCAAGGAGTCCATCGCCTTGAGCGAGAACTCGTCGACGCCACCGATGATCTGGTGGAAGCCGTAGTCGACGGCGCAGTTGCCGGCTGCCTTGGCGTGCCAGGACGCCAGCCCGTCCTCGACCCGCTCGCCGTAGCGCTGCACCGCGAAGTCGATGATCGAGGTGGTGCCACCCCAGGCCGCCGCCCGGGTTCCGGTCTCGAACGTGTCGGACGCGTTGGTGCCGCCGAACGGCAGCTCCATATGGGTGTGGGCGTCGATCCCGCCGGGGATGACATACTTCCCGGTGGCGTCGACTACCGCGTCCACGTTCTGCGCGAGATCGACGCCGAGCAACGCCGACCCGGGGGCCAGCACCGCGACGATGTTCTCGCCGTCCACCAGGACGTCCGCGGTCGCGGTCCCGGTGGCGTTCACCACGGTCCCGCCGGTGATCAAGGTCGTGCTCACATTTCCTCCCGTTCGCTCGGTGCGACGATCAGGGCTTGGTAATCGAGGTGTAGGAGTCGGGGCGGCGGTCCCGATAGAACTGCCAGTCGTTGCGGACCTTCCTGATCATGTCCAGGTCCAGGTCGCGGACCACCACCTCTTCGTCGGTGTCGCTGCCCATCGCGCCGACCAGGTTGCCCTGCGGATCCACGAACTGGCTCGACCCGTAGAACGTGACGGCGAGGTCGCCGTACTCGTTGTCCTCCCGGCCGACCCGGTTGGGCGCCGCCACGAAGTAGCCGTTCGCCGCGGCGGCGGCCGGCTGCTCGATCTCCCACAACCGGTTCGATAGCCCCGGCTTGGTGGCGTTCGGGTTGAACACGATCTGGGCGCCGTTCAAGCCGAGCTCGCGCCAGCCCTCGGGGAAGTGCCGGTCGTAGCAGATGTAGACCCCGATCGGGCCGACGGCGGTCTTGAACACCGGGTAGCCGAGGTTGCCGGGCCGGAAGTAGAACTTCTCCCAGAACTTGTCCAGGTTGGGCAGGTGGTGCTTGCGGTACTTGCCGAGGATGGAGCCGTCGGCGTCGACCACGACTGCGGTGTTGTAGTAGACCCCGGGCTGCTCCTCCTCATAGATCGGCAGCACCAGCACCATCGACAACTCCGCGGCCAGCGCGGCGAACCGCTGCACGATCGGGCCGTCGGCCGGCTCGGCGAAGTCGTAGTACTTGGCGTCCTCGGTGATACCGAAGTAGGGACCGTAGAACAGTTCCTGGAAGCAGATCACCTGCGCGCCGGCCGAGGCGGCCTGGCGGGCGAAGCCCTCGTGCTTGTCCAGCATCGAGGCCTTGTCGCCGGTCCACGTGGTCTGGGTGATCGCAGCTCTGACGGTAGGCATGTCGTTCATCCTCTCCCCGGTGCAGGCCGGATGTCGACGGTCGGCGGCGCGCGCCGGCGACCGCAGACGCCCGGAACTGGCATTGAACACAGCCGGGCGTTTCAACGGCGTGTCGGCGCGTGACGCCGACATGACGAGCCTCACGGCGCCCGCCCGGAACTCTCATACCTATCGGTTCGATCCGGGTCGGCACAAGATTATGCTGGCTGAATCGAGAAAGGGACCGAATCGTGACCGACTACCGGGCAATGGCCAGGGACAACCTCCTGCTCCACTTCTCCAAGCCGCAGGTGGACAACCTGCTGGTCCTGGACCGAGCCGAGGGACCGTACGTCTTCGACACCGACGGCAACCGCTACATCGACGCCCTGTCCAGCCTCTTCTGCGCCCAGATCGGTTACTCCTACGGCGCCGAGATGGCCGAGGTCGCGACCCGGCAGCTGACCACGCTGCCGTTCAACACGAACTGGGCGACCGCGCACCCGGCCGCGCTGGAACTCGCCGAGAAGGTGTCGTCCCTGGCCCCGGCCGACGACTACCGGGTGTTCTTCACCGACGGCGGCTCGGAGTCGGTCGAGGCGGCCTGGAAGTTCGTCCGGGAGCACTACGTGGCGCTCGGCCAGCCGCAGCGGCGCAAGGCGATCGCCCGCAAGGTCGCCTACCACGGCGTGACGTTGGGCGCGCTGTCCTTCACCGGCATCCCCGGCTTCAAGAACGACTTTGGTACGCCGCCGATCGAGGTCACCCACGTCTCCAACACCAACCCGTTCCGCGCTCCCGACGGCGACGACCCCGCGGCGTTCTGTGCCCGGCTGCTGGCCGAGGTCGAGCAAGCCGTCCGTGACGCCGGGCCGGACGAGGTCGCGCTGATCATCGCCGAGCCGATCCAGAACGCGGGTGGCTCGATCCCGGCACCGCCCGGGTACTGGAAGGGCCTGCGCGAGATCGCCGACCGCTACGGCATCTTGTTGATGGCCGACGAGGTGATCAGCGGTTTCGGCCGGATCGGCGAGTTCTTCGCCAGCTCGCGCGAGGGCGTGGCGCCGGACCTGATCAGCGTCGCCAAGGGAATCACGTCGGCATACGCGCCGATGGGCGCGGTACTCGCTCGGTCCCGGGTGGTGGAGCCGCTGATCGACAACGGCGGCCGCGTCTTCCGGCACGGCGTCACCTTCGCCGGCCACCCGGTCAGCGCGGCGATCGCACTGAAGAACATCGAGATCTTCGAGCGGGACCAGATCCTGGAGAACGTCCGCGCGCTGGAACCGCACCTGAAGGCGAGGATGGAGGATCTGCGGACGCTCCCGATCGTCGGCGACGTCCGCGGCGCCGGCTTCTTCTGGGCGGTCGAGATGGTGGCCGATGCCGACAACACCCGGCTCGACCAGGCGCAGCGCGACAAGTTGATTCGCGGCTTCCTGCCGAAGCGATTCCGCGAGGCCGGCCTGATCGCCCGCACCGACGACCGCGGCGACGCCGTCATGCAGATCGCGCCCGTGCTGAACAGCGACGCAGCTTTGCTGGACGAGATCGTGGATCGGCTCGGCGAGGTGCTCGTCGACGCGGGCAAGGAGATCGGGGTCGCCGAGCCGGCGCTCGCCTGATCTCGGCACAAATGCGGTGGCGGCCGGACCGCCGACGACGTATCGTGGTCCGGCCGGATCGCCCGGCCTTGGAGCCCGGAAGAGGTGTGAAGATGCGAGCAGCGCGTACGCACGTGTCCTGCCACCTCCTCTCGAAGGGTTTCCTGCGTGCTCGCCCGCTCACTCAACCTGGGCATTCTCGCCCACGTCGACGCCGGTAAGACCACCCTCACCGAACGCCTCCTGCACACCGCGGGAGTGATCGACGAGCCCGGATCCGTCGACTCCGGCACGACTCGGACCGACTCGTTGTCGCTGGAGCGGCGGCGCGGCATCACGATCAAGGCCGCGGTCGTCTCATTCCCGCTCGACGACCTGAGCGTCAATGTCATCGACACCCCGGGCCACCCGGACTTCATCGCCGAGGTCGAACGGGTTCTCGGTGTCCTCGACGGCGCCGTGCTGGTGCTGTCGGCAGTCGAGGGCATCCAGCCGCAGACGCGGATCCTGATGCGGGCACTGCAACGGCTCGGAGTCCCGACCCTGCTGTTCGTGAACAAGATTGACCGCAGCGGTGCCGACGTCGACGCCGTCTTGGCGTCGGTCCGGCGGCGGCTGTCCCCGCACGTGCTGTCGATGGGGCGGGTCGAGGACGCCGGGACGCCGGCGGCGACGTTCACCGGTTTCCGGCCCGACGACCGCCGCTTCCGCGAACGGGAAACGGCCGCTCTCGCCGAGCACGACGATGCGATCCTCGCCTGCTACCTCGCGATCGGCGCGGGCCCGGGACCCATGCTGCAGGCCGAGTTGGCAAGGCAGACCCGGGCCGGATTGCTGCACCCGGCCTTCGCGGGATCGGCGGCCACGGGAGCCGGCGTCGGTGAGCTGATGCGCGGAATGGCCACCCTGCTCCCCGCCACGGCACCCCTCGACGACGGGCCGCCGTCGGGCCGAGTGTTCAAGATCGAGCGTAGCGCGGCCGGGGAGAAGATCGCCTACGTGCGGATGTTCACCGGCTCCGTGATCGCCCGGAGCCGGATCGCGCTGGCGCAGGGCCGGACCGCCAAGGTCGCCGGCCTGCAGCTGTTCACCGACGGACGCTGGGTGCGCACAGACCGGGTCGGTGCCGGACAGATCGGGCGACTGACCGGGTTGTCGAGGGTCCAGGTGGGCGACGCCTTCGGCCGCGCGGACACCACTGAGCACCAGTTCGCCCCACCGACCCTGGAGGCGGCTGTGGCAGCGGTCGATCCGCGGCAGGAACCGCGATTGCAGGCCGCACTGGCGGAGCTGTCGGATGCGGACCCGCTGATCGCCGCCCGGCTCGACGACGACGCGCGGGTCGTCGTGTCGCTCTACGGCCTGGTCCAGCAGGAGGTACTGACCGCCACCCTGTCCGAGGAGTACGGCATCGAGGTCGAATTCTCCGATGCGACAGTGGTCCACGTCGAACGTCCGCGCAGGGTCGGCTCTGCCATCGAGCGGCTCAATACCGAGACGAACCCGTATCACGCCACGATCGGGCTGACCATCGCCCCTGGCGATCCGGGCTCGGGCGTCCGGTTCGTGACCGAGGCGCCGGCGCGCGACATGCCGCTCTACCTTTTCAAGAACCCGACCGCCTTCTCTGCCGCGCTCGAGCGACACGTCGACCGCGCGCTGAGGTGCGGCCTCTACGGCTGGGCGGTCACCGACTGCGTCGTGACGCTCACCGACTGCGGCTACAGCGTCGCCGACGGCCCGCCGTCCAGGCGTGGACCGACCAGCAGCTCCGTGGACTACCGCCAGCTGACGCCGCTCGTGCTGCACCAGGCCTTGCAGCGGGCCGGCACCCAGGTCTGCGAGCCGGTACTGCGGGTGTCGCTCGAGGTCCCGAACGATGACGTCGCCGCCGTGCAGCGCGTCGTGGCCCGGTGGGGCGCCGAAGTGCTCGCCCAGACGACCCGGGACGACCTCAGTCAGATGGAGCTGAGGCTGGTGTCGACCCGGCTACACCAGCTGCAGCTCCAGCTGCCGGACCTGACCGGCGGTGAGGGCACATTGGAGTCGAGGTTCGACAGCTTCGAACCGGTGCGCGGCGCTCCGCCGTCGCGGGCTGCTCGCGCGCTCACGACATCACGGTGAGGGCGATCAAGGTGACGTTGAGCAGCGTGATGACGCCCGCGACGATGGCGGCGACCGCGGTGGTCGACCGCCTGTTGACGAGCGCACCCATCACGTCGCGCCGCCGCGTGAGCAGCACCAGCGGGATCAGCACGAACGGGATGCCGAACGAGAGCACGACCTGGGAGATGACCAGGGCTCGGGTCGGGTCGACACCGGCCGCGATCACGACCAGAGCCGGCGCAAGGGTCACCAGCCGGCGGAGCACGAGCGGAATCCGCCGTTGCAAGAAGCCCTGCATGACGACCTGGCCGGCGAGCGTGCCGACTCCGGAGGCGGCGAAGCCGGATGCGAGCAGGGCAAGCGCGAACAGCACCGCGGCCGGGTGTCCGAGGGCCACCCCGAGTCCGTCGCGCGCAGCCTCGATCGTCTCGACCGGCGGCGATATGCCGGACAGCACCTGGGCCGCCACCACCAGCATCGACAGGTTGATCAGACCGGCGATGCTCATGGCGACCACGACGTCGAGCCGCTGGCTGTGGAGCAGCGCGAGCCGTTCTCGCTCGGTGCCGCGGGCGTAGCGGTTCTGGGTCAGTGCGCCGTGCAGATAGATGACATGCGGCATCACCGTCGCGCCCAGCATCCCGGCGGCGACCATCACGGAGTCGGCGCCGTCGAAGCGCGGCACCAGCCCGGAGGCGGCCGCGCCGGTGTCGATGCCGCCGAGCACCAGGCTGTAGAGGAAGCCGGCCAAGACCACCATCAACATCCCGGTGATCGCCAGCTCGAACGGTCGGGCCCCTCGGCTCTGGACGCCGAGCAGCGCGAAGGCGACCACGGCCGTGATCAGGCCGCCGACGAGCAGCGGCAGCCCGAACAGCAGTCGAAGCGCGATCGCGCCGCCGAGCACTTCCGCCAGATCGGTCGCGACGGCGACGAGCTCGGCCTGCACCCACAGTCCGCGGGTCACCGCGGGGCGGAAGTTGTCGCGACAGAGCTCGGGCAGATTCCTCCCGGTGGCGATGCCGGCCTTGGCCGACAGGTACTGGATCAGCATCGCCATCAGGTTGCTGACGATCACGACCCAGACCAGCAGGTAGCCGAAGCGAGCACCCGCGGTGATGTTCGTGGCGAAGTTGCCGGGATCGATGTAGGCGACCGCGGCCACGAAGGCCGGCCCCAGCAGCGGAAGCGGGCCCCGCACGAACGCGACACCGGCGAGCCGCTTCTTTCGCTGCAGCACGGCGCGGCCGTTGCTTCAGGCGCCCGGGTGGGCTGGACGGTCGAGGTCGAGCAGCTCCAGCTTGTCCAGGTTGGCCTTGGAGCTGAGTTTCAGCTCGTCGAACACCGTCTGTTGCTGCGACTCGATCCGGTCATTGACGAACCCGCTGAGGGCGTACGCGACGGCGCCGGTCTGGCGCACCGTCACCTCGTCCACCAGCGGCTGCCGGACCGAGGTGATGGCGACCCCGCTGGCCGCGCCGGCGGAGTCCTGGGTCACCCCCACGCTGAACCGCTCACGTGGATTGGTGCTGCGATCGGCGTAATGGTCGCGCAGCTGGAGCAGGAGCCGGTGCCACTCCAGCACGCCTGCCTGCGGCTGGGAGGCGGTCAGATCCTCCTCGCTCAACGCGCCGGGCCCGCCGTCGGAGTCGTCACCGGCGAAGCACCGCGCGTAGGACAGCAGCGCCGTCGTCCACACAGCCTCGACCAGCAGTTCGTCCGGGCCGCCCGCACCGGCGGCCGCCAACTCGTTCACCAGTCGTTCGCAGCACCGCAGGACCATCTGCAGCTCATCGAACGTAGCGACCAGCCCGGCCAGGGAGGCCGAGCTCGGGTCGTCCAGCCGGCGGACCGGGGCGCCCAGTGGGCCCGCACCGGCTGACCCCGAACCGGATGGTGCTGCGGAGGATCCGTGCGCCGTCATCTGGACGGATCAGCCGACCGATGGCCCGAGCCCCAGGGACTGCGGCGTGCTGGAGTCCGGCGATGGCTGGTGCAGCCCTTCGTCGAGCTGGCCGAACTCGGTCATCAGCGCCCGGCTGCCACCCCACGGCGTTTGCTCCTCGGCGATCAGGGTGTTCGTGGTGAGCAGCAGACCGGCGACCGACGCACCGTTTTGGAGGGCGGACCGACAGACGCGGAGCGGATCGATGATCCCCATCTCGATCATGTTGCCGTAGCGGCCCTCGAGGGCGTCGAAGCCGTCGTCGACGCCCATCGCCGCCACCTTGGCCACCACCTCGCCACCGGGATAGCCCGCGTTGGTGGCGATCAGGTACGTCGGCTCGGTCAGGGCGCGACGGACGATCTCCACGCCGATGGCGTAGTCGCCCGTCACGTCCAGATCGTCCAGCGCGGGTGCCGCATGCATGAGAGCGACGCCGCCGCCGGCCACGATGCCCTCGGCCATCGCCGCCTTGGTGGCCGACAACGCGTCCTCGACCCGGTGCTGCAGCTCCGCCAGCTCGGCGTTCGTCGGTGCACCGACCCGGATCACGGCCACCCTCCCCGACAGCGATCCGATCCGCTCGCGCAGAACCTCCTCGTCGATCCCGAACTTCGCCCGCTCCAGCTCCGACCGCAGCTGCGTGAGCCGGAACTCGACCGCCTCCGACGAGCCGGCGCCGCCGATGATGGTCGTCTGGTCGGCGGTGACCCGCACCTGACGGGCCCGGCCGAGCTGCTTGAGCGTCATCGTCTCCAGGCTGAATCCGGAGTGCTTGGAATAGACCGCGCCGCCGGTGATCGTGGCGATGTCCTCGAGCTTGTGCAGCCGGCGATCGCCGAAGCCGGGCGCCTTGGTCGCGACGCACCGGAAGATGCCGTTGACGTGGTTGTGCACGATCATGCTCAGGGCCGCACCCTCGACGGTCTCGGCGATGATCACGAGCGGCCGCGGATCGCGCATCACCTTGTCGAGCAGCGGCATCAGCTCCTGGACCTTGGTGATCTTCTCGCTGCAGAGCACGATGTATGGGTCGTCGAGGATCGCCTCGAGGCTGGCCGGATGGGTGACGAGGTAGGGCGAGAGATAGCCGTTGTCGTACTCGAAGCCCTCGACGAAGTCGGCACTGATCCCGTTCACGGCCGACTCCTCGACCGTCACCGTTCCCGACTCGCCGACGGTGTGCAGCGCCTCGGCGAGCACCGAGCCGACGACATCGTCGTTGTTGGCCGAGATCGACGCGACCCGGGCATAGTCCTCGCGGGTGACGACCGGGTGTGCGCTGGCTCGCAGCCGCTCGACCAGGGTGCCTACCGCGAGGTCGACTCCACGCTTGACCAGGACCGGGTTGCCGCCCTGGCCGATGGCGTTGATGCCTTCCCGCACAATCGCGTGGGCGATCACGGTCGCCGTCGTCGTGCCGTCGCCGACGATGTCGTTCGTCTTGATCGCGGCTTCCTTGACCAGCTGGGCACCCATGTTCTCGAACTGGTCGCTGAGATGGATCTCCCGGGCGATCGTGACGCCGTCATTGGTCACCACCGGCGATCCGGTGATCTTCTCCAAGATCACGTTGCGCCCTTTGGGACCCAAGGTCGACTTCACCGCCTCGGCGAGCTGATCGACTCCGGACAGCAGCAGGCGCCTGGCTTCCTCGCCGAAACGCAGATCCTTGGCCATCGGTACTCCTTGCTCCTGTGAGGGTGGTCGTGGGGTGACGTGCTGGGTGCGAGTGGTCAGGGAACGAGGATGGCCCGACCCCGGACGAGGCCGGCGTCGAGATCGTGCAGCGCGTCCGGCGCCGCGTCGAGGGGGTACGTCTTGGTGTGCAGCGTGACCTTGCCCGCCTGGGCCAGGACCATCAGCTCGGCCAGCTCGTTGTAGGTGCCGACGATGTTCCCGATGATGTTGCGCTCGGTGGAGATCACGTCGAGCGTGGGGATCACAAGCGAGCCGCCGTAGCCGATGACGAAGTACGAGCCCGCCGGGCGGGTCATCGCGAAGCCCTGGTTCTCCGCCCCTTCTTCCGCCACGAAGTCGAGCACGACATCGGCACCCAGACCGCCGGTGAGATCCTTCACGCCGTCCACCTGGGTGCCGTCGGCAAGGACCGTGTGGTGCGCGCCGAGCTTCTCCGCGAGCGCGAGCGCGTCGGCGTTGCGGTCCACCACGATGATATTCGTCGCGGTGAGCGCACTCAGGCACTGGATCCCGATGTGCCCGAGGCCACCGGCACCGATCACCGCACACGTCGTCCCCGGATACAACAGCGGGATCGCCTTGCGCACGGCGTGATAGGCCGTGATCCCGGCGTCGGCGAGCGCAG
This sequence comes from Microlunatus ginsengisoli, assembly GCF_039537205.1. Lineage (NCBI taxonomy): Bacteria > Bacillati > Actinomycetota > Actinomycetes > Propionibacteriales > Propionibacteriaceae > Microlunatus > Microlunatus ginsengisoli. The sequence continues at coordinate 15,734 of NZ_BAABAB010000049.1, read as the reverse complement.
CCACGTCCTGCGGCCTGGTCGACGGCTCCAGCTTGATGCAGGCGCGGGCCGAGGTGAGCAACAGCTCGGCCATTCCGCCGTCGCTGTCCAGCCCGGGGAACACGCTGGCGACGCAGTGCATGTCCTGGCCCGCGCGGCAGGCCCGGCACAGTCCACAGGTCGGCGTCGGGTGCAGGATCACCGTGTCACCCACGGCCACGTTCGTGACGGCCGAGCCGACCTCGTGCACCCAGCCGGCGTTCTCGTGCCCGATGGTGTAGGGCAGCTTCTGGTTCATGGCCTCGGCCCACTGACCGAGGATGATGTGCAGGTCGGTCCGGCAGACGCCGGCGCCGCCGATCTTCACGATGACGTCGAGCGGGCCGGTGACGGTCGGCTCCGGCACCTCCTCGACCACGGGATCGGAGTTGTACGCGTGCAACCGGACGGCCTTCATCGGACCTCCTCCATCTCGCCTTCGCCACGGGTTCGGTATCGGTGTTGCAGCATCCCGCGACAGACACCGGCGTTGGCCTCGATGTTGACGCGGGTCAGCCGGGCACGTCCCAGGTGCAGCGGGAGCGCCGCCGCGGCCACGGCCGCGCCGGTTACGGCGTCGACCAGCAGCGGGGACTCCGGGCTGGACGGCAGACCCAGCTCCGCTCGCCGTTCCTGCAGCCGGGTCCGATCGGCGGACGGCGGAGCGTCGGCGAGGGTCAGGCCGGCGAGCTCCTCGGGCGTACGACCGTCCGCCAGCAGCGGACGGCAGACCCGGTCGGTGCCGGCCAGCACGGCCTTGCGGATGAAGTCGCTCCGGAGAGTGTCCAGCTCGGCCTCGGCCAGACCGTCGAAAGACTGCACGAAGCCGGCCCGCGCCGCGACTCCCCTGTTGATCTCCTCGGACGCGAAGTGGTCATCCAGGACGACCTCCGCGTGCCGAACCCCGTTGACCCGGCTGACTGCGTCGAACGCGTCCGCGACCATCAAGAAGGCGAAGTTGGGTGCGCAGAAGTACGTCGGCAGCCGGAGCCGGACCTGCACGTCCCCGTCCGCGGACACAGTGCACGACGACACGAAGCCGAGAGCCGTGACCGGCTCGTCCAGCTCCGGATCGCGCACCGTGTCGAGCGCGGCGAGGACGGCAGCCTGATCGATCGCGCGGGGCTGATCGATCACGCGTATCTGATCGATCACCCGGGGGCCCCGGCCTCCACCAGCGCCGCGTCGTCCTGGGCGGCCGGAGTGCCGTCGCTGATCTGCAGTTCCGGCGGCACCTCGATCCCGTAGAGCTTTGCGGCGTTCAGTCCCAGGATCTTCTTCTTCGTGTCGACCGTGACCCGCGGATAGTCGGAGAACTCGTCGCTGGGGTAGTCCCAGTCCACGAAGCCCTCGACCTGCCACTTCGGCTCCCAGATGCCGTAGTCGCTGCCGAACGTCATCTTGTCCTCACCGACCCAGAACAAGAGCTCACCCATCACCTTGGCGAAGAACTTCGGTCGAGCGTGCATCAGGCCACCGACGACGACCGACAGGCCGGCATACACGTTCGGCTCCTGGGTCGCCATGAAACAGAAGTCCTCGATCCGTGGCAGCCCCACGTGCTCGACGATGAAGTTGAGCTCGGGGAAGTCCGTCGCCGCGTGATCGATGTCGGAGACGTCGAAGGCGTCCTTGTCCAACGGCCAGATCGTCGGGCCCTTGTGGACATGGATGTTCTTGATCCCCAGCTCACGACACTTGTCGAGATACCGGTACGCCTCCGGATCCTTCAGCGTCCAGCCTCGGGACCCCTCACGCCACTCGGCCGTGTAGAGCTTGACCCCGGTCGAGCCCCACTTCTCGACGTTGGCCTCGAGCTCGGCCAGTCCGGCATCACCGTCGCGCGGATCCCACCTGGTGTTGACGACGAACTTGCCCGGATGCTTCAGCGACAGCGCCCCGTTGCGCTCGGTGGTGTTGAATCCCTCGGTGTACCACTCCTTGAGATAGGTCGGCTGGAAGACCGCGACATCGACGTAGCCGTCCTCGAAGACGTCCTTCATCAGGTCGTCCTCGGAATACTTCTGGAAGTGCTCGATCGTCCAGTGCGTCTCAGGCGGCCCGAGCCCCTGGTAGGCGTGGAAACACTCGATCCAGCCCTTCGCGTAGTTCTCCGCGCCGGGGACCCAGTTCGCCGGGCTGGCGTCCCAGTAGTGCATGTGGCTGTCCACGATGAAGTAGGAGTTGCCGTCCTTCGTGTACAACGAGTCCTCCTCGGGTGTCCTCGCTTGGTGGGTGACTACTTGGAGAGTTCGCTGAGGTCGAAGCCGATGAACTCGGCCGCGTCCTCGGGGTTCGCGAACATGATCGTCCGGTCGTCCTCGTGGATCATCCGGCCGTAGTGGGTCGACATGTTCTCCTCGAACTGGGCCGCGTTGAAGAAGCCTTCTTCCTCACCCAGCGCCTCGGAGATCTCGTCGTAGTCGAAGTCCATCCGGTTGGTGCCGTCCACCCGGATCATCGACGGCAACGGGGTGATCGTCACCCCTTCCTTGCCGCGCATGACTTCCGCCACGACGGCGCCGATCTGGTTGTTCATCAGCGTGACGCCACATCTGTTCGAGGCCGTGTTGTCGGACTTGAACGGACTCTCGGCGGTCTTGAACGTGGTCACTGCGTCAGCTCCTTCGGGATCTGGAGACTCAACTCGGAGAGGATTCCGCTGAAGCGGCTCTTGGCGCGATCGAGACCGTCCTCGAACCGCGGAGGCTTCGCGTCCGGCTGCGACCACAGTGGCTGCAGCTGACGGGCGGCAACGATGGCCTGCGGCACCCAGGTCGAGAGCCAGCCGTCCATGATGGCCTTGTTGTGATCGGCGAACTCCTTGTCGTTCGTCAGCAGCTCGAACATGGCCTTCGTGTAGCGCAGGTCCCGCGAGGCGTAGTCCCACTCACCGGCGCCGACCACGGTGGGAGTGACGAAGTCACCGTTGCCGGGTGCCGCCTGCTGAACGAGGTGGCTGCGGAACAGCTCCCCGACCAGAGGTTCGAATACCACGTTGGCGACGAAGATCGCCTCGGCCCAGTCGTCGATGGCGGTCATGGCCTCGGCCAGCTTGCGGACGCCCTGCCAGGCAGGATCGGCGTTCCAGGTCTCGACGTGGGCCGCTCCGTCGAAGCTCTCGATCTCCTCGCTCAGCGTGAGGTTGTAGAGCGCGAGGTCCTGGGCGAACCGGATCCGGTGCATGCTGTTCACCGAGATGGCGTTGTTGTGCATGTTCGTTGGTGCCCGTCGCTGCGCGTTGGCGAACAGGTAGAGGCCCAGCCCGTGCTCGACGTGCATCCAGGCACCGACGTTGCGTTCGACGAACGTCACCCAGTTCGGGTTCCATTGCTCGAATGCCTTGGTCTCGCGGGCGGTCTCGATGTTGGCGTTGATCTGCCTGACCACGTTGGAGTTGTTGCGATAGAACGTGAGTTCCCATTCCTCGTTGGGATCCCGGAACTCGTGCCAGCCGTGTGCCGGCCACCCGTAGCCGCTCCCGCCGGATCCCGGGAAGCGTTCCGGGTCACCCCTGTCCACTCCCCACGCCTTCAGCACCGTCCAGTCCAGCGGATAGCCGCCCCGGCCGTCGGAGAAGCCGTAGAGCCAACCCTGGGCCAAATAGTGCCGCGGGTCCGGTTGCACCTCGACGGTCACGTCCTCGTAGTGGGACTGCTTGCGCTTCTGCGGCGTGAAGTAGTTGTAGTGGCGCAGGGTCGAGTCAGGGAAGACCTTCGCGCCCGCCTCGGCATCGGTGAACTCCGGCTTCGGCGAGCTCCGCTCGATGGTCTCGGGCTGCTCAAGGGTGTCGGTCATGTTCAGTTCCCTCGCTCTCTTCTCATCACGCCGGACTGGTGGTGGTGAACTTGTCGTAGTAGATGCGCTTCTCGTCCGCACCGAGACGGCTCAGCAGGTCCATTGCCGCCTCGACCATCGGCGGCGGCCCGCAGACGTAGCAGTCGGTCTCGGACAGGTCGGTCTCGTACTTCTCGACGATGTCGGTGATCAGGCCGACCTCGCCGTCCCACTGCTCGCCGTTCCCGGCCTCCGACAGCGCCGGCACATAGCGGAAGTTGGGCAACGACTCCGACAGCGCGTACAACTCTTTCTCGAAGCACAGGTCGCGTTGGGTTCGGGCGCCGTAGTAGTAGGTGGCCTTTCGGGTGCTGCCTCGCTCCGCGAGAGAGCGCAGCACCGCCAGGATCGGAGCCATTCCAGCCCCGCCGCCGACGAAGGCGAGGTCGGAGTCACGTCCGTCCCGCAGCGTGAACACGCCGTACGGGCCGACCAGGTCGAGCCTGTCTCCGACCGCCAGCCCGGTGTCGAGGAAGTGGGAGAACTTGCCGTCGGGATAGACCTTGATGACGAACTCGAGCTGGCCCGACTCCTTGCTCGATGTGTTCGCCATCGAGAAGGACCTGGTCTCCGTCGAGCCGGGGATGGTGATGTCGACGTACTGGCCCGGCCAGAACGCGATCTCGGTCGGCTCGACGAGCTTGAGGACCAGGTGCCGCATGTCGGGCGTGACCGGATCGATCGAGACGACCTCGGCAACCGCCTCCTGGAGGGGATGGCCCGAGCGGAGCATCTCCTCGTCATAGTTCAGCAGCTCGATCGTCACGTCCTCGTAGACGTGCGCCCGGCACAGGAGCGTGAAGCCCTCCTCCTGCTCGAAGTCGGGCAGCGCGAAGGTGGAGTACCGGTCGAGCTCGATGTCGTCGCCGTCCAGCACGAACGACTTGCACGCCGCACATTGACCTTCCTTGCAGCCGTGCATGAGGGTGATGCCCTGAGCCGCCGCCGCCCGCAGCACGGTCTGGTCCTCGTCGACCTCGATCTCGATGCCCACCGGCTCGAACCGGACGACATGCTTGTCCCCCACGAGTCCCCTCTCACTTCGCCCCTGATTACCGGCAGTGCCGAAACCGGCCGTGGGCCCGCCGCGCGTGCTGACCGCGCGAACGGTCGCGCGTGCGCCGAGCCCTCGTCCGTCCTGGAACCAGCTTTCAGATCAGGCCTGCGGATCAGGCGTCGGCGGGAGCGGGCCGGCCAGCCGGTCCGCCCTTGATGTAGTTGGCGTGGAAGGCCTGCTGCTCCTCGGGTGTCATCTCGTTCAGCAGCACGTTCGGGCTCTGCAGCGGAGGCATCCGGCGCAGGTGGTCGAGGTTCCACATCTTCTTCGGATCCAGGTTCAGATGCGGCTGTGCGACCAGCGTGTAGCCGTCGTCGCGGACATACCCCATGTCCGACACCACGTCCGCCCAGTTCCAGCCGTGGTAGAGGGTCTCCCACTCCCGCTTGCCGATCAGCTGGCCCATGTTCGGTGTCTCACGGCCCTGGTACGTCGGCCGGAACGCCTCGACGTCGGTCCAGCGACAGGCCTCGTGGCAGTACGTCCGCATCTGGCCGTCGACCTCGGCCATCACCATGTCCTCGCGGACCAGGCACGGCACCATGCAGGTCCAGCAGCGGTGTGGGTACTGGTAGTCGACGTCCTCGGCCACGATCGGGTGGTGCCCGTTCGGGGTCGACAGACGCGCGTAGTTCTCCCACCACTTGCCGTACTTGTCGTACCAGCCCGGGTACTTGTACTCGAACCACTCGAAGTCCTTGTCGGTCATCGGGTCCATCCGCCAGTAGTTGGCGAGCCAACCGGTGCAGAAGAACTGGGCGACCTCGTGGACGTAGCCCTTGTTCCAGATCTGGTTCCAGGCCTCCTCGATCAGGTCGTGCGGGATGACCAGGCCGTACTTCTCCAGAGGCACCAGATAGCTGCGGTAGTAGTCGTCGTAGATCCAGCGGCGCCACATCTCCGCGTAGCTCTCCCGGTCCTTGCGACGGTCCTTGGTGCCGTACTCGATGAAGGTGCCGATCGCGGCGTCGACGACGCGGTGATTGTTCCACCATGCGTAGCGCAGGTCCCGCTCGAGCAGCTGGTGGTTTCCTTCGTCGGCCAACGCCATCAGCAGCGTCGCGTAACCGTTGCTGATGTGCCGCGACTCGTCGGACTGGACCGAGTGGAAGACCGTCGGCAGCAGGTAGTCGCCGTTTGCCGCCGCTTCGGCCGGCATGGCGACGAACAAGGTGTTGGTGAAGGCGGTCTCGGCAACGATCGTCAGGTAGATGCTGGCAGCCGTGATGGCGTCGCCGGTGATGAAGCCCTCGGCGAACTGGCGGCCGATGGTGCCGCAGTAGTCGTTCTGGAAGTTGCGCAGGCTGCTGTTGAAGCCGGCGGGGTCGATGTAGTTGTTCATGTAGAGGCGCTTCAGGTTCTGCTGGATCGTCGAGTGCCTCACCTCGTCGATCATCTGGATGGCCTGGCCGTTGTGCAGCTCGGGGTTCGGCACGGTCCGGAAGAGCAGAGGCATCGCCCGCGCGGCAGAGATCTCAGGCAGCGGGATGATGCTCAGGAACAACTTCTGCCACTCCAGCCAGCGTTCCTGCACCTGGCGGAACATGTTGCCTCGGATCGCCCCGTCTGCCGCGCCGTAGACCCGGTGATCCTTCTCTTCCTGCATGGGGAAGTACGACCGCAGAACCTGCTTCAGCGGGTCCTTCTTCTTGGCCTTGGCGAACGTGTAGTCGGTCCCGTACTGGGAAACCGGCTCATGGTAAAGAGGCTCCCAGGCCAGCTCTTGGATCTTCTCGTGAGCCTTGGCCACGCTTTGGCGAGTCACCACAACTCCTTCCGCTTGGATCCGGTGGTTCCGTCATCTCAAGTCAAGCCCGAGAACCGGCGCCGACGGGTCTCACATTGAGACGAGACAACCCCCGTGCTCGTCAGTCCTCGTCGAACATCACCCGTCTGATCTCGGCCAACTGTGCACGCACGTCCCGCATGACCTCCCGGTTGCCCTCGGCGGCCGGCTGGATCCCGAGCGCCAGCAGGAGGGCGGCCGCCGGCGGGCCCGGATCGCCGGTCTCACCGAGGACAGGGTGCAAACCCTGATCACTGAGATGCGTGAAGACCAGATTGACGACGCTCCAGGGGTTGTAGCTCTCCGGCTCCGATGGATCGTCCTCGCTCATCTCGCGCCTCCATCGCCGTGGCCCTCCGACCCCACAGCTGCGGGGCGTCCGTGGCGATGCCGACCACGCTAATCTCCGGACCCCCGAACGCTGTCTCAATCTGAGACAGCAGCGTCGTCCACATTCCGTAGGCTCACCAAGTGGACCGGGCACTCGACCGCGCCTATCGTGAAAGGTGACCGACGGGGAACGGCGGTCCGTCGGTCGGGAACATCACTGGCCTTGGGGGTTTGTTTGACGCCGACGTCAATGTCACGAGATCGGCCCGCGCCTGCCCAAGAGGTGGTCGCGGCGAACCGGGTCCGATTCCTGACCGCGGAGACGCCTGAGCCTCGGACCGTCCGGGACACCATCCTCGCGTCCTGGCGACGCTCCGTCGAGATGCAGGTGGCTGCGGACAAGATCGAGATGCACTTCGAACCCGAGGTCCATCTGGACACCCGACTCGCCCGGAGCGCCCGTCCGGTGCTGCGAGGTCTGAGCGAACGGTTGCAGGGACAGTCCGTCAGCGTCATCCTCACCGATCACAGTGGCCTGGTGCTGAGCCGGCTGACCGGCGACAGTGAGTTGGAACGCCACCTCGACCGGGTCCTGCTCGCGCCCGGATTCAGCTACGCGGAGAAGTTCGTCGGAACCAATGGCATCGGTACGGCGCTGGAGGTGGGTGGGCCGGCCCACGTCTTCGGCCACGAGCACTATGCCGAGAATCTCGAGGACCTCGCCTGCGCGGGGGTTCCGATCCACCACCCGGTCACCGGAAGGCTCGTCGGCGCGGTGGATCTGACCTGCTGGCGCAAGGATGCGGGCTCGTTGCTGCTGACCCTGGCGAAGACCACCGCTGAGCAGATCAAGCAGGCCCTGCTGGCCGACGCCAGTGCGTCGCAGCTGGAGCTCTTCCAGGAGTACCTCCGCGTCTGCAGTCGCCGAACCGGGATCGTGCTCGCCCTGAGCAGCGATCTGATCATGATGAACGAGCGCGCCCGAACGTCATTGGCTCCGGCGGATCAGGCGACATTGCTGGCCGAGGCGTCCGAGGCACTGACCCGGGAAGGCCGCGGCGCGATCGTGGTGGAGCTGCCCTCCGGTCCGGTGGCGCGGATGTACTGCCGCCGGGTCGGAAGCGGTGACCACTCGTCGGGCGTCGTCGCGCATGTGGTGCTCGACCAGGCCACGAGCCCAGCGTCGATGGCTCGAAGTGCGATGCCCCGGATCCCGCTGCCCAGCCTGGTGGGCACCGGGCCGCCGTGGCTGCACGCCTGCGAGGAGGTCGAACGGGTCTTCCGCTCCGGCGAGTGGCTCGCGGTCGAGGGCGAACCCGGTGTCGGCAAGCTCGCCGTCCTGCGCGCCGTGCAGCTGCGTCGCCAGCCCGTCGGCCGCTTCGTGCTGGTGGAGGCGCGGGATGCAGGCCGCCAGCCGAGTTGGTTGCAGTCGCTTCGCGAGACGCTGCTCAGCACTGACAGCGTCGTGATCGCGCACGTCGACACGCTGGACGCGACCCGGCTGCGCGGCGTCGCGTCGGCGCTGCACGACGCCCGGGCAGCTCGGCGGAAGCCGCTGTGGATCGCCGTGACGCTGGGCAGCGCCAAGAACACCAAGAAGCTCCAGCAGCTGCTCCAGCTGTTTCCGAGCACGATCGAGATACCACCGTTGCGGCTCCATCTCGACGACTTGTCGGTGCTGGTTCCCCTGTTCTTGTCCAAGCTGAGTCAGGGCGCCCACTTGTCCTGCTCGCCGGAGGCCATGCGGCTGCTGATGCGGATGTCGTGGCCCGGCAATGCCGAGCAGCTCCACCGGGTGCTGTCCGAGGTCGTCCAGCGGCGCCGCACCGGATGCATCGAGCCCGAGGATCTCCCGCCCGAGGTACACGCGGTGAGTCGTCGCGTGCTCAGCCATATCGAAGCGATCGAGCGCGACGCCATCGTCAAGTCCCTGGCCGATGCCAACGGGAACAAGGTGCAGGCCGCCCGAGCGCTCGGAATGTCCCGCGCGACGATCTATCGCAAGATCCACGATTTCGGAATCGTCGCGCCCAGGTCCTGATCCGGCGAGACCCGCCCGCTGACCTGCACCGAGGCCGGTGACCCGGAGCAGACGGCTGTCCGGATGGCGACGATGGGGCATCTGCCCCATGCTCGAGTCTTCCCTGCCCACCTAGCGTGCGATCTCGTCGGGCAACCCGGCCCGGAACCGTGAGGGGAGCAGGAGATGGCAACCACATCACCGAGCAATCTCGAGCCAGCCGACTTCGGTCAGGTCGAGATCGCGACCACCGAACTCGACGGCTACACCGTGAACCTGCTGCATGTCAAGCAGCCCGTGGACATGAGCATCATGCTCAGGGGCCTACCGGGCGACATCTGCCACTGCCCGCATTGGGGCGTCGTGACCGAGGGCCGGATGACCGTGCGCTACGCCGAGCACGAGGAGGTCGTCGGGGCCGGCGACGTGTTCTACATGCCGCCCGGGCACGTCCCGACGTACGACATCGGCACCCGGCTGATCCAGTTCAGCCCGACCGAGGAGATGCGGATCGTCGACGAGGCGATCATGCGCAACCATCGCCTGCTCGCCGGTGCCGGTCCGGCGTAGCCTGACAACGGACGTACGCCTGCTGATGGGTGGGGTGACCTGCGACGACTGCCGCGACCTCGGGGGGCGAGCTTCGGCTCGCCGAGCTGCTGGCCGCACTGTCGCTCGGCGTGGACCTCGGCTTCGACCAGCCGATGGAGCACGTACTGCGCCAGACGGTGATTGCGATGCGGCTGGCCGAGCGGCTCGGGGCCGATGACCTGCGTTCGACGCTGTACTACACCTCGCTGCTGGTGGACGTGGGCTGTCACGCCGACGCGCACGAGCAGGCCAAGTGGTTCGGCGACGACATCGCGCTGCGGGCGGGCAAGTACCGGCACGACCTCCGCGGCCTGCGTGGCCTGGCGTCGGGCGTGGCGATGCTCGGGTCGAGCCAGCCGCCGCTGCATCGGGTCCGGGTCGGTCTCGCGTTCGCGACCGTGGGGCATCGCGAGCTGGACCGGATGATCGAAGGGCACGCGAGACTTGCCCGCAGCCTGGCGGAACGGCTCGGGCTCGATCCGGACACGTGCGACGCGGTCTCCGCGTCGTACGAGCGCTGGGACGGGCGCGGCTGGCCCGGGCGCCTGCGGGGAGAGCAGATCCCGCTCGCCTCCCGGCTGGCCCAGCTCGCCGAGCACGTCGAGGTGGCCCACCGACTCGGCGGCACGCGCGCGGCGCTCGCCCTGGCACGCAGCCGAGCCGGCACCCAGTTCGACCCGAGCCTGGTGGCCTCGCTCGCCGCCCACGCCGAGGTGATCTTCGCCGGGGTCGATCGCGCCCGCAGCTGGGATCGGGTGATCGAGTCCGAGCCCGAGCTTCGCCGTCGGCTGGTCGGGCCCGAGGTCGACCTGGCCCTCGGCGCCGTGGCCGACTTCGTCGACCTCAAGTCGCCCTACACCCTCGGCCACTCCCGGCAGGTCGCCGAGCTGGCCGGGGCGACCGGGCGGGTGCTGGGGCTGCCGGACCAAGAGGTCGTCACGCTCCGCAGAGCCGGCCTGGTGCACGACTTCGGCCGGCTCGGGGTGTCCAATGGCATCTGGGACAAGCCGGGTCCGGTCGGCACCGGGGAGTGGGAGCGGATCCGCCTCTACCCGTACTTCACCGAACGGATGCTGGTCCAGTCGGCGACTCTCGCGCCGCTGGCGGCGTTGGCCGTCCAGCACCGCGAACGGCTCGACGGCTCGGGCTATCCTCGCGGCACGGGCGCGGTCTCCCTCACCGTCGCGTCGCGGGTGCTGGCCGTTGCGGACAGCTACCGCACCTTCCGCGAGCCGAGGCCGCACCGCCCAGCACTGGGCCCAGAGGCCGCGACCACCCGGCTGCGGGCGGAGGCGAGGGCCGGTCGACTGGACGCCGACGTGGTCGAGGCGTTGCTGTCCGCTGCCGGGCAGACCACGGTTCGGCGCCACAGTGCGCCCGCCGGGCTGTCACCGCGCGAGGTCCAGGTTCTGCAGCTGATCGCCCGCGGGCTGTCCAGCCGCGAGATCGCCGGCCGGCTGACCATCTCGCCCAAGACGGTGCGAAACCACACTGAGCACATCTACGCCAAGACCGGCATCGTCAATCGGGTGACCGCGAGCCTCTACGCCACCGAGCATGGCCTGACGTCGGCCGACCTCGACGAGGAGCCGGCCTGAGGTCGGCGAGACGTCTGGACGTGCGAGCAGCGCTGACGCAAATTGAGACGTCCGCCGGCGCGGCAGAGCCTAGGGTTCGACAGGCGTGCTCCTGCGACGGAAAGGATCGGCAGATGAAGGCGCTTGTGTACCACGGACCCGGCAGCAAGGCATGGGAAGACGTACCCGATCCGGAGATCGAGAGTCCTACGGACGCCATCGTGGCGGTGGAAACGACCACTGCCTTGGATCAGTAGGTTCTTGACGATTCTGTGTCAGGACCTGGTTGACACTTCGCCTAGGGAATTGTTGTAGCGGTCCGCGGCCGCTGTCCTTTGATGCTACGCACCGCCTTGTCGGTTGTCCGTCGCACGATCCGGGTTTCAGCGTCGGGCAGCTCGATGGCCACGGTGGTTTCGGACACGTGCACGGTGACGGTGTGGTGGGCGAATTGGCGGCCCAGCGCGATCTTCTGGCCGGCCACCATGATCACCCCGGTGTTGGAGGCGCGGCGTTGCGCGGTGACCGGTTCGGTCGACGTCGGGGGACCGGGCCGGGTGGCCGTCCGCGTTGCAGCAAAGCTGCCTCACCGGGTTCGAGCGGGTTCGGCCGGGTGCGGAGCAGCTCCCGGGTCTCTGGGTCGAAGAACAGCAACGGGCAGCCTTCCTCGATATAGATCCCGACCCGGCGCCCGGCCAGCATCCACGCCGCCAACACGACGCGCTTGCCCAGCGACACCATGCCGTTGTTCGCGACGGTGCGTTCGACCTCGAAGATCGTCCGGTGGGACCTGCTGCCGGGACCGCCGTGGGAGGCGAGCGGCGGCGGGCCGGCCGGCACCGCACCCTTGACCGCGAGCGCGTCCAGGTCAGCGGTACTGAACCGGGACCGCAGCGACTTGACCCGCCGCCCACCGATCGACAGGTGCACCCAGTCGCAATCGATCCAGAACCGCACCAGCTGACCGGCCCGGGCCGGGCCGAGCCAGAACTGTTGCCGACGCAGCCACATGTTGCCCGACGGCGGCACCACCAGATCCAGCTCGACCGGCCCGCCCGGGCGCGGAACCACCGTCACCGGGCTCGGGTTGGGGTCGACCGACCGGTCCGGCTCGGCCGATGACACGGCGACGATCTCGAGCGTGGTCGGCAGCCACAGCTCCAGCCCGCCAGGATCGGCCGGGGCGAACCGGTCCGCCGGCACCACCGGCACCTTGGGGTCGAGCGCTTGGTGCGGCCGTTCGGCGTTGTAGTTGGCCACCCAGGCATCGACCGCGGCCTGAGCGGCGATCAGCGACACGAACGGGCCCAGCTCGGTGATCTCGGGCCGGAACGTGCCGTGGAACCGTTCCACCTTGCCGTTCTGGTTTGGGCGACGCCGGCGCGGTCAACCGGTGGGTGATTCCGTTGCGGCGGCAGATCTTGTCGAACAACACCTCACCCCGCGACGGGCCATACCGGTTGAACCGGTCGGTGAACTGCTTGCCGTTGTCGGTGATCACCTCCTCCGGCACCCCGAACCGCGATAGCGCCTCGGCGAACGCCAAACACACCGCCCGGCCGGTGGCCCGCTCGACCACCCTCGCCATCACACAGAACCGGGAATGGTCATCGACCCCGGTCACGATCTTCGCGTCGCGCAGTTCCCCGGTCAGCGGGTTTACCAAGGAGATGCCACCCACGATGTCAATGCCCCACAGCTGCATCGGGCCGGGACGCTCGAACCGGATGAACGAGTCCCGGGGACGCTTCCGCGGCCGCGGCTTGACCAGCCCGTGGCGGCGCAGGACCCGGTTGATCGTCGACGTCGACGGCACCTGCCCCACCGGCAACGCCTGTTCGGCATGCCACGGCGGCCCGGTCCGCAACAACTCCAGCCGGATCCGGGCAGCGCCCCATCGCGGATGCTCCCGCCGCAACTCCAGGACTGCCCGCTCGACCGGCTCCGGCGACTGATGCGGACACGACCCCGGCCGCGACGACCGATCCGCCAAACCCGCGACACCGGATGACAGATACCGGCCCAGCCAGACATGCACCGACTGCCGCGACACCCCGACCTGCGCGGCGACCTCGGTCACCGACGCCCCCGCCAACACCGCCCGAACCGCATCCAACCGCCGCTCGACCACCGACAACGCAACCAGAGCCATCCCCGGCCTCCCAGTCCAACGACGTCGCGGAACATCGCCGACCACGAGGCCGCAATCACGACTCGGTGTCAAGCACCTACCGACACAAGACTGTCAAGCACCTACCGGGACAGGACAGTGGAAACGACCACGATCTGCGGAACTGATCTGCACATCCTCAAGGGAGATGTCCCGACGGTCGAACGCGGCCGCGTTCTCGGCCATGAGGGCGTCGGCGTCGTCGTCTCGGTCGGAGCAGACTGCGAGAAGGTGAAGGTCGGCGATCGAGTGATCATCTCGTGCATCACGAAGTGCGGGACCTGTGAGTACTGTCGCGCGGGGCTCACGTCGCACTGCCAGACGGTCGGCGGCATCGGCTGGATCTTCGGTCATCTGATCGACGGGACTCAGGCCGAACTGGTGCGCGTCCCGTTTGCCGACACCGGCCTCATTCCGCTGCCGAGCGGGGTGTCGGCGGAGCAGGGCACCATGCTCAGCGACATCCTGCCGACCGGCTACGAGATCGGCGTGCTGAACGGATCCGTCGGTGAAGGCGACGTGGTTGCCGTGATCGGCGTCGGACCGGTCGGGCTGGCAGCCGTGATGACCGCGGCCTCAGCCGGCGCGTCCAAGGTCATCGCCGTCGACGGCAACAAGTTCCGGCTGGAACAGTCCCGCGAGTTCGGCGCGACCGACACGGTCGACGTCGGGTCCGGCGACGACATCGTCACGGAAGTGAAGGAGCTGAGCCGCGGCAAACTGGGCGTCGACGTGGCGATCGAGGCGGTCGGTCTGGGAGCAACCTTGCGTCTCGCGCTCGACTGCGTTCGACCCGGTGGACACGTCGCCAACATCGGTGTTCACGGCGAGAGTGTCGAGCTGCCACTCGAGCGGGACTGGATCAACAACCTGACGATCACCACGGGTCTGGTCAACGCCACGACGGCACCCCAGTTGCTCGAGGCGATCCAGCGCGGTGACATCGCGCCCGAGAAGTTCATCACGCATCGATTCACGTTCGACCAGTTCGAGGCCGCGTACACCACCTTCGCGAACGCGGCTGACGAGCATGCGCTCAAGGTCATCGTCGCCCGCTCGCAGGGTTGACCGAGGAGGTTTGGTCTCGCCGCAGCTCCGAGGGTCGATCCCAACGTCCCCTGGTGGTGGCGGAGGCGGCGGAATTTGAACCCGCGAGAGGGTTTGTGCCCTCAACCCGCTTAGCAGCTCTGGCAGGACTTCAATTGCTGGTACGGGCGGACCGCGTTGCGGTTAGGCGGGTGAACGGTGAACCCACCTGAACGCGGGCGCTCTAGCTAGCTAGCGCGTATTGAGACCACGATTGAGACCGCTCCCCGATGGTCTGACTCGTCAACCACCTCTTTGGAAGTCTTTTTCGATGATCGCGCGCGAGCACGCCGGACCCTGGCAACCATTTGTCAGTTGGACGGATGCGCCCAGAAGCCCCCGATGGGTCAGATTGGCGTCGTTCCAATGCCGGTTTTCGGTCATCAGCCGGTGGTAGAACACCGCTAGTGGCGTGTTAGTGAAGTCTTCTTACGTTCGATTTTGGTGAGGATCTGGTTTGGTGTCTTGGTCCAGATGAAGGGGTGTCGGCGGTTGTTCCAGCCGTTGATGAAGTCGCGGATCTTGCCGGTCAGTTCGCGGACGGAGCGGAAGGTGCCGCGGCGGATCGCTTGGCGTTCGATGATCCCGAACCAGACCTCGACCAGGTTCAGCCAGGATCCGGAGGTCGGGGTGAAGTGCACGTGGATCCGCGGGTTCGCGGCGAGCCAGTCGCGGACCTCGACGCGTTTGTGGGTGGCGTAGTTGTCCATCACCAGGTGCAACTCCACCTCGGGGTAGGCGCGGGCGACGTGTTTGAGGAAGGCCAGGAACTCCTGGTGGCGGTGCCGTTGTTTGCACAACCCGGTGACCTTCCCGGTCGCGATCTCCAACGCCGCGAACAGCGTGGTGGTGCCGTGCCGGACGTAGTCGTGGGTGCGTTGCTCGGCATGATCGGGCTGCATCGGCAACACCTTTTGGGTCCGGTCCAACGCCTGCACCTGGGACTTCTCGTCCACACAGAGCACGACCGCGTTCGCCGGCGGGGCCAGGTAGAGCCCGACCACGTCGGTGACCTTCCCGACCAGTTCGGGATCGGTAGAGAACTTGAACGTCTCCGCCTGATGGCGCTCACTGAAAATCCGACTTGTATTGGTTGCAGCGGTGACGCGGGTCGGGTCGGCTGCCCGTAGCGTCTCGTAGGACACCGGGCGGGCTGACTCGTGAAATTCCTGCCGCTTTCGGGCTGGCTCTAGCCTCGTGATTTCGCCTGGTGGGGGTGTGTTCGGCGTGTAACGCGCGGAAGTGCCTGTCCTGCTTGGAAG
>NZ_BAABAB010000048.1:0-15010 GCF_039537205.1 Microlunatus ginsengisoli | reverse complement strand
CGTTGACGTCTCCGAGGCCGGACCAGGAGCCGTCGGGTCGGCGGATGGTGTGCCACAGGTGTCCGTTGGCGTGCTGGACTTGGGTCTTCCAGCCAGCTCGGTAGGTTGCAGCGAAGAGGCCCCCGTCATGCCCGGTGCGCGGGTGCAGGACGACGTTCACGGTGCAGGCCTTGTTGTCCCCGGTGGCCGTCACATGCCGCTCAGTGAAGTGATCCGCATCTTGTGTCGTGAGGAACCGGGCGTCAATCACCTCATCTGGCAGTGCCTCGAGCACCACGTCGCGGCCGTGGGGGGCCCAGGGCGTGACGGATGTCATGGTGGCCGTGATCTGCTGGGAGTACTCCTTTGACACGTTCACCCCCGTCGCGCGGCACGCCGTGCGACTAGGCCCTGCGGGGACAACGAAGCGATGGATCCAGTCCGGCGGGTGCATCTCGAGCCAGCCTCCCTGGCCGGGCCATACTCGCTCCCACCAGTTCGGACCAGGGTCGTGCTCATGGTCCTGCCACAGGGAGCCGCATACCATCACGCCGGCGCCGGCCAGAAGCCAGCCGTGTTGGTTGTCGGGATTGTTGGGATTGAATGGCCACCAGCAGTCGTCGACCACTCCCTGCCATGGCACGACGCCCTTCCATCCGTGATGAATAGTGTCTTGCCAGACGTGAACCCAGCCGGGGGGTGCGGCTCCTCGGCCGTCGATCTGATACGGGTGAGTGAGGTCCCTCATCGGTCCAATTTCAGGCCTGGTGTGCCAGCAGTTGAGCTCGATCTGGAGGGTCGGCTGTCCCTGCCAGGTGTCGGCCGCTGGTAGATGGAAGGCGCCGACAGTGGCATAGCGGGCTCCGGTCGCGTCTGGTGGAATGTCGCCGAAAGGGAGCGGGTGGGGAATGTTTTGGGGATCGTACAGATTGCCCGGTAGCTTCGCGCCGAGCAGGGCGGTGCTCAGGCCGTCGGGACCGTACATGTGGTCGACGAAATCTGCATCGAGAAGGAGGCGATAGTGAATGTCCTCCACCCACGGAGCGCTGGAGGACGGATCCTCCTGCGTACTGAAAGGATAGTTCCACCCCGGATTTTCCAGAAGCCAGCCGGCGAGAAGAACATGATCGCGGACTTTGGCCGCGGGGTCTTTGGAGCCATCGTTGGGATTACTGGTGAAGAATACATCTGATGCCCGTACCGCGGGACCGGCGCCGAGCTCAACCGTGATCAGGTCGCTCACGCTGCCGTCCGGGACGGATTCGACCTTCTCCTGACGCAAACCCATTGCACTCATTCGCTCGGGGTTAGGGATCCGAAACTTTGTGTCGCCGTAAGCTAGATAGATGTCCCCATGGGACACCTCTTTGATGAGGGCCGCGTGTGCGACACGACCCTCCGCGTTTCGCTCCATCTTTGCCCCACTCTGTCGACGTGCGTGCGGATTGGGCATGTGTCTAAGATGTCCGGTTCCTCGATGAACCGCTTGCCGATGCTGGCACCAAGATACGGTCCTAGCTCAGATCGATGCAGCGCTCCGCCACTCGCGGCGCGCGGCCCATGCCAGCAGGCCCGCGCTTACGGCAAGCGATAGAACAATTACCCATTCGACTGCGCCGCTACCAGCGTCGGGATTGATCCGAAGTAACGCTTCAAGCCAATCGCGGGAGACGAGCGTGACGATCATCAGACAAAGAGATAGTCCGCTGAGTAGCGCGTAAGCCCAATATCTTCCTCGGAGAACGCGCATGACTTTTTCTCCTTCCCGAACCCGGCGCCACATGGGCAAAATCTGCCGTAACCCGCTCCAACCAGTCCATACGCACAAGTGCGCATACTGGCTGATCGTCAGCTGTCTGGCTGTCGGCCGATTGATCGCGTGGACCGTCCGCGAACGAGAAGTGCAAGGACCCTCGGATGGCACCAGCCACGCCAGGCACCGATCGGGGTCAAGGTCAAGTCGGGCGCGTTGACGCGCGTCCGCCCCGAACACTTGGCCCGCCGTCGAGCCGTCGACGAACTGCACTGTTTACAGCGATTTGCGGACGACCTCGGACCACGACCTCGGATGCGTCGGCGCGCTGCGCCGCGCCATTTCGGCGTTGGATCACGCCGATTTCGGGTTCAGCAACCCGAGCGTCTCCGCTCGGCGGACCGCAAGTATCCGGCCACGGCTACCCAGCTTGCTGTAGGTATGGTCGAGATGCTTACTGACGGTTCGTGAGCTGATGCCCAGGACACGGCCTATCGCCCCCGCGGTAAGCCCATCGGCGGCCAGCGAGAGGACCTGCACCTCCCGGTCAGTCAACAAATGCCGCTCGGTCGCGGCGAGCCCTGGTGACATGGCGACGTCCGCGGCAGCCTTGTCCTGGCCACCATCATTCAGCCGGTCGAACGCGCCGAGTGATGGATCCACCGCGGGACCGCGTTCCATCTTCGCACTCGAGGAAGAGCCATGGCCGGCCAGGCGCTGCGCCAAACTGTCCAGTACTACGAGAAGGTCCTGCAGTCGCCGCGCGGTATCGAGCTCAGCGTCGCTGAAATCGCGGCCGTCGCGTTCCAGCACCCAGGTGCGGCCACGGTTCCCGCTGATATTTCGGGTAACTATGGTCATCTGGTACCGCATGCCGGTCGGCCGGAACAACTGCTGATAGGTCCTGGTCCGTTCGAAGGCGCGCTGCGAAATGATGTCGGACATGCGGCGCGGCGTCAGGGACGCGCCCCGAACGCCGTGGCTGCGAATCATCGGATGTTCCGAAACGACCTCACCCAGTACCTGTGGCCGCCACGGGGGCACTCGCTCGCCCGCGATACGGAACGTGCGACGTCTCGCGACGCCGGCGTCCTCGGAGACGAACATGGCCACGGAGCCCCGGAAGATCCGCTGCAAACTCGATCCCGCCACCTCGGGATATACGTCCCAGGACGTTGCCGTAGCTTCCTCGACGATGTCCTGTAGCAGGTCCGACACCTTGCAAGTTGGCACCTGACTTCCCCTCTCCATGAGTGGGCTTAAGAGTAGGCGAGGTTTGTTTCGACCGAGGCCGAACAATGAGTTCAACTCCTCGGGCGCTCACGCCGCCGCGAGGGGGTCGCCCAGCCGCCGCTGCGCTAGACCCATCCGCGAGCCCGACTGTTGGACGGGCCACAACTGGGTCGCGTTGCGTTGCCGACGTGCTGGCCGGACTGGGCGCGAGCACGGTCGAGCATCGCCTGGCCGCGTGAGGACGAAGTCGACCTGACTACCGCAGTGGGCGCTGGACGCTGACTACTCCCCCAGCCTCGGTCCCCGCATCCCGACGGAGGGCGGCGTCGGCGGCGTCGTAGGTGGCGGGCCTTTCCGGCACCATCTGCTTGTACAGACCGTCGCCGCTAGGGATCAGCCAGCCTGCCTGGCCGCGCTCCACCTACCCGACCACAAGAACTGGCCGCGCTGCTACGCGAACCGCTCAAGGGCCAGCCGGGCAAGACCTTGGCCGAACAGCTCCGCCCGACACCGTCCAGGTCGAGGAGCATTGACCGCGATCCCGAGCTCTTCCACGGGCCAGCGCGGAAGAGGGCCTCTGACCAGGGATGATGCGCTATTACTCACGATTCGAGTGTCCATAATCGTGAGTAATACAGAATGTGGTTTCTGCATCGCCAAACCCTGACGTCGCACTCCACGGCGTGCCGCAGGATGGTGAAAAAGGTAGGTCTGTCCGCCCGATCCGCCCGCAGTACCGCATGGCGGGAGATGGTTCTGCAAGCGCCCGCGGCGATCCTCGCCGACGGACTTGGCGCCGAACGCGGCACCGCCGCCCGTCACGCGAGGAACGCCGGCGCTGATTACGCCATCTACCCCAACAGTGCGCACTGGCAATATCGCGGAGACGTGAGTCACCGTCAGGGCAGAGATTTGGGGCCCTGGCAGATGCGTCGCTTGGATGGCCATCGTCATCACGCAATATGTTCGCTGAGTGGAACGCGCGAGTGTGCTGATGCGAGTTGCCTGCCTCTGCCTGGTCGTGGTGAGCGTCGGGATCCTAGCGTTCGGAATCGTCACCGTGCTGCCGCGGATGGTCGGCAGCAACCTGTTGATCCGGGCCACCGGACTGGCCTCGATCGGTCTGGGGCTGTTCGGCGGTCTGATTGCGCTGATCCCGTTTCGCCGGCGCGAGGTCTGGGCGTGGTCGGTTCTGTGGTTCTATCCGATCTTCTGGACCGTGCATCTGGTGAATGGACTGCCGCCGGGCAAGGACCACATCCACCAGATCGCGTTCATTGTGCTGTCCCTTGCTGGCCTGCTACTGCCTGTTCGACACATCTTCGGAGTCGGTCGACGATCCTGACAGCTCGGTCGACGATCCTGACAGCGTTGCGCTGGCGCGCGTCCGGCCAGCCCGAACGCTAACGGCGATGGCTGGGCGTGCCGCTGGGCTTGTGGCTCATGCCCGCAAGCTCAGACAGCGCCTGGAACCCTTGTTCGGTGCCGGGCCAGTGGCCGCGCAAACCGTCAAGGCCGATCCGACGCACCACGCTGCGCAGCACGAGGACAGTGATGATCGCATCGTCGGCGAACCCGATCATGGGGATGAAGTCGGGCACCAGATCGATCGGCGACGCCAGGTATGCCACCAGTCCCCAGATCCGCACCCGCACCCCGACGGGGAGGGAACGATCGCTGGCCACCCGGCGCAGCAGGCGAATCAGGTCCGGCAGCAGCCGCAACGCCTCGGTTCCGGTGGCGCCGTGGCGGCGCTTGCCCCGGAGCAGGACCGCGATCAGCAACAGCCAACAGACCAGCAGTGCAGCCGCGGCACCGATCGCCGCGTCGAGCCACCACCGCCCCGTCATGTGATTCCCTTCACCGGCGGGTCGTCCGCTGCGAGGCGATCCTCGTCGAGGGCGGTGTCGGCGACCACCGCCTTGGCTTCGAAATCGGCCAGTGCGGCCCGGCAGCCTTCGACGGCCGCCACCGTTCGGGCGGAACCCGGAGCATCGAAATAGTCCCGCGATCGGATCGAGTCCAGCCACCGTTCGAAACGTCCCAGGTCTGCCTCGGACTCCTCGACCTCGGTATAGGTCGCCCGACCCCGTTCGGTCTCCATTTCGATCTCGGCCAGAAACGCAGGAACCCGGTCCAGCACCTCGGCGTACTCCCGGTCACGATCGGCCCGCTGCTCCGCCATCACCTGCTCGGCATCCTCAGCGGTGAGAGTGACAACAAAGACCCTGGCCCTCCCCCCGTCCGCGCTGACCCTGTTGACCATCCGCGTCACCGCCTCGCTCACCGTGGGCAGCTTCGGCACCAGGCACACCGACGGCCCTAAATGGACGGCGCCGAGGCGGCGCAGCTGCCGCCAGACGAACACCCGCAGCGTCGTGGACTTGGCCGTCGAGGCGCTGACCAGCAACCACTCCGACACGTCCACCATGAAACAAACGTTACACCGGCCGGGTTACGCTGGCCCCCGCAATGGCCCGTCACATGTCAGGAGAATCCCCGGATGAACGGCGTCGACGAGGCGTTCGAGATGATCGGCGGCATCCTCCTCGCAATCACTCTGCTGCTCATCCTCCTCACCTGGCTTGAGTCCAGCCTGAGCACGGGCCCCGACCCGCAACGCCACCGTCGCGGCCGGACCGACCGCCGCCAGGATGAAGACGACCAATACCGATAGCCGGGGGCTGCGGCTGGCGGGGTTTACAGCAGCGGTGACTTCTGCGTGCGCCTCGTAAGACGGGTCCTCCACAGTGACGGCCGTTGAGATGGCCTCCCGGAGGAGCACTCGTCAACTTCGAATAGGTGCTGTTACCAGCAATAGACCCAACGCCGGCGCACGGCAGGCTGCCATTCTGATGCCTCATCCGAGCCGCCCAGCACACTCAGCGTTGGTTCTGTCCGGCAATACCGGCGGACGATGACCCACTCTCGCCCACTCAGCTGGATGAATGCGCGATGCGTACTGGCGGAGTGGGGTGGGCGCGGTAAAGACTACGAGGGCCGCATTCTTCCTGGGAGGTCGCGATCTCGATGCTGCAGCCAATCTCGTCGCCGGGTCCAGTCAGCCGACAGCATCGGAGCGGAAGGTGGATCAGGACGAGCGGGCTGGTGGTGGCGGCGGGGCTGGTTGCCGCATCACTGTCCGGGTCGCCGGCCGACGCGCTCGTACCCGGTCCGCCCTCGGTCCTGCACGTGGGCCAGATCGCGCGGCAAGACGTGCCGGCGCTGCCCGGCTCCGAACCCGACACCCTGGTCGAGCCCGACGTGGGCGTCTCACCAGTCAATGGGAACATCGCGGTCGCGGTTGCGCACGATGGCCGCTACCCCGACGGTGGGGCGGTCGGCATCGAGACCAGCTGGACCCACGACGGCGGCGCGACGTGGCATCACCGACCGTTGCCCGGGGTGACCGCGGCAACCGGCGGCGCCAGGATCTGGGAACGAGCCAGCGACCCGGTCGTCGCGTTCGGTCCGAACGGTGTCGTGTACGTGTCGACCCTGGTGTTCAACACCGGTTGTGACAGCGGTGTGCTGGTGTCCAAGAGCGTCGACGGCGGCAAGACCTTCGCGAAGCCGACCGTCGCACACCGCTCCGCCAGCTGCGACATCTCCGACGACAAGAACTGGCTCGTGGTCGACAACGGCCCGACCAGCCCGCACCGGGGCAGGCTCTACCAGTTCTGGACGCCGTTCCTGACCGACATGTTCGGCAACGCCGACGGGTCTCCGCAGGCGCTGGTCTACTCAGACGACGCCGGCGCGACCTGGAGCGCGCCGGTCAACGTCAGTCCCCCACACGCGAACACCCAGAACTCCCAGCCGATGCTCAAACCCAACGGGACGATCGTCGACTCCTACATCGACTACGGCCCGAACGGCTCCGCCGAGGGCCCGGAGGCGGCCGAGGCACGGGCCACCCACCGGAAGACAGGTCCGACGCCACGGACCACAACCCCGAAGGCAACGGCTGCCTCGACCTACCCCGCCCTCGTCACCGTGCGCTCGAGCGACGGCGGCGACACCTGGTCACCGGGCGGCACGATCACCCGGGACCTCGGCGACGGACCGCCCGACATCCGCTGCTGCCTGCCGTCCGCGGTCGCCGACCCGGTGACCGGCCGGCTCTTTGCGAGCTGGAACTCCGTCGACCCGACCAAGATCAAGTTGTCTTCGTCCGACGACGGGAAGCGCTGGTCGGCACCGGTCGTCGTCAACCGTGCCGACAAGTCCCTGCTCGGAGTCAGCTCGGACGTGTCGGCCTACAATGGGACGGTCTCGGTCGCGTACGGGTTGACCAACGCCGCGACCAGCACCGGCCGCTTCGGCCGCCAGTTCGTGGCCACCTCCCGTGACGGCGGGCGGCACTTCCTGCAACCGACTCCGATCGGACCGCAGACCAACTACGCCTACGCCGCCGTCGCGGGAGGCATCTTCCCCGGCGACTACATCGGAACCGCCATAACCAAGGGCCGCCTCTACGCCGTCTGGGCGGTCTCCAGCAAGCCACCCACCACCGGCGCCACCTATCACCAGGTGATCTACGGAGCCAGCTTCGACACCAACCGCAGCCCGATCCAGGTCGCAGCGCCACCGGACGCCAAAGCCGCGGTCACCCGGCCCTGAGGGTCGAGCCGGCGTCCCGACGGTTCAGACTGGGCCGGGTCTGTCCGGCACAGTCGCCTGCTGCGTGGTGTCGCAGAAGGCATTCGAATGGCCGAGCTGTGTCCCGCATTCGGTAACCCGCAGTGCGCGGTAGCCGTCCAGTATTAACCGTGCATGGTCTCCGGCCGGAACTGAGCCAAACACTCCGCTGAACCAAACGGACCCTTCCACAATTCAGGGTGTAAGTAAGCGTTCACGAGCGACGTCGTCGTGCGGGCCGACTTACACCTGCTTTGTGTTATCACCGCTGGGTCGAGGACAGCCGCGAACGGGCGCCAGTGATGTTCTTTTTCTACACCCGGTGGCAGCCATTTCTCCATTTGAGGCGTTTGTGTTATCCGCCGGTTTGCATGCCGCGGATGCCGGAGTCGAACTTCAACTCGACGGTTTGGAACTGTCCTTGGT
Source organism: Microlunatus ginsengisoli (assembly GCF_039537205.1). NCBI lineage: Bacteria > Bacillati > Actinomycetota > Actinomycetes > Propionibacteriales > Propionibacteriaceae > Microlunatus > Microlunatus ginsengisoli. The sequence continues at coordinate 6,978 of NZ_BAABAB010000048.1, read as the reverse complement.
CGATGCGGACCGGAACGGTGGTGCCGCGCGGTAGGAGGTTGCCGGTGAGGTTGTCTGCGTGCAGGGTGTACGCCCCGGGGGCGAGGGTGAGGCGGTACCGGCCGTCCTCGCCGGACTGCACCGTGCTGACCACGGTCTGGTCAGAATCCTTCGTCACCGTGATCTTTGCGGCCAGCGGCACGTCCCGTTCAGCCGCTGATCGCGCCGGGCACGACGAATGCGAACTTCGCGAGGTCATGGAGCGTGTTCGCGCACCTGGCGGCCTGGGGCGTAGCGGGCCTCGTCATCGCTGAGCTGCTGCTCGGCCGCCAGGTCGACCCCGGGAAATCGCGTCAGTGCCGCGGGGCTCCAGCTGGTCGGACACGGACCTCGCTCTAGCGATTACTACTCACGATTCGAGAGTCCATAATCGTCAGTAATATTGCGACGCTTGAGTCTCCATGCGTCGTACCGTCGAACGTCAAGCGCGGGCAGCGCATCTGGGCAGCCGCAGTAAGTCGTGACGCTGGCGATCGTCGCGCTCCGGCCAGCTGCTGACAGATGATCCGCTTCCGGCAGCGATCCTCCACTGAATCCGTGGTGGGACATCTTTCGCGCGGCTGGCCTAGCGGTCGGGTCTAGGTGAGACGGCGTTGGTGTTGGTCGATTTGTTGGATGCGTTCGCGTAGTTGGCCGGTGTCGGGGTTGTCGAGTTGGTCGAGGATGGCGACGGCCTGTTCCCAGGTTGCTCGGGCGTGTGCGGTCTGGCCGGCTGCGAGTTGTGCGTCGCCGAGGCGGGTGAGGATTTCTGCTTCGCTGTGCCGGTCGGCGATGTCGCGGAACAGGTCGGCGGCGTGCTGGTAGCAGGCGATGGCCTGGTCGTGCCGGCTGAGGTTGTGGTGGGCGAATCCGAGGCTGTCCCAGGTGTTGGCCTGCCCGGCTTGGTCACCGAGTTGTTGTTGGATTATGAGGGCTTGTTGGCAGGATTTCAGGGCTTGTTCGTGATGGCCCAGTTGTGCGGCGTACCAGCCAATGTTGTTCAGGGCCATGGCCTGCCCGATGTGATGGTCGGCTCCGCGGAAGAAGTCGAGAGCCAACTGGTTGTGGTCGAGGGCGGCTTGGTATCGGAGCTGCCCTTCGGCGACTCGGCCGAGGGTGAGGTGGGTGCGGGCCTGCCCGACGTGATCGGCGAGTTCCCGGTAGAGATCGAGGGCACCAGCCAGGGCGGTGGCCGCTTCCTCGTATCGTCCAAGGTCGGTGTAGGCCCAGCCGAGGCCGCGGCGGGCATGTGCGAGGGCGAGCCGGTCGCCCAACCGTTCCGCGGCGGCCTGTCCGGCGGCCTGGGTGATCGCCCAGTCATGCCAGTGTCCTTGACGGTGGAGAAAAACAGCGAGTGCCCAGGCCAGCTGCCAGGTGTGGACGTCGTACCGACCTGTCACGGCCAGGTCCATGGCGGCGAGGAGAACGGGATGTTCGGTGCGGAACCAGGCCAGCGCCTGACCCGGGTCCGCTGGACTCTCGGGGCTGACGCCGTGGCGGGCGGGGGCCAGGGTGATGGGGTCGCGGTGTGGGTGGAGCAGGGTGTCGGCACGGCTGGCGGTGTGCAGGTAATGGTCGAGCAGGCGGCCCGCCGCCTCGTGCCTTTGCTCGGCGGTGTGGCCGGCACGGCTTTGCTCGGTGGCGTAGACGCGGAGCAGGTCGTGGAGGCTGTAGCGGCCGGGGGTGTTCTCAGCGACCAGATGCGTTTGGGCGAGGCCGGTGAGGAGACGGCGCGCCCGGTCAAGGGATAGGCCGGTGAGGCTGGCGGCGGCCGGCGTGGAGATGTCCGGCCCGGGGTGGACGCTGAGCAGCCGAAACACGGCGGCGGTGTCGGCGTCGAGGGTCTGGTAGGACCAGGAGAAGACGGCACGGACGTTGGCGACCGTGTCACCTGTGGACAGCGCATCCAGTCGGGCCCGGGCGTCACGCAGCTCACCGGCGAGGGCGGCCAAGGGGAATTGGGGGTGGCTGGCGCCTCGGGCTGCCACGATCGCCAGTGCCAGCGGCAGCCGTGCACAGCGGGTGATGATCTCCTCGGCTGCCTGGGGCTCGGCAGCGACCCGGTCGGCGCCGAGGCGGCGTCCCAACAGGTCCTGGGCTTCGGGCGGGGTCAGCAGATCAAGTATCAGTGGGTGAGCTCCGCCGGCGACCAGACTGGTCAGCTGATCACGGCTGGTGACCACGACCAGGCAGCCGGGCGCGCCGGGCAGCAACGGGCGTACCTGATCGGCATCCCGGGCATTGTCGGCCACGATGACCATCCGCCGCCCCGCCAGCAAGCTCCGATACAGCGCAGCTTGGGCGTCCAGGCCGACCGGGATCCGTTTCGGCGGCACATCCAGTACGTCCAGGAAGCCGCGGAGCGCCTCGGCCGGGTGCATTACTGATCCGCCCGGATCAAAGCCGCGCAGGTTGACATACAGCTGGCCGTCAGGGAACCGGTCCCGTACCCGGTGGGCCCAATGCACCGCGAGCGCGGTTTTGCCCACCCCCGCGGTTCCCGACATCGCGACAACAACCACCCCGCCGGCGGGATGGTCGAGCAGTCGGTTCAATCCGGCGAGCTGGGAAGCTCGGCCGGTGAAGCCTGCGACGTCGGCCGGCAACTGCCCGGGCACAGAGCGGCCTGCGGCGGGAGCCGTTCCTCCGGCGGCCGGCTGACGGTCCGCTCGTCGACCCTCCTCGACTCGGTCACGGATGGTGCCCAACGCACCGGCCTCGGCCGGTGACGCCCCGAGCAGGCGGACCAACTCGTCGAATCGGTCGGTCGGCGGCAATGCGCGTCCGGTGAAGTACTCCCCGATCACGGCATGTGACCAGCCGGTGCGGGCCGCTAACTCCCGATAGGTCAGCTCCGAGTCGCCGCGCCGGCGCGCGTCACGCCGGCGCAGCTGCCGCAGCAATTCTGCCAGTGCGGGTTGGGTCGTGACGTCCAGGAGCGCTGACCGGTCCCAACCGGTCGTCGGTTCGCCGGGGCCGTCGGAAGGCGTCGAACCCGTTCGCCGCGACATGCGCCAAAGGGTAGGAGAACTTTTCTCAACCTCCCGCCCATTCTCATTTGTGTCAGACCGGACGCCGGTGTCTGGCGCTGTCTGGCCGCGTCCGGGATCACCAGCACACCGACCAGTCGGCGCACCACACTTGGCACGACGCGGTCGCCGCATCCGCTGAGCAGCATTCGACAACCTCGAAATTTGACGAAGGTGTCTTCTTCCGCGGAATCGTTCCAAGGAGTTTCCATGTCGTTTCCCGCATTCAAGGCTCCAATTTCCTGTTTGCTCGGAGTTGTTGTTACTGGCCTGTGGTTCCAGCTGATGGTGGTGTCTTCGGCGTCGGCGGAGCCGCCGGTGGAGACTGTGGTGGCGGAGCGTACGAACCCGGCGGTCCAGGTCATCACAGTCGAGTACACCGCCAGTGCGAGCCTGGGCGGCGTCACCCTGAACAACAACGCCTGGAAGCTGTTCGAGCGTGGCATCGCCAAGGCCAGGGCGGGTGAACTGGTCAGCGTACGCGCGGTTGCGGCCTGGGTCTTCGACCACATCCGCGACGACCCGACCCGGTACTACCGCACAGTCGGAAGTCACCGGACGGTGAAGATGTCGAGCCGGTACGTGGGCAGCGGCTTCATCGCCGCCGAGACCGGCTATGTGGTCACCGCGCGGCACGTGGTCACCCCAGATCCTGCGATCCGAAACGGCTTCGTGAGTGACGGCGTGGCAGCGTTTGCCAAGACCGACGGCGACGCGATGGTGCGGCTCTTTCGAAAATGGGACTTGTCGCGGGCCACGAAACGCGACATTCGCGCATCGGTTGCAGCCTTCGACCGGGCCAAGGTGAAAGTCAACGTCAGCCCGCCGCGCGTTGCGGTCCTGCTCGGCGTGGCGTCCGTCACCGGTGCGCGGATCGGCCAGACCCAACCCGCCGACGTCGTTTACCGGTCCGCGCCTGCGTTGGGCGAGGACATCGGCGTGCTCCGCGTCCGGGTCGCCGCGAAGCTTCCCGCCCTGGCCCTTGCCACCGACGCCCCCGGCCAGGGGTCACAGATCTACGTCAACTGCTTCCCGGCGGCCGCCACCTGGACCAAAGGCATGTCGGAAGCGGCCCGGTTGCAGCCAACCCTGTCCAGCGGCCAAGTCACTGCGCTGAAAGCCTCTACCGGCGGAATCAACCTGCTCCAAACCAACGCCGCCGCCAGCCCCGGCTGTTCGGGTGGCCCGGCCCTGAACGAGGCCGGCGCGGTCGTCGGGATCCTCGTCTCCGGCGCCGTCGACAGCCGCGGGATCCCGGTCGGCCAAAACTATGTGCAGCCGGGCGGGCTGATCGGCGAAGCGCTGCGCCGCAGCGCACTCGACATCAAGCCGAGCCTGACCACCGACCTCTACAACCAGGCGCTGACCGACTATCACCACGACTACTTCACCAAAGCATTGGAGGAGTTCAAGGCGGTGCAGGCGCTGTACCCGGCCCACGCCTACGTCGGGACCTACATCACCGACAGCCAGGCCGCCATCTCCGCCGGTCGAGACAAGACTTCCCCAACCCCACCAACGATCCCACCCGTCGCGGTCGGTGCCTTACTCGCGTTCGCGCTGCTCATCGGTGCAAGCGTGGTCGCGTTCGTCATCGCCCGGTGGCACCGGACCAACCCGGCCAGACAGCAACCACACCAGCTGCCGGCCGGTCAAGCCACCGGACGGGACGTACCGACGGCGCCCGAGCAGGACCCTGCCTCCACGCCCGGCCCCGACGACCCGTCAAACCCCACCATCCCCCATGTTGACCTCGCCGCGACGGCCATGACAGGAGTTGAGGATCCCCACAGCCAAGATGTCGAGGCGGTGGACGACGAGGCACCGGACACCTTCCCCGCGTGGCGGCCGATCGACTTCGTCCCGGCCTATCCCGCGGCCGACACCGACACCCCGGCACAGCCGGCCGCATGGCCCGACGCCGCTACCCAACCCCCCTCGCCTGAAGATCTCCACCGATGAGAAGCCAGGCTCCTGGGGCGGCTCACACCAGCTACCGGCTCGGGATCGACCTGGGGACAACATTCACTGCAGTCGGGGTGGCCCGGCACGGCGAGTACCGGGTGATGCCGCTCGGACAGCACCGACTCGACATACCGTCCACGGTCTACGTGGCACCCGACGCCACCGTAACCGTGGGCGACGCGGCCGAGACATTGGGCCACCAATACCCAACGGCGGTCGCGCGCGAGTTCAAACGCCGTCTCGGCGACCCGGTACCCCTGATCGTCGACGGCCGCCCGTTCTCACCGCAAACCCTGATGGCCCACATCCTCCGCTGGAGCGTCACCACGGCCACCAACACGATGGGCAGCCGACCGGATCTCTTGGCGGTCACGTGCCCAGCGAACTGGGGTCCCTACAAGCACGAACTGCTCACCCAGGTGATCAAGCTGGCCGACGTGCCCAGCAGCATCATCTGTACCGAACCCGAAGCTGCCGCGATCCGGCACGCCGGCGCCGACGCCCGCAAAGGTGCCCTGGTCGGCATCTACGACCTTGGCGGCGGCACCTTCGACGCCGCCATCCTCCGGGCCTCCGGGTCCGGTGGGTTCCAGCTGGCCGGCCCGCCCGAGGGGATCGAACACCTCGGCGGGATCGACTTCGATGAGGCCATCTACTCCTTCGTCCTGCACGCCCTCGGCCGGGAAGCGCTCGACCTGGCCGGCTCCGACGACCCCGACGTGATCACCGCCATGGCGGCGGTCCGCCGTCGCTGCATCGCCGCCAAGGAAACCCTGTCCACCGAACCGGCCGCCTCGATCGAGGTCTCCCTGCCCGGCCAGGTCACCACCGTACGGATCACCCGACCCGAGTTCGAGGCCATGATCAAACCTGCCCTGGGCGACACCCTCCGCGCCCTCACCCGCGCCCTCCGCGGCGCCGCCGCGACAACCGAGGACCTCACCTCGTTGGTACTGGTCGGCGGATCGGTCCGCATTCCCCTCGTCGCCGAACTCGTCGCCAGGAACGTCGAAAGTCAAGTCGTCATCCCCCGCGACCCATCGCACAGCGTCGCCGTTGGGGCCGCAATCGCCGCCGACAGGTACCGCATCCCACCAGCCTCCGCCGCCAGCCGCGGCACACCCGCGACGCGCCGACCGGCCCCCGCCACCCGCTCGAGCGTGCCCTTACCAGGCCGCGACGCTCTCCTCACCGCCCGTGAACTGGTACGAATCAACCCCGGCGAACGAGCCCACCTCGCCGAATGGTCCATCACCCCCGGCACACCGGTCCACGTCGGACAACCACTCGCGAAACTGATCATCCGCGCCCCGACCGGAACCCAGCCACGGACCGGTCAGAGCAGGGCCGTCCTGCTCCGCTCACCCTTCGCCGCCATACTGCACCGCACCTTCATCACCCCCGGCGCCCTGCTCACCCCAGCCGACCTGCTCGCCGGTTTCGAGCAAGTCCACAGCTATCTCGACCGCCCGGGCCGCGCCCTGCCCACCGACACCGGCATTCGACTCACCCTCAACCAGCCCATCTCAGCCACCGCCAACGCCGGCCGCCCCGTCGCCTTCCTCGACCGCACCCCGCATCCGCTGTGGTGGTCCGCCAGCTTCTGTATGCTCACCCGACCCGGGCCGCACCTGGTCGGCACCGCCTACACCCGCGGCAACCAATGGTTCGGCTTCGCCAGCCGCACCATCACCATCCCCACCCGCGGCCTCCTGCACCTCACCTACACCGACCCCGGAACCGGAGCCACCGCCGAACTACAACCCACCCCTCACCGCGGCACCGAAACAGCCGCCGCCGGCCATCCCACGTGATCCGGCGACGCCCCCGCCACGAAAGGTAGCAACAACGGTCCCCGGCACCGGCTCTCCCGCCCTCCCCGGGCTCACCTTGGCGCTTGCTCTGGTCACCGCGCTCTACTTCGCCTTCGGGTCGCCGAACCGGCGTCTTCGGCCTCGTTGCGTAC
>NZ_BAABAB010000047.1:0-708 GCF_039537205.1 Microlunatus ginsengisoli | reverse complement strand
CACGTCCGCTGCCACGGCCTGGCCCCGAGCATCGGCTCGGGGCCAGGCCCGCGCACGAGTTCAGGTCTTGCACTATTGCCAGCGCCGACGAGCCGCGCGCAGCGTGCCGGTGGCGAGTGAGGAGTACCGGTGGCATCGTCCAAGCGCAGCAGGGGTCAATCTTCAGTCGCTGTCGACATTTACACTGTCGAGGCGTCAATGTCAGGAATTAGGCGGGTCGGTGAGCTGCTCACTCTCGACTGAAGGTACTTCTTCAACTCCCACCCTGAGGGGGGGTTGTGTGACTGCCGGGAGGGTACTTGGCTGCTCAGCAGGTCTACCTGTGACGAATCGGGGGAAGAGATGACAGATCGACGGAGCAAACCGGAAGACTCCCAGGAACCGTCGCTGTCGAGGGGTTTCGTCGAGCCGGCATTCGATGTCGGTCCGCCCGGCGTCGGGCCGGTCACCGGGATCGACAGTGGCGACTTCTTCCCGGCGCCCGCGCCGCTCGAGCCGCCGCCGGAGTCGACAGACGAGGCCGCCGGACCTGAGTGATCGGCCGGCTGAGCTGGCGTACGCCTAGGAGGACACCGCCGCCACCGAGCGAGTCGAGCGGCAGCTCCTGACCGGGCGTCGCAGCCGCAGGCGGATCGAGAAACGCAGCGACCACTCGCGACGGCGCTTCGGCACCCGCCGACGCCGCCGGGCTTCGATTCCGGGTGATCG
>NZ_BAABAB010000046.1:0-11759 GCF_039537205.1 Microlunatus ginsengisoli | reverse complement strand
ACCTGGCCACCACTGGGGACCAGAACTGGCCACCAGTGGGGACTTTTTCATGGCCACGGACAGCCTCCTTCCTCATCTACCCTGCATCCTCTGCGTGAGGTGCGCGTTCGTCGGGATCGTGTCTCCGTTTCGTGGCGTGAACGGTCCCGACAGCTAGGAAACAACAACCATGTCCGATCTTTTCCAGACCTCTTCTCCTCTCGCGACCGGGCTGTCGCGACGCAGCCTTTTGTCTCTGATCGGGGGCGTCGCGGCTGTCGGGGTCGCTGGCTGCGCCGTCGCCAGCGGTTCGGCGCCCGGCGGTTTGAAGGCCAGCGACCCGATTCCCACCGCCGTGCCGGAAGGTGCATCGCTGTCGATCGCGTCGTCACAGCAGGCCCAGGAGTTGGCCATGAAGTATTCGGGGCTCCTCGACGCCCTGCCGTTCACGGTCTCGTCCTGGCCCAACATCGGGCCGGGCCCTGACGTGATCAATGCCTTCCGCGCCAGGTCGCTCGACGTGGCGAACAACGCGGGCATCCCACCGATCCAGGCATACTTCCAAGATCAAGGCGCCCGGATCGTCGCAGTGAACCTGACTCGCAGGCCGATCTATGTCTTTGCCACCAAGCCGCAGAGCGACATCAACACCGTCGACGACTTCAGGGGCAAGAAGCTTGCCTTCTCCCAGGGCCAGGCACAGGGAGTGGTGCTGCTACGCGCGCTGAAAGGGGCAGGAATCGACTACAGCAACAAGGAGGTGGACCTGATCCCGCTGACCAGCAACCAGTTCCTGCCTGCTCTGCAGTCGGGCCAGGTCGACATCGCCCCGCTCGGGATCAGCCAGGTCCCCAGCTACCTGCAGCAGTACGGCGGCGACGGCGCGAAGACGATCAAGACTGACGTGATCGACAGGTTGGACATTCTCTGGTCGCCCGAGGACGTGTTGGCGCAGCCGGAGAAGGCCGCCGCGATCCGTGCCTACATCCCGATCTGGGCGAAGAGCAAGGTCTGGGTCTACGAACATCCCGACGAGTGGATCCAGAAGTACTACGTCGACAGCCAAAAGCTCACCGCGGAGCAGGGTCGCAGCATCGTCGAGCTGACCAGCAAGCCGCTGTTCCCGCCGAGCTGGGACGAGGCGCTGCAGTGGGAACAGGAGACCATCGACCTTCTCGCCGAGGGCGGGTTCGTCAAGTCGTTCAAGGCGGACCTGCTCTTCGACCGCCGCTTCGAGGGGCTCGCCGCCGAGGCCGTCCCTCAGACCTACCGGAGCTGACATGGCGCAGACCTCGACCCTGTTGGTATCAAGCAGCGCCCCGCTGGCCTCCGCCGGGCCGACGCAGGCTCCGCGGGCTGTCCGACGAAACAGACAACGGCGACTGAGCGTCAAGAAGACGCTGTCCGGCTCGCGGCTGTTGGGGCCGGCCGTGGTCGTCGGCTTCTGGGCACTTGCCTCGGCGACCGGACACCTCGACCCACGGACCCTGCCGGCACCCTGGACGGTCGCCCAGACCGGCTGGGATCTGTGGACCGAGGGATCGTTGCGCCAGGACACCCTGACCTCGTTGGCGCGGGCAGGAAAGGGGCTCCTGCTGGGCCTCGTGATCGGCACCTCGCTCGCCTTGCTGGCCGGGCTCAGCCGGGCCGGCGACGCGTTGATCGACGGGACCGTCCAGGTCAACCGGTCGATCCCCACACTCGGGCTGATCCCGCTGTTCATCGTCTGGCTCGGCATCGGCGAGGGTTTCAAGGTCGCGATCATCGCGATCATTGTCTACATCCCGATCTATCTGAACCTCCATGCGGCTCTGAGAGGTATCGATCTGAGGTTCGTCGAACTCGCCGAGGTCAGCGGGCTGAACCGGTGGCAGTTCATCCGGCACGTGGTGCTGCCCGGTGCGCTGCCGGGGTTCTTCGTCGGGCTGCGGATGGCGGTCACCTATTCCTGGCTTGGCCTGGTGGTGCTCGAACAGATCAACGCGGTCAACGGACTGGGTTACATGATGTTCCAGGCAACGAACTACGGACAGACCGCGGTGATCGTCGTCGGGCTTGCGGTCTACGGCATGTTCGGCTTCATCTCCGACCTCCTGGTCCGGCTCGTGGAGAGGAGGGCCCTGTCGTGGCGGCGAACCATCAGCAACTGAACGCTCCGGCCGTCCGCGTCTCCGGCCTGACCCGCTCGTTCGGCACCCGGACCGTTCTGGACGATCTCGACCTCGACATCGCGCCCGGCCAGTTCGTCGCGCTGCTGGGAAAGAGCGGATCGGGGAAGAGCACGCTGCTGCGCGCCCTGGCTGCGCTGGACCACGACGTCACCGGCGTCGGTGAGATCCAGCGACCGGAGCGGGTGTCGGTAGTGTTCCAAGACTCCCGCCTGTTGCCGTGGAAGCGGGTCCTGCCCAACGTGATTCTCGGTGTCGGCCGCAGGGCTGACGCCAAGTCCAGGGCGCGTGCCGCGCTCGCCGAGGTCGGCCTGGCCGGTCGGGAACGGGCGTGGCCGACGGAACTGTCCGGCGGCGAAGCCCAACGGGCCGCCCTCGCGCGCTCGCTCGTCCGTGAGCCGGAACTGCTGCTGGCGGACGAACCGTTCGGCGCCCTCGACGCACTCACCCGGATCAAGATGCACGTCTTGTTGAGGGAACTGTGTGAACGACATCAGCCCGCGGTCTTGTTGGTGACCCACGACGTGGACGAGGCGATCGTGTTGGCCGACCGCATTCTCGTCTTGCAGGACGGACAGATCGGCGTCGACCTGACCGTCGACCTTCCCCACCCCCGCAGCTACGGCGATCACCAACTCGCCGCGTACCGCTCGCTGCTGCTGGACGCCCTCGGCGTCAGTACGGAACCCGAGCGGCTCGCCTCCTGACCTCTTTCGTCGAAAGGACTCATTCCACATGTCACGACAGCTCCATCTCAACGCCTTCCTGATGAGCTCCGGTCATCACGAAGCCGCCTGGCGGCTGCCCGAGAGCGACCCGTATGCCGACATCGACATCGACCACTGGCGCCGGATCGCACGGATCGCCGAGGAGGGCAAGTTCGACTCCCTGTTCCTCGCGGACGGGCTCGTTGTCTGGAAGGGCATCGAGCATCGGCCCGGCGGCCAGCTGGAACCGACCATCCTGCTGGCCGTACTCGCCACCGCAACCGATCACATCGGTCTCATCGCCACCGCGTCCACCACCTACAACGAGCCATACAATCTGGCGCGACGATTCGCCTCGCTCGACCACGCCAGCGGCGGACGGGCGGGCTGGAACATCGTCACCACCGCCGGCGCCGACGCGGCACGCAACTTCGGGCTGGAAGACCGTCCCGATCACCTCGACCGCTATCGCCGGGCCGCCGAGTTCGTCGACATCTCCCGCCGGCTCTGGGACAGCTGGGACGACGACGCTCGCGACGCTGACAAGGCGGCCGGCCGCTACATCGATCCGGCCAATGTCCACGACGTGCACCACAGCGGCACCTACTACCGGGTGGCGGGGGCCCTGAACGTGCCACGTCCCCCGCAGGGTCATCCGCTGCTGGTTCAGGCCGGGTCGTCGGAGGATGGCAAAGACTTCGCCGCCCGGTACGCCGACGCGGTGTTCACCGCACATCAGACCCTGGCCGATGCGCAACACTTCTACGCGGATCTCAAGGCTCGCGCCGCCGACGCCGGCCGCGACCCCGGGTCTGTGATCATCCTGCCCGGAATCGTCCCGATCCTGGGCGCCACGGAGGCCGAGGCACAGGCGAAAGCCCAGCAGCTGGAGGATCTGATCAACCCCGTGGTTGGCCTGCAGCAACTGGCCAGCGTGTTGGAGATCCCGCAGGAGCGCTTGGAGCTAAACGAACAGCTCCCCGACGACATCCCGGACAGCGACACGATCGACGGAGCGCAGAGCCGTTCCAAGCTCATCGTGCAGCTCGCCCGACGCGAGCAGCTCACCGTCCGGGAACCGATCGGCCGGCTCGGCGGCGGCCGCGGACACTTCACCTTCATCGGAACCTATCAACAGGCCGCCGATGTCATCCAGGACTGGTTCGAGAACGGCGCGGCCGACGGCTTCAACGTGATGGGTGCGGCACTGCCCTCCGGGCTCCGCGAGTTCGTCGACCACGTCACCCCGATCCTCCAAGACCGGGGCCTGTTCCGGCGCGAGTACACCGGACGAACCCTGCGAGAACATTACGGCCTGCCCCGACCGCTCAACCTGTACCAGCAAGGCCATGTCGTGGCCGAGAGCTCGACGGCCGGAGCAGCGCAGCTCGCAAGTTGAGCAGCGCACGTCGTCCCACGCGGCCGGCCCATCCGACTCTCGCGAGCCACACCACGCGAGTCCGACCTCGTCCGCAGCTGAGCCGAACACAAGCGGCTCGCCGAGTCTCCGCACGTGGAGGGAATACCGGCACCGACCCGCCGACATCGTGGCCGGTAGGACGAAGTCGGTCGCCGCCGACGGCATCCAACCGACCTGAGCATTCAGGTCGATGACAGGCAGCAAGAACCCGGCAGTCTCGACAGGGGAAACGATATGACCACCGCGATAGGCGAGCAGAACGCTAAAACGCCAACCCTCGACCGGCTCACGCCGGAGGAGTTCAAGTCGGTATTCCGCAAGCATCCGGCCGGCGTCACCGTCATCACGTTGCGTGACCAGGATCGGATGGTCGGTTTCACCGCGACCTCGGTCATCTCGGTGTCCGCCGACCCGCCGCTGCTCGCGTTCTCCGTCGCCGGCCAGTCGAGCTCATGGCCACCACTGTCGAAGGCTGCAACGATCGTGGTCAACTTCCTGACCGCCGCCCAGGCCAACCTGTCTGCTCGATTCGCGACCAGCGGCATCGACCGTTTCGCCCGCGGCGGGTGGTCCCTGCTGGACACCGGCGAACCCTTCCTCCAGGGAAGTGGGAACTGGGTGCGCGGTCGCATCGTGCAACGCACCCCGGTCGGCTCGAGCTTCCTGGTCTGCGTGGAAGCCCTGAGCTCCTCCGTCTGCGACACCGAACAGGCCACCGATCAAGACGCACTGGTCTATGCCGATCGGATCTACCACAAGCTCAGCACCCGCAGCGCGCTGTAATGACCTGCCGGACAGTCACCGTCCTGCGGCACACCACGCACGCAGCCAGCCGCGATGGCACGACCGGTGCCGACTACTCCGAGATCCCGACGCCACCCATTCGCGGCCGCCGACGACAGCCAAGAGGCGGGCAACCGGACGAGCGGCCTGCTGGCCCCCAGCCCCCGCGGCGCGGTGGCGTGGCCGAGAGCGAGGACCCGACCGGCCCGCTCCGGTCAACGCGACAGCCCAACGGGGCGGATTGGACGACGACACGAATGTCCCTCCTCCACATCGCCAGTTCCCCGGCACGCGCGATCAACGCAATGTTCATTCGAAGGAAACTCGGACTGGCCCGCCTCTGCAGCACCCTGCTTCCCCCCTGAACCGCGCGGCCGCACCGACCAGAACCCGCCGCGCCGTCCGCGGCTCGTCCGCGGCGCGTCAGAGACCATCCGCGACACCCATCCACCGAATCGGCATCCCATGCCGAGCTTGAAACCAGAGGATCCGCTGATGAGCACCGCCGTTGTCGTGGGGAATCCGAGGCCCCGGTCCAGGACCTATCAGGCGGCGCATCTGGTCATCGAGAAGCTGACCGGACATGCACCGGACCTGGCAGTCGATCTTGCCGACTTCGGCGCACGGCTGTTGGACTGGAAGGACCCGGCGGTCGCGCAGGCCGTCGGCGACGTGTCGTCGGCAGAACTCGTGGTGGTGGCCAGCCCGACCTACAAGTCCACGTACACCGGATTGTTGAAGGTGTTCCTGGACCTGTTCGCAGCCGGGTCGCTGGCCAACGTCACAACGATCCCGCTGATGCTCGGTGGCGACTGGCGGCACAGCCTGGCACCGGAAGCCTTCCTCAAACCCGTTCTGGCCGAGCTCGGCGCCAGCAGTCCCACGCGCGGCCTCTTCCTCCTCGACTCCGACGCCGCGACTGGCTGGGCCCGCTCGGAGGTGCTCAACGGGTGGCTGGCCACCGCGCGGACGCAGCTGCCCGGACGGCTCGTCGACGCCCATGGTGGGGCGTGAGCCTGGCAGCGTGTGCTGGCGCCGGCTCAGCCGGGCTGTGCGGTCGGCGCGCTGCGATACGGGTGAAACAGCACCCCCGGCAGCCCGCGAAATCTGCAAACCCGACCGCGATCCGCGCCGGACCGCGGTGCGGAGTGGGTGCACGGCTTCGCGCAAGGCAGTTCTCGAAGCTGCCGTAGCGGCGGGTGTGGAGAGCATCGATCATGGCTCGGATCGATCCCCGCCGGCCCTGCCAGGGATGCACGGCGAAACCTTGCTGGCCTCGTCCCGGCAAGGTTGACCGACCCGAGGCGAAACGGTCCGGATGCCGGCGTCGCACATCGCGCTCGGGCCGGCTGAGCGGCAGTCCGCCGCATGGGTAGCGGTGTGCAAAACGTCATGGGCAGCCGCCGACGGCCCGTACGTCGCAACTGGCGGAGGCAGCGGGTCGAGGTGATCGACACCAACCCGCGCACCTTCGAGCCGCGTGCCGCCGCCTTCGCCGCCGCGGTGCCGGATGGCGGGGCCGTGACGCTGGTGTCGCGCACCGCGTCCGGCGGTGTCGTGTCGCAGCTGACCGGACGGTCAGGCTGGGCGACTCTGGCGCGGTCGCGCTGGCGCAGGCCATCGGTGCGAACCGGTCCAGCTCGCCGGCCGTCAACCCGACGCCTCTTTGCCGAGCGACACGCAGGATGACGACGCCGCGCCGGGGGAGGGTCTGGTCGTCGACCGGCACGGTCTGCTGCGGCCGCGCGCCCACGTGGTGGGGCTGGTGCGAGCGGGACCCAGAAGCACCAACGGCGCACGCGGTGCAGGCCGGTGCCAACCCGGCCGAAGTGGCCCGGCTGCTGGCCGAGTCGCTGCGGCCCCGGGCAGTGGGAGGTGGTGTGCCTGGTTTCCGCCGCGATCCTGATGGCGAGGCTGCGGGGACACGGGTCATCGTGGCCGATGCTGGCCGCGCGCGCCCTGGACGGCGTGTTCCCCGACCCACCACGGTCCGCGAAGCAGATCACGGTGCTCCAGCCGTGAACACCGAAGGGGACGGCTCGCGCTGATCGGGCTTCCGGCAGCCGGCAAACCCGCCGTCCCTGGGCGGCGGTGCGGCGACGAGAACCAGCAGCTGATGATCTTGGGTGGGTTCAGGGTACGAGGCTCAGTTCGACACATGTCGGGCGATCAGGTCGGCCAGCGCTGGTGCGTTGTCCTCCTGCAGGAAGTGCCGGCCGGGGAGCCGGTGGATGGTCGGCAGGTCGGCAGCGCGGCGGGCCTGCTCGCCGCGGGTCGCCACCGGCAGTGCCGGGTCGGCTTCGCCCCAGATGATCTGGACCCGCAGGCCGCTGTCGCGCAGGACGCGCCGGTACAGCTGGTCTTTGGCCTGGGTCAGCTCGAAGGACCGCATGATCTGCAGGAATGCGCGGCCCTGGTCGGTTCCGCGCAGCAGCAGCAGGTAGGCGTCCAGCTCAGCGTCGGTGATCTTGCTGCGGTCGGCGATGCCCTGCCAGCGCATCAGTCGTCGGAAGATGGCCGGGGTGACGGCGCGGAGGTAGATCTCGCCCAGACCGGGCACGGCGAACGGTTTCATGACCAGCGGCCGGCGGAACGAGCCGACCGCGACCGGCGCGTTGAGGATGGTCAGCGACGCGACGCGGTCGGATCGCCGGGCGGCGAGTTCGAAGGCGACCGGTGCGCCGATGTCATGCCCGACGAGATGGAACCGATCCAGGTCGAGCGCGTCGACGACGGCGGCCGCGTAGCGGCCGAGACCGGTCCAGCTGTAGTCGAAGTCGCGGGGTCGGTCGGCCAGGCCGAGCCCGGGGAGGTCGAAAGCGATGCCTCGCAGGCCGCGGGCGGCCAGCTCGTCGAGCACCTTGCGGTACAGGAAGGACGAGGCCGGTACCCCGTGCACGCAGACCACCGGCTCGCCGTCACCGCGGTCCAGCAGGAACGTCTCCACACCCTGCACCGCGATCCGACGACCGGTCCGCTGATGCGCGGCCACGACCGCCCCAGCCGCCGCCGACTGTCCCGCGTTCACGGTCGGCCGTTCACGATGCGGAATACCGGCCCCGACGCCGTCCAGGCGCCAGCGCTGACAGTGTCGGGGCTGAGGGTGTCGTGATCGACCGAGCCCAGCACGTTCACGGGGTGGTGAACACCGACACCCGCACGGCGGACCGGAGCGCGATCGACGCTTACTAGGGCGCCATGGGACAAGGCCCCCACCGGATCGGCAACCGAGACGTCGAGTCGACGACTCGCTGCCGGCTGCTCGATCAACGCCGTCACGTAACACCTCCACCGGCTGCGGACTCGAAGACGACAACACAGCACTACCGGACAGAGTCGGCGAACCCCGCAGGCGTTTCGCCATCGAGGAGCACCCCACGGACGACAATATCCCCGCCGTGGCCGCGCGCCAGGCCATGATGACCACCCGACGATCGCTCCATCACATCGTCGCGTGCATGCTGTCCGGGGCCGCGGGTCGAAGCCGGCTCGGGAGTGGCGGACGCGCCGTCCAGGGCGGTCGGTAGACCGAGGTGGCCAGCATGCGGCGCTACGAGATCCTGCTGCCGGAGGAGTTCAACGATGGCCGGCTGGTCGCCGACCGGTGCCCCCGCTGCCTGCCGGAGTCGTTGACCGAAGCCGCGGACGTCTTCGGCGCCTTCACCTTCCGGCCCGAGTCGGCACTCGGTACGTGGACCGCGCCCAACCAGCACCGGTACCGGGACCGGCTCTCCGTGCTATCCGTCGACGTCGACGACAGCCCCGCACACGCCGAGTGGATCCGGCACTTCAAGTCGCACCTGCTGCAACGCTTCCAGCAGCTCGAGATCTACATCACCAGCTATCCCGTCGAGGTCGTGTAGCTCATGGACCGCATACGGAGCGCCGAAGGTCCGCGGCCAGCGATCCGCGCGGCCCGGACCCGCCTGCGAGCACCCGGTGTCGCCATCGCGGCCCTGCTGCTGGCGGCCTGCGGCAGCCACGCCGGCCCAGGCCCAGTCGGACCACAACGCCCTGTCTCACCGCCGGCCCCCTCCACCGGACCCGTTCCGACGGCAGCTCGATCCTCGTCAGCGCCGACGCCGGGAGCCTCACCGGCCTCCGCGGGACGTCCGCGGGCAGCTGAGCCCGGCACCGCGATCGTCGTCGCCGAAAGCCAGTTCGGCTCGATCCTGTACGACGGCTCCGGCCAGGCGATCTACCTCTTCGACGCGGAGCGGAACAGTCGTCCGGCATGCTACGGCGCGTGTGCGAGAGCCTGGCCGCCCGTGCTCACCAAGGGGAATCCGCACGGCGGAAAACCGCTGCGCCGCGGGCTTCTCGGGACGACCCGGCGCAGCGATGGCGCTACCCAGGTGACCTACGCGGGGCACCCGTTGTACTTCTACGCGCACGAGGGAAAGCGCCAGGTCCTGTGCCACAACGTCGACGAATTCGGCGGCACATGGCTGGCCGTCCAGCCGAACGGCGCGCCCGCGCCGCACTAGGACCACATCCGGCCGGCGGGCCGCCTTGCCGAAGGCTCGGCCTGCCAAGACCAGGAGTGGCTGCCTGTGGCCGCACCGAAGACCTGGGCCGCCGCCGACCGGGTCGCACGACGCGAGGCGTGGGCCCGCCGCACACCAGAGGTTCGTGCAGCGACCCGACTACCGGATCACCTGTCTCTTCGTCGACCTGCGCTACCGGCGGCAGGGCTTCGCCGCGATCGGCGTCCGCGGAGCGCTGGCTCTCATCGCGCATGCTGGCAACGGTCTGGTCGAGGCGTACCCGCGCGACCTGCCGCCAGACAAGGAGATCTCGTCGTCTTTCCTGTACAGCGCGACCCGAACAATGTACGAACGGATCGGACTCCACTACCAACGCCCCAAGGGTGCGGGCAACTGCGTGATGACCACGATTGTGGCCGGCGCCAGATCCCGGCCACGAACTCCTAGGACGGGACCTCCGGATCATCTGGCCGAATCCAGCCAGGCGCCCCAGAGGCACCGAGCGAAACTACCCGTCGGCACCCTTCCTGCCAACGGCTCGGTGGTCCAGACTGGAGGGGGAGTCCTGCTTGAAGGAGGAGCCGTGCGAGCTTCGGTTGGTGATCGTCTTCATTTCCAGTCCAACTCCGTCGGGACGCCTGAGCACAGCGCACTCGTCATCGAAACGCGGGGTGAGGCCGGTGCTCCGCCGTACTACGTCCGCTACGACGACGGTCGCGAGACCGTCGTATATCCAGGGCCGGACTGTCGAATCGAGCACTCTGGGGTGCCCGATCAAGGCGATCGCTAGGGCAAGTCCAAGAACGTTGGGGGTAATGCAGGCGACCACCGCTGAGGTGATTCTCTCGAGGAGGTCTCGGGCAGGGCCAGTTTGGACAGAAGCGCCCTAACCCGGCGCCGGCTGCGGAACGATCCACTGCAGCTTCGATGGACTCGGTGGTCCGTGGCCACCTCGCCTCCCGGTCCGGTAGCCACCAACTTCACTGTCGCGAGAGAACACAGGGGTAGTCGTGTTCTCGCACTCGCTTCGCGCGTGAGTATGGGAGTCTTCACGACGAGCGTGCGGTGCCGTTACCCCACATTGTTTGTCGTTAGGCACCCCGTGGATACGCGCCTGGGCCACAGAGCGGCCCGCTGATCGACGACCTGGCGGTGGTAGGGCCGCGATCGAGTCGCTTCGACGAGTGTGATGGAGGAGGATCGGCGGGTGACGTCGCGATGGCGGATGGTGGTGGCCTTGGCGGTGGTTGCGCTGGTTGCTGCGGGCTGTTCGGTTCCCCGAGACGGTTGGGTCGGGATCGGACGGGTGGCGGATGGCCGACTGTGGGTGTATCTGCGGACCTGTCACCATCTGCTGGACGGCGCCAGCCTGTACTGGCCCGACGACCCTAATGGCGCCAACTCCAACAACGAGTTGTTCACCGACTGGTCCATCACCGCACCCGTTCGTGGGTTGAAGGTGGCGTGGCCGCTGCTGGGGCCAGTTGTCAACGGTGTCGTTCCAACCACGCCCTTGGAGTCGGTGCCTGCGAAGCCCAAGAACATGGCCATCTACGGCTGGACCGAGGACAGCAGCTTCTCCGCCGACGGACCGTACGAGTTCGATGCCGATGACCTGGACGCGTTGAAGCCCGGCCAAGTCTTGATAGCCAACGATCTCGGACCCAGCGACACCAGCGACATGCCGCCGAACAAAGTGGTGACCCTGGCGCAGTTCAACGCGCTCGACTGCGCCCAATTCGACAATTGAAGGCACGCGATCACACAGTGGCCCGGTGATGCCCCAGGTCCGGATGTCGGCGTGTGCGAACTCGATGCGATCGCGCAGCCCCCGGGTACGAGAGCTGTTGATCATGAGCGCACAGATCCCGCGGAGCAGGGAGTGCGACTGCCCCGTTTTGACCGGGCAGGGTTGATGGCTTGGTCAGGCTACCTGAGGCGTGATCTGTTGATCTTGGCTGGTGGTGCTCGTTCCTTCGTATTCGTTGGGTGTCTGGTAGTCGAGGGTGGAGTGGAGCCGGGCGCCGTTGTGCCAGGCGATGTAGTCGACCACGGCCCGTCGGGCCATGGCCTGGGTCGGCCAGGACTGCTGATCGATGCACTCACCCTTCAGCGAGGCGAAGAACGACTCGGCGACGGCGTTGTCCCAACATTATCCGGCTAATCGGGCGGGTTGGAAGGTGTTGGCCGGTTAACGGGGTCAGCTGCTATGTGG